>NZ_FYEK01000022.1:0-55000 GCF_900187885.1 Thermoflexus hugenholtzii JAD2 | reverse complement strand
CCGCCGCCTTTGCTTGGCTGCGCGCCGCCGGCGGTGTTTAGGTGTCACCCCCAAAAGCCGGTAGCGCACCCGCACTCCCTTTCGCTCACCCCCCTCCTGCTAGGCTTTGGGCGCCGAAAGGAAGACCTCTCCCAGGCCGGTTTCGATCGCCCGCCGGCCGTCCTCCACAAGGGAAAGCGCCTTCGCGCCGGCAAGCCTCACCCGCACCCGGGAAAGATCCGCCCCGGGGGCGGCAGATCTTCTAGCTGGCCTTGAGGCGCACCTCCACCCCTGGTCACACCTCTCCCAGGGAAAGCTCCCGATACACCGCAAGCCCGCTCTTGTGCCTGTGCAGATCGTCGCCCAGGAAGTAGCTCACCTATCGGAGCACCAGCGGCAAATACAGCCGCCAGGCCATGGCGTCGCTGCAGAGGATGGCGCTCTGGGTAGCCAGCGTCCCCACGGAAGGGGACAACGCATCCACCACCAGAGCTACATCCGTCGCCTGGACGGTGGGCGTGCCGATGAACAAAGTGTTGAGATCGATGGGAGTGACCCTCGTGGGAAGGTCCTGCTCCAGACACCCGCTGCTCCCAGTCGCATCGGCCCGAACGAGGTATTGGTCTTCCCCACTGACGTTGGACGACAAGCCCACCAGCAAGAAGCCGCCGTCGGGGGCGGCTGCGGCTGCGGCAGCGCTATCATCGTATGTCCTTCCGTAGCGGCGTCCCCACTGGACTACCCCGTCGGGGGTCATCTTCGCAGCTGCCATGTCCCGGAAGTCTTCTTCCCAGGCGACGCCCACGAGCAGCACGTCACCGTCGCTCAGCGGAACCGTGTCCCGTATCCCCTGGAAAAAATGGGACACGAACTCGGCCCACCGCAGGTTGCCGCTGCTGTCGGCGCGCAGCACCCACGGGCCGCTCCCTCCCAGTCCTCGGAGGTCGTCACCGAACCCGGCGAGCACGAAGTCGCCGCCGGGCAGCCGTACGACTGTGTGGGGTTCCCATGTAATGAAGCCGTTAAACTGTTGACCATACATCCGCGCCCAATCCACGTTCCCATCGGCGTCGATCTTGAAGGCCAGGGCTACGCCGGCTTGAAACATTTCTCCCACCAGCAGCGCTCCGCCATCTGGCGTGGGAGTCACATCCCTGAGAAGGTCGAGGGCGTTGCCAAGGGCGTCGTATGTGCGGCTCCACCGGAGCGTGCCGTCCGGGCCGATCTTGGCGGCGAACATTCTGTAGGAAGTTGCGTCCAGGCCGCTGTGCCCGATCAGAAGAAAGTCGCCATCAGATGTGGTCACGGCGCGACGGATGCTGATGTGGATGCTTCCCGAGGACGAGCGATAGGTCTTGTTCCACAGGACCTCGCCAGACGCACCGATCTTGAGCACCTCAGCAACTGCTTTGCCCCCGTAGCAACACGCGCTGCCGGCCAGCAGAAAGCCGCCGTCCGGGGTCGGAACCAGATCAAGGGCGCGGCCTCCTTCGGGGGGAAGACCACCGCCGTCTTTTTGCAGGACGTTGTAGGTGCGGTTCCACAGCACATTCCCGGCGGCGTCTGTTTTCATCAGATAGAAGTCCGAGGTGTTGTAAGGGTTCCCGGCGATCCCCGCGAGGAGGAAGCCGCCGTCGGCGGTGGTTGCCGCCGCCAACGGCCCGGGGCTCCAGGGTGGGAGGGTATAGACCCGCTGGAAGCGGGTTCCGGCCGCGGCGGCGCTGGCCGCGGCCCGGCAGACGGCCGCCGGCCCGCTAGAGGCTCCCGTGAGAGGAAGCCCCCACCACCCGCCCATCATCAGCGCGAGCAGGGCCACGATGGCCCGCACGGCCCCTGATCGCCTCCCCCGCACGCCATTACCCGTATGGTTCGGTCGCCTTCGATGCCAGAACATCGCCCACCTCATATCGGCAGCGAGATCCAGGGATCGGAGGGGGGAAACCATACCCCGCATGGAGCTCGGGCACAGACGGAAGGGCCCCCTCTCGCCATCCCGGGCCCCAATCTACGGGAGGTGTGGGAACAAATTGGGAACAGACCGGGCTCGTGGAGGAGGCGCAAGGACATCGGAGGGTAAGGAAGAAAAGAGAACAGAGGAGGGCAGCTCAGGCCTCCCGGCCCAGCCGGAGGACGGCCAGGAAGGCCTCCTGGGGGACTTCCACGCGGCCGATCATCTTGAGGCGCTTCTTCCCTTCCTTCTGCTTCTCCAGCAGCTTCCGCTTGCGGGTGACGTCGCCCCCGTAGCACTTGGCCAGCACGTCTTTGCGCATGGCCTTAATGGTGGCCCGGGCGATAACCCGCCCGCCCACCGCCGCCTGGATGGCCACGTCGAACAGCTGGCGGGGGATCACCTCCCGCAGCTTCTCCACCAGGGCGCGTCCCTTGGCATACGCCTGATCCCGGTGCACGATCAGCGCCAGGGCGTCCACCGGCTGGCCGTGCACCAGGAGGTCCAGCCTCACCAGATCCCCCGCCCGATACCCGATGAAGGTGTAATCCATGGAGGCGTAGCCCCGGGTGCGGCTCTTGAGGGCATCGTAGAAATCGATGAGCAGCTCGGCCAGGGGGACCTCGGCCTCGATCATCACCCGCCGCGGATCCAGATAGGTCATGTTCTGATAGACGCCCCGACGCGAGGTGATGAGATCCATCACCGGCCCGATGTAATCGGCCGGGGTGATGAGGGTGACCTTCATCCACGGCTCCCGGATCTCCTCGATCCACGAGGCGTCCGGGAGATCCGAAGGGCGGGTGATGGTCCTCACCGAGCCGTCCCGCAACACCACCTCATACTCCACGCTGGGGGCGGTGGCCACGATGTCCAGCCCATACTCCCGCTCTAAGCGCTCCTGGACGATCTCCATATGGAACATCCCCAGGAAGCCGCAGCGAAAGCCGAAGCCCAGGGCCTGGGAGGTTTCCGGCTGGAAGACCAGGGCGGCGTCGTTGAGCTGCAGCTTCTCCAGGGCCTCCCGCAACAGCTCGTAATCCTCCCCCTCCGAGGGATAGAAGCTGGCGAAGACCATGGGCTTGGGGGGGCGGAACCCGGGAAGGGGCTCGGGGGCCGGGCGATCGGTCGTGGTCAGGGTATCCCCCACCCGACACTCCCGCACAGATTTCAGGCCCGTGGCCACGTAACCCACCTCGCCGGCCTCCAGGCGGCCCGTTGGAGTGAAGTCCGGGGTGAAGACCCCGATCTCCACCGGCTCGCTGGTCACCCCGGTGGACATCACCATGATCTTCCGCCCCATGGAGACGGTCCCGTTGACCACCCGCACGTAGGCGATGACGCCCTTGTAGGGATCGTAGTGGCTGTCGAAGATCAGGGCCTGAAGGGGGGCCTCCGGATCCCCCCGGGGGGGAGGGACGCGCTGCACCACCGCCTCCAGGACCTCCTCCACGCCGATCCCCAATTTGGCGGAGATCCGGAGGACCTCCGATTCGGGGACACCGATGAGCTCGGCGATCTCCCGGGCCACCTCGTCGGGCCGCGCCGCCGGCAGGTCGATCTTGTTCACGACCGGGATGATCACCAGGTCATGCTCCAGGGCCAGATAGAGGTTGGCCAGGGTCTGGGCCTCGATGCCCTGGGTGGCGTCCACCAGCAGCACCGCCCCCTCGCAGGCGGCCATGGCCCGGCCCACCTCATACGAAAAGTCCACGTGGCCCGGCGTGTCGATCAGGTTCAGGATGTAGGTCTGCCCGTCCCGCGCCGTGTAGCGCATCCGGACGGCCGAGGCCTTGATGGTGACCCCCCGCTCCCGCTCCAGATCCATGGAGTCCAGCACCAGCTCCACCCCATCCCGCGTCTGGATGGTGCCGGTGCGCTCCAGGAGCCGGTCCGCCAGGGTGGTCTTGCCGTGATCCACGTGGGCGATGATGCAAAAGTTGCGGATGCGCTCCAATCCCATCGCTCCCCCGTCCGGGTTCGGGAAGAGGTACACCCGAAGCCGGTCTCGCTGTGCATCATACCCATGGCGCGAAACGGGTGTCAAATGCCTCCGCCGATTGAAATCGGCCGCTCAAGGCGCTGGCGCGCCAGGCGTCGGCCTCCACCGACGCAAAAGATGCTTTCTCGGTCGGCGCAGGCCGACCGCTGGCCAAAGGCCTCTCAAGGCCGAATTCATTCGACGCCCAAGGCCACCCGGGTGTAGGATAGAAAAGTGCCGCCCCGGGGATGGACAGGCTACCGGGGCGGGCTCCGAACCTGAGGGAACCTCTCACAGGAGGCCGCCATGCGCCGCCGTATGCGGCTCTGGATCGGGATCGCCCTGGGGATCCTGATCCTGCTCTTCCTCGCCGGAGGCGCCCTCGCTTTCTACCGGGCCTCCCGCCAGCCCTTCCCCCAGACCCGCGGGACCCTCCGCCTCCCCGGCCTGCGGGCCCCGGTCACCGTCATCCGCGATCGCTGGGGAGTGCCCCACATCTACGCCTCCAACCTCCACGACCTGTTCATGGCCCAGGGCTTCGTCCACGCCCAGGACCGCTTCTGGCAGATGGAGTTCTGGCGCCACATCGGGACCGGGCGCCTCTCGGAGATGCTGGGGAAGACCACCCTGAACCAGGATCGCTTCATCCGCACCCTGGGCTGGAACCGGGCCGCCCAGCAGGACCTGGAGCGCCTCGGCCCGGAGGAACGGGCCATCCTCGAGGCCTACGCGGCCGGGGTGAACGCTTACCTGGAACACCACCGAGACCGTCTGCCCCTGGAGTTCACCCTCTTCCGCCTGTTCGGGCGCCGCTGGGAGATCGAGCCCTGGCAGCCCCTGCACACCGTGGCCTGGGCCAAGGTGATGGCCTGGGACCTGGGGGGCAACTGGGACGACGAGCTGCTCAACGCCCGTATCGTCGACCGGATCGGGGCGGAACGCCTGAAGGAGCTCGTCCTCCCCTACCCCGCCGACCGCCCGATCATTGTCCCGACGCCAGTGGCCGAAGTTCCAGAGGAAACCCTGCGGGCACTGCTGGACATCGGCCGCTCCCTCCAGCGGATGACCCTGGGGGATGCCCCGGACATTGGGTCCAACAACTGGGTGGTGGCCGGATCCCGCACCGTCACCGGAAAGCCTCTCCTGGCCAACGATCCGCACCTGAGCATCCAGATGCCCAGCATCTGGTATGAGGTGGCCCTGCACTGCGAGCCCGTCACCCCCGAATGCCCCCTCCGGGTCGCCGGCGCCTCCTTCCCCGGCGTCCCCGGCGTCGTGATCGGCCACAACGACCGCATCGCCTGGGGCGTGACCAACATAGGGCCCGATGTCCAGGACCTCTATCTGGAGCGGGCGAACCCCCAGAACCCCTTCGAGGTCGAATTTCAAGGGAAGTGGGAGCCCGTCCGGGTGATCACCGAGGAGATCCGCATCGCCGGACAGGCGGAGCCTCTTCTCCTCCCGGTGCGGATCACCCGGCACGGCCCGGTGATCAACGACGTGGTGGAAGCCCTGACCCGCACCCAGACCCTCTACGCCTTCCGCTGGACCGCCCTGGAGCCCTCTGGAATCGTGCGGGCACTCCTGCGGCTGAACCGCGCCCGGAACTGGGAGGAGTTCCACGCCGCCCTGGCCGACTGGGACGTCCCCGGCCAGAACTTCGTTTATGCGGATGTAGACGGCCACATCGGCTACCAGGCCACCGGCCGCATCCCCATCCGGGCGAAGGGGGACGGCCTGTTGCCCGTCCCGGGCTGGACCGGCGAATACGAGTGGACGGGATATGTCCCCTACGAGGAGATGCCCCGGCGGCTGGACCCGCCGGAGGGCTTCATCGTCACCGCCAACAACGCGGTGGTGGATCCGGCCTATCCCTACTTCCTGGCCGCCGTGTGGGATTACGGGGACCGGGCCCAGCGCATCACGGATCTGCTCCGGGCGAAGGACCGGCTCTCCATCGAAGACATGGCCGCCATCCAGAACGACACCTTCTCTCTGGCCGCCCAGGCCATCACGCCCTACGTTCTCCAGGTCTCGTTTACCGATCCTCTCGCCCGCCAGGCCCAGGATCTCCTGCGGGCCTGGGATTTCCGAGCCACCCCGGAGAGCCCGGCCCCCACGATCTTCGAGGCCTTCCTCCGGCATCTCCTTCACGAAGCGTGGGTGGACGAGCTGGGTGAGGAGATTGTGCGGGAGCTGCTGACCGGGGGCAGCCACAACCGATACTGGGCCCGCTGGGCGCTGGCCCAGCCGGACCTGGCGTGGTGGGACGATCTCCGCACGCCGCAGCGGGAGACCCGGGATGACATCGTGCGGCGGGCCTTCGAGCAGGCCGTGGCTGAGCTGCGCGGGCGCCTCGGCCCGGATCCCCGCGCCTGGGCCTGGGGGAAGGTCCACACGGCCACCTTCGTCCACGGGACCCTGGGACAATCCGGTATTGGGCTGGTCGAGGCCATCTTCAACCGCGGCCCCTACCCGGCCCCCGGGACCAGCGCGGCGGTAAACAACATCGGGTTCAATGTCCAGAAAGGGTTCGCCGTCCGCAGCCTGCCCTCCCTCCGCTTCATCGCCTCCATCGCCAACTGGTCCGACAGCCGCTTCATCCACACCACCGGCCAGTCCGGGCTGCCCTATCATCCCCACTACGACGACTTCATCCCGCTCTGGCTGAAGGGGGAGTATCACCCGATGCTCTGGTCCAGGGAGGAAGTAGAACGGAATGCGGAGGGCGTCCTTATCCTGCAGCCGTAGCTTCCGCCTGAGGAGGATCGCATGCGCGTGCTGATCACCGGAGGGACCGGATTGCTGGGCCGGGCCCTGGCGGAGGCGCTCCGCCAGGCGGGCGATGAGGTGATCGTCCTCTCCCGGCGACCAGAGCCGGCGCGCCTGCCTCCCGGCGTGCAGGGGGCGCGCTGGGACGGGCGCACCCCGGAGGGATGGGGGCATCTGGTGGAGGGGGCCTTCGCGATCATCAACCTGGCCGGGGAGAGCATCGGCCAGCGGTGGACCGAGGCCACCAAGCGTCGCATCCGCGAGAGCCGGCTGAACGCCGGCCGCGCCATCGTGGAGGCCATCGCCGCCGCCCGGGAGAAACCCCAGGTCGTCCTTCAGGCCTCCGCCGTGGGTTACTACGGGCCCCGGGGCGAGGAGCGGTTAACGGAAGAGGATCCCCCAGGGAGCGATTTCCTGGCCCGCCTGGCCGTGGACTGGGAGGCCAGCACGCAGCCCGTGGAGGCCATGGGAGTCCGCCGGGTGATCCTGCGCACCGGGATCGTTCTGGCGAAGGATGGGGGCGCCCTGCCCCGCCTGCTCCTTCCCTTCCGCCTCTTCCTGGGCGGCCCCCTGGGGAACGGCCGCCAAGGGTGGTCCTGGATCCACCGGGATGACTGGGTGGAGGCGGCGCGCTTCCTGATGGAGAACCCGGAGGCCCGGGGGCCCTACAACCTCACCGCCCCCCAGCCGGTCAGCAACGCCGAGCTCTGCCGGATCCTGGGGAAGGTGATAGGGCGCCCCTCCTGGCTGCCGGTGCCCGCCTTCGCCCTGCGCCTGCTGTTCGGGGAGGGGGCCGACTTCCTGCTTACCGGCCAGTTCGTGCTCCCCAAGCGTTTGCTCGAGGCCGGCTTCACCTTCCGTTACCCGGATCCCGAATCCGCTCTGCGGGCCATCCTGCGCCCCACCGCCTCATAAGTTCGAGTGCGTCCCATCCCGGCGAGGTCGGGGAGGTCCTGCGAGGGGCCTCCCCGATCCTTTATGTTTCCGCAGCCCCTCCCCGACGGCGCGGGCTCCCCTCGGTTAAAATGAAGCAAAGCGCTCCGGAATCGGGATCCTGCCCGCCGCCCAGCCGGGGCGCGCTTTGGAGTGGGGGAAGAGGACCGCCATGCTCAAGCCGGGGACGTTGCTCCACGGCCGCTACCGCATCCTGCGCCCCATCGGACGAGGTGGGATGGGCGCCGTCTACGAAGCCGAGGACACGCTGCTGGAGGGACGCCGTTGCGCCATCAAGGAGATCCTGCTCGGCTTCGAGGCGGATCCCGCTTATCGGGAGCAGGCCCGCGCCCAGTTCTATCGCGAGGCCAGTGTCCTGGCCCGGCTGGATCATCCCAACCTCCCCAAGGTCTCCGATTATTTCTCCGAAGGGGATCGCGACTATCTGGTGATGGATTTCGTCCCCGGCCGGGACCTGCGGGAGCTCATCGACGAGGCCCGGGAGAGCGGCCGCTTCCTCGACGAGCGGACGGTGCTGAGCTGGGCGGAGCAGCTGTGCGAGGCCCTGGATTACCTGCACCGGCAGAACCCGCCCATCGTCCACCGGGACATCAAACCCTCGAACATCAAGCTGACCCCCGACGGCCGGATCAAGCTGGTGGACTTCGGCCTGGTCAAACTCCTGGCGCCGGATGAGGACCGCACCATCACGGTCCTGCAGGGGCGCGGCACCGCGGCCTACACGCCGCTGGAGCAGTATGGGGGGGACGTCGGACACACGGATATCCGCTCGGACATCTATGCCCTGGGAGCTACGCTCTATCATCTGTTGACCAACACGCCCCCGCCGGACGCACGGCAACGTTTCCTGAAGCCGGACAGCCTGATCCCGCCCCGCGCCCTCAACCCGCGCATCTCCCCCCGGGTGGAGCGGGCGATCCTGAACGCCATGGCGTTGCATCCGGATGACCGTCCTCCCAGCATCGCTGCCTTCCGGGCCGAGCTGCTGGGGACGGCCCCGCCCTCCCCACCCGCAGCGGTCTGGGCGCCCCCCGAAAGCCCATGGGAGGTCCTCTGGCGGCGCCACCGACTTCTGGCCTTGGCCGCCCTGGGGATCTTCGTCCTCGCCCTGCTGATCACCCTGATGCACGGGTAGGCGCCGACGCCCATTGACAATCCCCTGCCGCTTCCCCTATAATGGGAAGCGTGAGGCAGATCGATCCGAACACGAAAGGGGGTGGGAAGGTTGGCGCGCGTGGTCATCGAGGAGGGGGAGTCCTTCGAGTCGGCCCTCAAGCGGTTCAACAAGCAGATCCAGGCCGACAAGTTGCTTTCGGAGCTCCGCCGCCGGCGCTACTACGAGCCGCCCAGCGTGATCCGCAAGCGCAAGAAGGCGGCCAAGCTGCGCAAGAGCCGGCGGACGACGCTCAAGGCCCTGCGGGCCGCCGGTTTGCTCTGAGCGGAAACGCCGAAGCCCTGAAGGAGATGAGGGGCGGGGATCTTTCCCCGCCCCTCATCCGTTTTCGGATCCCGGCTTGCGAACCGGCAACCCCTTCTCCTCCGGCTCGCGTCAGGAAGTCGGATTCAGCGGTCGAAAGCCCGGCGCTTCCCCTTAGCCCCACGCCTATGGGAGCATCTCCGTCTTCAGCACCGCATCCAGCACGATCATCGCTGCCAGGGCCAGCGGGAGCGCCGTGCCCAGATGATAAATCCAGCCGTATTTGGCAGGGGGGATCGCATAGAGGGCCAGGACACACAGATCCAGGGCGATCCCGATGATCAGCCCGCCCACGATCACGGCGATGCGTTTGGCCAGCATCCCACCTCCCTCCGCGAAGTTCATCGAGCGCCTTCTTCACTGAAACCCCTCACCAACACAGATAGAATTGTAGCCAGCCCCGATCGCTCCGTCAATGGGAAACCCATAAATTCAGAGCCGGGAAGCGTTTTTGAGAGACAATGACCGCCTTCCCAGCCCCCGTGGACAACCAGCAGCCCATGATTGGGTCAGCTCCATTGACATTTTTCCCGGGATCGGTTATGCTGGAGATAGAGGGGCCAGCGGGGATGGACGGCGATGGCGGAGATCTTAGGGGAGGCACAGGCTTCCCTGACTCCGGAGGTGGCCGATGCAGGCCACGAGGTCTCGTATCCTTCAGATCCTGCGGGAACGAGGAGAAGCCACCGCTGTCGAGCTGGCCACACGGCTGGGCCTCCGCGCCGTCACCGTCCGGCATCACCTCCGCGTCCTGCGCGCCGAGGGCCTGATCCGGGAGGTCCGCACCCACCGCAACGGCCGCGGGCGTCCTCGCCTGGTCTTCACCCTCACCGAGGCCGCCAACCGTCTCTTCCCACGGAACTACGAAGGGCTCGTCCGCCATCTCCTCCCGGTCGCCCTCTCGACGGCGGAGGTCCGTCAGATCGCCCGACGCATCAGCGAGGAGGCCGCCCTCCAGGGACTGGCCGGTCCGGCCCGGCTCGCCGCCGTCGTTTCCTTCCTTAACTCGAAGGGCTACCTGGCCCGGATCGAGCCCGCGACCAACGGCCCGGCCTGGCTGGAGATCCGCAACTGCCCCTACCTGGAGGTCGCCCGGGAACAGGAGGGGCTTTGCGCCCTGGACGCCGCCCTGATGGAGGAGCTGCTCGGGGCGCCGACGGAGCGGGTCTCCTGCATCATCCACGGGGATCCGGCCTGCCGTTACCGCATCCACTCCGAAGCGGCCTGATCCCCCGCCCTGGCCGAATGACCTTCCCAGGGGTAGGGGCGAAAAATTTTTTCGCCCCTACATCTACATCCTTACATCCCCCGACACCGGGACACGGCGCGGGGAGATAGGGGTGCAGCGGCGCTGCGCCCCTACTTGACAATCCCAACAACACCGAAGGGAATGACCCCGGGTTACACGCCCAGTATGCGCCACGCCGCATCCTCCAGCCCCAGACGGCGCAGGGTGAGGGGCACCAGGATCACCCCCAGGGTGTTCAGGCGACGGCTGCCGGTGAGGGAGGGAAGCAGGCCGATGCCAGAGGCGGCGAGCAGGACCGCGAGTCCCGGGATCCCCCCTAACCCTGCGATGCTGAGGACGATCAGGGCCAGTGCCGCCGCGTAAACCCCGCGCCAGGCTCGGGAGGCGGACCAGCGGCTCATCCCCCAGGTGAGGGGCTCCATCAGTAGGAAGGCCAGCGCCGCCGCCAGCGCGGTGGCCAGGACCGCTGCGCGATAACGGTCCGGCGTCGCCGGCCCGGCCCAGGGGGCCAGCATCGTCCCCAGACCACCCCGCGGCGCGGGGGCGTCCGGCAGGAGAAGCAGCCAGAAGACGCCGACGCTGTAGAAAGCTCGGGCCGCCCCTTGGGCAACCAGGAAGGCGCGATCATCCCGCTGGGCCGTGGCGTGACCCGCCAGTAGCCCCCCGATCCCCGCCGTCACCCCCGGGAAAAGCACCGCGAATACACCCCCCAGCAACCCGGCTCCCACCCCCCGCG
Organism: Thermoflexus hugenholtzii JAD2; assembly: GCF_900187885.1. NCBI lineage: Bacteria > Bacillati > Chloroflexota > Thermoflexia > Thermoflexales > Thermoflexaceae > Thermoflexus > Thermoflexus hugenholtzii. The sequence goes on along the minus strand of NZ_FYEK01000022.1, from coordinate 43,904 downwards.
CCCAGACCCCGAACGAAAGGGCCTCGCCCGAGGGGCGTGGGGGAGCCGGCCGCCCACCTGTCATCGCCTGCAGCAGGCCGGGGACCGCGAACAGCCCCAGGAAGGCGGGGATCAACGGCTGACGCGCCAGGGGACCGGTGAGAGGGTTCCGGGCGAGCAGGAGAAAGCCCAACGCTCCGGAAAGAGTGAAGGTGACCACCCCGGCGCCGAGCCGCGCCCAGACCGCCATCAGACGCCGGCCCGGCGTGGGCAGCCGCTCGGCGCCCCACGGCCATTCCGAAAGCAACAGGAAGGCGCTGAGGGCCAGCAGGATCCAGCCCACGTGCGGCACCAGCACCGCCCGCAGCGCCGCCCATCCCCGAGGCCAGAGGGGCGCCGAGAGCAGCAGGACCATCACGGCTCCCCACGCCCCCCATCTGGCCCATTGCACCGCCTCCTGCCCCCATCCCTCCCGGAGGGCCTTCTGAGCCGGCAACAGGATCCCCATGGTCCCTTCGTCCGGGGTTTGATAGAACACCGCCGGGGCCAAGTGGAAGAACGCGTAACCCACCGCCACCCCGATGCCCAGCCCCAGCCCGCCGTCGGCCGGAAGGATCCCTTTTCGCTCCTGAAGGGTGAACAGAAGGGCCGCCACCAGATTGTAAGGGTGCAGACCGGGGACCATGGCGCTCGCCCCGCTCAGCGCCAACCCCATCCCGACTCCGAGCAGCAACTCCGCGGACATCGGAGCGCCCCCCGTCCGTCAGTCCTCCGCCCGGAGCCAGCCGGCCTCCGTCAGGATCCACTGCACCCGGCTGTCCTGAGCGGTGTGGGGGAGCGCATCCACCACGAAGCGGGCGTAAGTGACCCCGACGGTGATCCCTCGAAGACGTGGGAGGAGGCGGTCGAAATACCCGCCGCCGTATCCCAGCCGGAAGCCCCGGCGATCGAACGCCACCCCCGGGATGAGGGCCAGCTCGATCGCCTCCGGGGCCACCGCGGGGCACTCCGGCGTCGGCTCCAGCATGCCGTAAGGATGCCGCTCCAGAGCGCCCGGCTGATACAGATGGAGCGATAGCTCCCGGGAAGGGGCGATCCGGGGGAGGACCCATTGCTTCGTGGGGTGGCGGTCGAGCAGCGGTGTCAGATCGATCTCGTTCCGGAAGGCCATATACGTCAGCACCGTATGGGCCTGTGCAAAGGGAGGCCATGCCTCCAGGTGCGCGCGGACCGCCGCGCTGGCGGCGGCGACGATCTCCGGAGGCAACGCCTCCCGCTCGGCGAGCCATCGGGCGCGCAGGGCCCGCTTCATCCCGCGGATCGATCCCGGAGATGGAGATTCATCCCGCTCATTCATCCCCTGGTGTCCCCTCATCATTCGCGTGAAGGTAGGGGCGACCGGCCGGTCGCCCCTACCTTCAGGAACCCGATGACCAAGGCATAGGTGGGATGCACCCGATTATCCAGACGCCCTCCGCTCCCCCTGTGGGTCCGGCGCGTCAACCGGAAGCCAGGCGGCCAGCTGCTGCGCCCAGCGCTCCGCAGCCCGGCGGGCGGCCTCCCGGAAATCCATGCGTCGGGAGGCGTAGAGGATCGGCTCCCCCACAAACACCACCGCCGGCGGCGGCCCTCCGGCCATCCTGGAAAGGTCCGCGGGATCCTGGACCTCCAGGGCGACCCATCGGAGGTCCTCGGGGACGGAGAGCGGGGTGCTGTATGCGAGGCCCGCCAGCAGGCCACGGGCGCGGGCGGCACGGGCGTGGCGGCCGGCGATCTCGGCCTCCGGCGCCTCCCGAGCCCACCAGAAGATCGCCCCGTTGGCAGCCCCTTGGGGGACTGCCTCCGCCGGGAGCTCGGGAGCCACCGTCACCGCGTCCGCTCCCCACACCTCAAAGGCGGCCCGGAGATACGCGCCCGCCGAAGCCGGATCCCGCCACCGGGCGTCCAGCAGGATGGGCAGATCGTCGGGGAGATAGCGGATCAGACGCTCCATCGCCACCATCCCGGCCGCGCCCTCGGCCAGGAAGGGGATCAGCGGGACGGCGCAGGCGCAGATCCACGGCTCGACTTCCTCCAGGATGGCTCGGGCGAAGGGGAAGACCGGGTCATCCACCGGCAACATCGGCGCCGGCATCCGATCCCGCCACACCGCCAGGGCAAGGCCCAGGCGGGTCCGCCGCTGCCGTTGTGCATTCCAGAGCTTCCCCCAGAAATCCGGGCGTCCGGGGATCGTCATGGCAACCGCTCCGCTCTGAAGCACTGCGATCCGGCGGGCTCACGCGCCGGCCATCGGCCAGCGGGGACGATACTGCAGGGCCTCGGCGATGTGATGGGCTTGCAGGATCTCCGAGCCCTCCAGGTCCGCGATGGTGCGGGCCACCTTCAGAACCCGATGATAAGCCCGGGCGGAAAGGTGCAATTGCTGCATCGCCGCCCGCAACAGGGCCTGGGCCTGGGGCTCCATCGGACAATACGCGCGGATGTGCCCGGGCCCCATCTCCGCGTTGCACGTCACTCCGGTTCCGTGGAAGCGCAGGCGTTGGAGGGCCCGGGCGCGTTCCACCCGCTCCCGGATCTGTGCCGAAGGCTCACCCCGCCGGTCGTCGGACAGCTTCTCATACTCCACCCGCGGGACCTCGATCTGGATATCGATGCGATCCAGCAGCGGCCCGCTGAGGCGTTTCTGGTAACGGGCGACCATGGCCGGGGAACAAGTGCAGGGCTTGATGGGATCGCCGTAGTAGCCGCATGGGCACGGGTTCATGGCCGCCACCAACATGAACGCCGCCGGGAACTCCAGGGTCCCGGCGGCCCGGCTGATCACCACTCGCTTGTCCTCCAGGGGCTGACGCAGCACCTCCAAAGCGCGCAGATCGAACTCCGGCAGCTCGTCCAGGAAGAGCACCCCTCGGTGAGCCAGGGAGATCTCCCCTGGGCGAGGAAAACGCCCCCCGCCTACCAGGCCAGCATGGCTGATGGTGTGATGGGGCGCCCGGAAGGGACGCTGGCGGATCAGAGGGAACTCCGAGGAAAGAAGGTCCGCGACGCTGTAGATGCGGGTCACCTCCAGCGCCTCCTCCAGGGAGAGGCGGGGGAGGATCCCGGGGAGGGCCCGGGCCAGCAACGTCTTCCCGGTCCCGGGCGGGCCGATCATCAGCACATTGTGGTTGCCGGCCGCCGCCACCTCCAGGGCCCGCTTCGCGTGCTCCTGCCCCTTGATGTCCGCGAAGTCCACCGCGGGAGGCGTGTCGATCCAGCGATCCAGCGGCGTGGGCGGCTGCGTCGGAATCGGACGCTGCCCGAGCAGGTGATCCACCAGCTCCCGCAAGGAGGCCACGGGGTAGATCTCGATCTCCGGCACCAGGGCGGCCTCCGGGGCGTCTGCGGCGGGGACGAAGAGGCGGCGGATGCCCATCTCCCGGGCCAGGGCGGCCATCACCAGGGCCCCCGGCACATGGCGCACCGACCCGTCCAGCCCCAGCTCTCCCACCACCATGGCCGCTTCCACGGCGTTCAGGGGGAGCTGCTCGGAGGCGATCAGCACCCCCAGGGCGATGGGGAGATCATAAGAAGGGCCCTCCTTGCGCAGGTCCGCCGGCGCCAGGTTGACCACGATGCGGGCCAGCGGGAAGGACAGGCCGGCATAGCGGATCGCTGAGCGCACCCGCTCCCGCGCCTCCTGAACCGCCGCGTCCGGCAGCCCGACGATGGTGAACCCCGGCTGCCCACGGCTGACGTCCACCTCCACCGCCACAGGCTCCCCTTTCAGCCCGATCAGGGCGCAGCTCCACAGACGGGCGAGCATCCCGGCTCCTTCGCGCGGAATCCCTGGAGCGGGAGGCCGTCCGATGGCCTCTCCCGAACATGCGCTCCCAATTAAATGATAGCCGGTGGTCCGGGCGGCTCTCCGTCCCTCTCAGGAAAAAGACGCCGAAAAGGGCGGATGGAAGCTTCTCTTCCCATCCGCCCCGGCGGCATGCGCTCGATCGCAAGATGCCGGTTGAGAGGAGGGGCTACGCGCCGGCTTCCTCGGGGGCCTCAGGCGCTTCGGGGGGGAGTTCCGCGGCCTCAGGGGCGGCGATCAGGCGCTCCTTCAAGCGGGCCGCCTTGCCGAACCGCTCCCGCAGATAATACAGCCGGGCGCGGCGGACCCGGGAGTGGCGCACGACCTCGATGTGGTCGATGCGCGGGGAATACAGGGGAAAGGTGCGCTCCACCCCAATGCCGTGGGCGGCGATGCGGCGCACGGTGAAAGTGCGGCCGGTGCCGCTGCCCCGGATGCGGATCACCGTCCCCTGAAAAACCTGCACCCGCTCCTTATCGCCCTCTCGCACCCGCAGGTGCACGCGCACCACATCGCCCGGCCGGAGCTCCGGGACCGGCCGCCCAGCGATCCATTCCCGCTCCAGCTGCTGAAGGATCAGATCACTCATCCCGATTCCCTCTCCACCGAGATTTGCCCCGAATGGCTTCATGATGGCGACGATCAGGATCCTGGAGGACCCCGTCCCGATCGCCCCGCTGGCCTCTTCCGGATCTCCGTCCCCAGGTGGCCACGGGGTTCGCAAGCGTGCCGATGGCCGATCTTCGCCGCGATCCGCATGCAGAGGGACATTATAGCCGCCCCGTATGATCCTGACAACATCACCCCCAACGCGGGTGTGTCCCGATTTTGTCGGGCCTGGCCGCCTTGTAGGACAACTGCAAGCAGTTGTCCTACGATTTTGGGACGCACCTCAACGCGCAATGAGGGTGACCCGACCGGTCCCCTCTGACTCCACCCCACATCCCCAAGATCCATCCGCCGGGAACGGATCCCCAGCGCCCGGATCCATCCAGAAGAACCGACAAGCCCCGCAACGAGGGGTGGACCACGCCGAGATCTCAGCCCCTCCCCGGCGTCCCCCGATCCTCCGATGTACATCCCCGGGAGGGGGATCCTCCTCCCATCCCTCGGGAGCGGATATCAAGGAAAGGGCCGGCCGGGAACGCGCCCCCGGCGCAGCCCATCCCCCTTGACAGGCCGACCCAGCTATGCTATGATGGAAGCCCGCTTGAGGCCGGAAGATGTGGCGGGGCTCCGGCCATCTTACCCAAGATCTGGGGGTTCCCGACGTGCGTTGTCCCTTCTGCGGGAGCGAGGAGACGCGGGTGATCGATACCACGCCGGAGGCGGAGCGGCGGGCGGTGCGGCGCCGTCGGGAGTGCCCCCGGTGTCTGCGCCGGTTCACCACCATCGAGCGTCCGATCCATCTGGCGCCCATGGTCATCAAGCGGGATGGACGGCGGGAGCCTTTCGATCGGGAGAAGCTGTTGCGGGGGATCCAGATCGCCTGCGCCAAGCGGCCCATCCCGGCGGAGGCCCTGGAGCGGCTGGTGGAGCGCATCGAGGCCCGCATCCAGGCCATGGGCAAGCCGGAGATCCCCAGCCGGCAGATCGGCGACATGGTGATCGCCGGGTTAAAGGAGCTGGACGAGATCGCCTACATCCGCTATGCCATCGTCTATCTTGGACTAAGCGACCTGGAAAGCATCCGCCGGGAGATCGATAGCCTCCTGGAGGCCCGAGCCCGGGAAGGCGCCCCCTCCCCGGCCGGCCCGGCCTGAACGCGCCCACCCCTCGGGCCCTGCCACATCCCAACCGAACGGAAGCCACACCCAGGATCCCGCTGTGCTCCGGGATCCACCATATATGGGATTCAAACACATAGTCACCGCCATATATGGCGTTCCCTGTGTTCCGGCAGGAGGCGGGACGGGAGGTGGGAGGTTAACCGTCATGCAGGCAGAAGCGTATTCCGATTTCCGTTGGGACGCGCGGGTTCGGCGCTCAGGGCGAACGAGGGACGGAATCTCATGGATGGCGCTACACGCGTGATCCGTGGAGCACTTCGAATCCATCCCACCGGAAGGAGGCGGCCATGACGACGCGCTGGGAGATCCGAGTGGATGAGGCCAACCCGGAGGAGGAGATCCCCTTAACAGAGAACGGCCGCATCGTTCTGGAGCGGCGGTATCTGCGCAAGGGGCCGGACGGCCGTCCCGTCGAGACGATCCCCCAGATGTTCCGCCGGGTGGCCCGGGCCATCGCCGAGGCCGAGAAGGAGCTGGGCGGCGATCCGGCCCTGTGGGAGGAGCGGTTCTACCAGCTGCTCACCTCCCTCCGCTTCCTCCCCAACTCCCCTACCTTCACCGGCGCCGGCACCCCGCTGGGGCAGCTGGCGGCGTGTTTCACGCCGGAAATACGGGTGATAACAGAGCATGGACTCAAACGGATCGCCGACCTACAGCCCGGTGATCGCGTTCTGACTCATCGAGGCCGCTACCAGCCGGTCCTGCAGACGTCTCGACGATTTTATCGGGGGCCGTTGCGGATCATCAAAGTGCGACGAATCGGCCGGAGGATCGAAGCAACCCCGGAGCATCCTTTTCTGACTCCTCGGGGATGGGTGATGGCCGCAGATCTCCGTCCCGGAGATCGCGTTGCCATCGGCTTTCCGAAAGGCATTCTTCCTACACCCTCCTTCGATTTAGCGGAGACCCTCTCTGGGGAAGATCTCGAAGTCCAGAGCACCCCTACCACGATTCGGGTTCGTCGACCGGCTGCTTATCAAAATTCCGGCCGCCAAGCTCGCTGGATCCCACGCCATATCCCACTTAGCTCCGAGGTTGCACGACTTTGTGGATACTACGTGGCTGAGGGAACACTTGGTCCAGATCTTGAATATGTGCGGTTCACTTTTTCCATCAAAGAAAAGGAATATCATGCCGATGTCTCGAATATATTGAGTAGCATTTTAGGATTTACACCTATTATGAATTCTTCAAGGGGAAACTGGGTTCACATTGATTTATATAATCGAGCTCTTGCCCAGTGGTTCTTTACTCAATTTGGTCGACATTCCTACAACAAACGCATCCCTATTTGGATGCAATATGCCAATTTTGATCTTCAAGAAGAGTTTCTAACAGGTCTATTTCGAGGAGACGGATTTTACAGCGAGAAAGCGTATCTGATTAATGGGAGGAAATCCGCCAAATTATTCAGGGCATTCCGACTCACGTTAAGCAACCCGACTCTTATCTTTCAGACGTGGCAAATTTTGCTTCGATTGGGATATGAAGCATCGATTCGTGGCGTAGATACCGCTTATGTGACTCCAAATGCCCGTGAGGCTGCTCAGATCATCATGCCTCCTCTCCGATCTCGACGATTAATTGAAAAGGCTTTCGGGATCCATCTCCCAGACGCCGGAGTGTCAAATAATAGGGTGTTACGGGACGAAGAACACGTTTACTTCGAAATAGAAAACATAGACGAAATTTATTACGAAGGATATGTTTATAACTGTGAAGTAGAAGAAGATCACACTTACGTTGTAGAAGGTGTTGTAGTTCATAATTGTTTTGTCCTCCCCCTTGAAGACGACATGGGAAAGATCCCGGGAGGGATCTTCCAGACGCTGCGGGATGCGGCGCTGATCCAGCAGACCGGCGGCGGCAACGGCTTCTCCTTCTCCCGCCTGCGCCCCAAGAACGCCGTAGTCTTCTCCTCCATGGGCCGCGCCACCGGCCCGGTGGGCTTCCTGCGGGTCTACGATCGCGCCTTCGGGGAGATCGCGCAGGGCGGAACGCGCCGGGGCGCCAACATGGCGGTGTTGCGGGTGGACCACCCGGACATCGAGGAGTTCATCACCTGTAAAACGGACGAGAACGCCATCACCAACTTCAACATCTCGGTGGGCATCACCGACGCCTTCATGCGGGCGGTGGAGAACGACGAGGAGTGGGAGCTGCGCTTCCCGGATGTGCTGCACCCCGCGTATCGCAACTTCCGGGGGACCCTGGAGGACGCCGAGCGGGCGGGCATCCCCATTCGGGTCTACAAGCGCGTGCGGGCCCGGGACCTCTTCCGCAAGATCGCGACCCAGGCCCACCACAACGGCGAGCCCGGCGTCCTCTTCCTGGACACCGCCAACCGCTCGAACCCGGTCCCGCATCTCTATACGCTGGAAGCTACAAACCCTTGTGTGACTGGGGACACGCTGGTGGCCACCCCGCAGGGCTGGCGGTATGCGGCGGAGATCCGAGTCGGTGATGAGATCTGCACCGTTCTGGGGACCGGTCGGGTGGAGCGTATTGAAGTCTATGAGCAGCGCCCTGTATATCGTGTTTTCCTGTCTGACGGAGGCGTGATCAAGGTCACCGCGGCCCATCAGTTCCACGTCCGGGATTCCCGGACGAAGTTTTATGAGCCTCGTCGGGTGGATCAGCTGAAGCCGGGCGATTGGGTCCGGGTGTTCCCAGCCCGAATGCCGAATAACCCCGTCCCGGACAAGCCGCCTCATCTCAGCGATCGGGAGTTCGGGTTCCTGATCGGTGTGCTGGTCGGAGATGGGTGCTATACCGAGCGCGCCCTCTTCCCCAATGTGGTCCGTGTCAGCACCCACGCCGATGAGGAAGAATGGAACGCGGTGGTGCAGGAGGCCTTTCAGAAGCTGGGAGCCACCCATTTCGCGACCTATGTCAATCCAGGTTCCCGCTCCATGATGATGGATCCCGAGCCGGGTCCTGTCATTGCGGACTGGGTGCGCACGCTCCTTCTGCCCCTCGCGCGGAGCCCGGAGAAGCGCTTGCCTCTGGTTTACATCAACAGCAACCGTGAGTTCCTGGAAGGGCTTTTGGATGGGTTGTTCAGCACGGATGGAAGCGTGGATCTCTCCTCTAACCATCCTCTTCTTCGTTTCCACACCTCCAGTGAGGAGCTGGCCCGTCAGGTTCGGCTGATCCTGCTCATGTTCGGAATCCATGCCCGCATCCATCGAACCGTTCGCAAGCGGCATGCCCTGAACGGCCGGGAGATCCGCCATGATCGACCCAAATATGAGGTGGTGATCTCCGGGGCCAGCTTGGGACGGTTTATTGAACAAATCCGACTCAGCCATCCGGAGAAGAGGCGGCGGCTGGAAGAGGCCGCCCTACGCTGCAACTTCACCGGCGGGAACTGGGCCGCCCAGGTGGTGAAGATTGAGTTCGCTGGATACGAAACGGTTTATGACCTCTACGAGCCCCGAAGCGACACCTGGATCACGGAAGGCTATGTCTCCCGGGGATGCGGTGAACAGTGGTTGGGGCCTTATGAAAACTGCTGTCTGGGCTCCGTGAACCTGGCCCGCCACGTGAAATACGTGAACGGCAAGGCGGAGGTGGACTGGGAGAAGCTGCGGGAGACGGTGGAGTGGGCCACCCGCTTCCTGGACAACGTGGTCCAGGTCAACCAGTATGTGCCCGCCGTCCCTCAGCTGAAGGAGGCTGCCTTCAAGACCCGCCGCATCGGCCTGGGCTTCATGGGGCTGGCGGATCTGATGTATCACCTGCGGATCCGCTACGGCTCCGAGGAGGGCCAAGAGTTCGCCGCCCAGATCGCGGAGTTCATCCGCTATCACGCGATGCGGACCAGCATCGAGCTGGCCCGGGAGCGGGGGCCCTTCCCGGCCATCCGGGGCAGCATCTATGATCCCGAGGACCTGAAGTGGGAGCCCCCGAAGCCCCTCAAGCCCTACACCCGCGACTGGGGTCGACCCCCACTCGACTGGAACGCCATCGTGGAGGGGATCCGCCGTCACGGCATCCGCAACGCCGCTCAAACAACCGTCGCGCCGACCGGTACCCTCTCCACCGTCGCCGGCTGCGAGGGCTATGGGTGCGAGCCGGTCTTCGCCCTGGCCTACATCCGTTACGTCCACGAGGCCGAAGGGCGCCTGGAGCTGCGCTACGTCAGCCCCCTCTTCATGCGCGCCCTCAAAGAGGCCGGCCTCGACGAGGAGACCCGCGCCCGGATCATCGAGGAGGTCCTGCGCAAGGGCACCTGCCAGCACATCCAGGAGCTCCCGGACTGGATCCGCCACACCTTCGTGGTCGCCCAGGACCTCACCCCCGAAGAACACGTGTGGATGCAGGCCAGCATCCAGGCGTTTATCGACAACAGCATCAGCAAATGCGTCACAGGCGACACCATGGTCCTGACCGCCCAGGGCCTCCTTCCGATCGCGGAGATCTCCCCCATGCGCCTGCCGGATCAGTTCGAGCCGTTGGACCTGGATGTGGTCACCCCCTATGGGATCAAACGGGCGGCGGCCTTCTACTACGGCGGACGCCGGGAGATCCGGCGGATCCATCTGGCGTATGGCTACCAGATCGCCGGAACGCCGAACCATCGCGTCCATGTCCTGGGCCCGGACGGCCGGATTTGCTTCCGTCGGCTGGATGAGCTGCAACCGGGGGACCTGGTCGTCCTCTATGTCGGACAGCAACAGTTCGGGCCCGCGGGACAGCCTCTGCCCCCGTATTCGGGAGCCTACCGGACGCGCTCCAAGCCGGTTCGCTGGCCGGAGCGGATGTCGCCGGACCTGGCTTATGTGCTGGGGTGGATCACCTCGGAGGGCAGCATCACCGCAAACGGCGTTACGATCGCTCACCACAGCCGGAAGCTCCTGGAGGGATTGGCTCGTCTTTTCGAGGACCTCTTTGGCTTGAAGGGGCATATCCTGAAGGACAAGCGCCGGGAGGTTTACACGCTGCAGGTGAACTCCAGGGCCCTCCGGCACTGGCTGCTGAACGACCTGGGCATGAAGGCCGGGGCTCGGAACAAGATCATCCCGCTCTGTGTTCTGAAAGGCAGCCGGGAGGAGATCAAAGCCTTCCTGAAGGGACTGTTGCAGGACGCCTTTATGAGCCAGGACGGGCGGATGTTCGGGATCACCCTGTCCAGCCTGACCCTGATCCGCCAGCTCCAAGCCTTGTTCCTGAACCTGGGCGTCCTTTCCCGCCTCCACCGCTCAGGCCCCCATGCCTGGGGTCTGACGGTCTCCGGAAAGGCCTTAGAGCGCCTGGCGGAGTTCCTGGAGTTTGAGGAGCCATGGAAAGCCCAGCGCCTGAGCAGGCGGCATGAGGGGCGCCGGCATCGCCTGTTTAACTACTCGGAGCTCATGCCATCCACGCTCACCACAGCCCTCCGGGCGATGCAGGAATCGTCCTCTCGTTCCCTGCGTAGTTTGTATCCAGAGGACAGGATTGCTTACCAGCGAGCTCGTGTCGCCCTGTTGAAGGGACATCGCCTCGATCGGGAAACCACCCAAGCGATTTACACCCACTTCCACGATGTCGCCCATCCTTACGCCCGCGCCTTCTTCGAAGAAGACCGGGAGGATCGCTTCTTCGTGGAGGTGGAGCGGGTGGAGAGCGATTTCGCCGAGGTCTTCGATCTCTACGTGCCCGACTCCCACACCTTCATCGCCAACGGCCTGTGCAATCACAATACCATCAACTTCCCCGCCACCGCCACCGTGGAGGACGTCGAGCGGGCCTATATGATGGCTTGGAAGCTGGGCTGCAAAGGGCTTACCGTATACGTCGCCGGCTCCCGCCAGAAAGAAGTCCTGGAGACCCTGGAGACCAAGGCCAAGAAGGAGCAGAAGGAGGCCGCGATGGTTCCCGCTCAGCCGACGCTGCCGCAACCGGTGGGCCCGACGGTGCGCCCCCGGCCCCAGAAGCTCGCGGGCGTGACCTATCGCATCGCCACGCCGGTGGGGACGGCCTTCATCACCCTGAACGAGAACGGGGAGGGCCAGCCCTTCGAGGTGTTCCTGAACGTGGGGAAGGCCGGCTCGGACATCGCGGCGGTGGCGGAGGCCATCGGGCGGCTGATCTCCCTGCTGCTGCGGCTGCCTTCGCCTGTGCCCCCGGCCGAGCGGCTGCGCCAGGTGGTGGACCAGCTCCAGGGCATCGGCGGGGGGCGCGCCCTGGGCTTCGGACCGGAGCGGGTTCGCAGCCTCCCCGACGGCATCGCCCGGGTGCTGGCGGAGTATCTGGCCGAGCGGGGCCTGGAGCTCCCCGCCGCCCCCGCCCCTGCGGTCCAGCCCGCCCTCCCGTTATCAGAACCCCATCCCGGCCAGGAGGAGCCGAGGGCCATGGGGCCGGTGGGGGACATCTGCCCCCAGTGCGGGGAGGCCACCCTGCTGGAACAGGAGGGATGCCGGACCTGCTACAACTGCGGCTACAGCGAGTGTTAGCGCGGCATCCGGAGACGCCGGAGCGCGAGGGGATTGGGCTCAGCAGCCTGTAGGAGAGCGCCCCTCGCGCTCCGCACCCGGCGAGGATCCGCTATCGGATCGCAGGGGGTGGCTGGCGGGAATCCCCCATCGCTGTGGAGCTGCCCCCCGTTTCATCCATCCACATCCCACCCTCAGGAGCGAGACTGTAAGCGGCGCCACAGGGACAGCACGCCGATCCTCAGCGGGAAGGCCGCCGCCTGCACCAGATACGCATCCACCCGAAGGCCTCGAAGCCATCCCCGTAAGGGCTCCGGCAGCCCAGCCAGGCTCTGGAATCCAGGCGGGGTGATCAGCCCCACCAGCACCAGTCCGAGGATCCAAGCGATCCAGGCGGCGCGGGCCTGGAGAGGAGCTGCGCGCAATGCCCCCCGAACAGAAGCAGGGTGAGTCCTGCAAAAGCCAGGTTCAGCCCCACCTGTGCCCAGCGCATCGGCTCGAAGGTGAACGAAATGCGGGGATTCCCTCACCCGGCTGGCGCCTCCGGTTCTCCGGAGCGCGGGAGGACCCGAAAGAGACCATAGCCGATGAGGACAGTGAGGTCGGGCTCCAGGCCCTGGAGGACCTCCGGGCGGTGAGTGGCGGCGATCAGGGTGATGCCGTGGGCACGGCACAGAGCCGCCACCTTACGGGCCACCCGCAGCGCCATCGCCGGATCCAGATGGGCGGCGAACTCGTCGATGAGCAGCAGGTTCGGCCGCGCCGCCAGCAGGTAGGCGATCCGCGCCCGCTCCTTCTGCCCGGTGGAGAGCTCGGAGAAGCGCGCCCGGTAGAGCACCGCGTCGGCGATCCCCGCCACGTTCAGGACCTCGATGGCCAGCACCTCATCCCCTGTCCGCCGATACAGGGCTTCCAGCAGGGTCTCCTCCCCGAACTCCGGCTCCACCTCGCCCGGCAGATACGCGGCCGCCCGGATGTTCTCCGGCACCTCGATGCTCCCCGCCTGCAGGGCATACAGGGCGCGGATCGCCCCACGGGGCAGCGGGGCCTCCCCCCGCCGGGCCGCCGCCCCCAGCAGCAAGCGCAGCAAGGTGGTTTTCCCCGCCCCGGACGCGCCAATCAATGCCACCACCTGTTGGGGGTGGATGGTCAGGGATACATCCTTCAGCACGATCTTCTGGATCGCCCGCTCCTGAACGCCAAAGGCCTCCAGCACCTCCTGCACCGGGCGCGCCACCCCGGCCAGGCGCAGAAGGCTTTCATAGCGATAGGTCACATGCCGCAGGCGAATAGGGCCGGCCAGCGGCTCCACCGGCCGGAAGGCCGGACGGTAGAGCCGCCCGCGATGGGCCCGGGCGACCGGGTCGGTTTCATAGAACCGCTCCAGGTAAGGCTGCGCCTCCTCCGTTAGCGGGTAGACCAGCACCGGCCGCCCGGAGGCGGTGTCGCCGAGATAGCGGAAGCCCGCCCGCTCCATAAACGGGTTGTAACGGGCCATCTGAGCGATGGTTTCCAGAAGCACCTTGGGACGACGCATCTCCGGGATCCGCCGCTCCCGGATCCAGGCGATGGCGGCTCGCAAGGCCAGCTGCCCCAACCCATCCGCCCGGTAATCCGGATGGACCACCACCCGCGCCAGGCGGGCCACCCGGGTATCGCAGACCCGCAGGGCGATCTCCTGGGATTCCCACCACAGGTCGAAGGGGGTGAGCTCCGGCCGCTCCCGCTGCAGCTCCTCTTCATAGCGCTCCGGCCAGAAGGGAGGCTCGAACCATTCGGGGGGGAAGATGGCCTGCCGAAAATGGGGCTGGACGGAGCCATCGGGCAGGCGGCGGTGCATCAGAGGGATCGGCGGATCGATCCGCACGTATCCGATGTAAAGGGGCTCATAAGGCATGCGCTCCTCCAGGGTCAACACCAGAAAGCGGGAGGCCCGGGTGGCGTCCTTGAGGTCGCCGAAGCGCATGGGGCGGCGACAGCGGGGGCACTGGGGCCGGGCGTTGGCCTCCGCCCAGATCCGATCCTCCGGGCACCACCAGCGGGCCAGGATCTCGGCCTCAGAGGCATAGTGATGCTGCTCCAGATCGACGATGGCCTCGAAGTCCGACTCCAGGCCGGCCTCCCGGGCCCGCACGGCATAGCGATACAGAGGCGCCGTCGAAAGCGGGGAGGAGCGTTCCAGGACGAAGGAAGCCTGATACATGGGCCAGACCGGGATCCACTCCCCGTCGACCGCACGCCACAGGGCGTAGGCATCGAAGGTCAGGGCCTGGGGATCCGCCCCTGCGCCCAGGGCCACCCACACCTCCTCCCCCGGGCGGAACCACTGGGCGATGGTCCCGGTCATCGGCAGGCGAAGCCGCCCGTCCTCCCCCTCCACCTCCAGCATGCCGAACCAGCGGTATCGGAAGCGATCGAGCCAGACGCCCCGAACCCGATAGGGCTTCCCCGCAGGATCCGGGACGCCGGATGGATGCGCGCGCTCCGTCGACACGGAATCAGACCTCCAGACGGATTCCCTGATCGACCCGACTTCCTCACAGGATCACCGGGATGGCCTCGGCCAGCCGGATCTCCTCAATGGAGACCGTGCACCGGTAGGCCAGGGCCTGCACCCCTCCGGCCACGACCGCCCGCAGCATCCGCCCGAAGGCGGGGTCCGCCGCGTCGTGGGGGCGGAAGGCCCGGGCGTCCGGCCGCTGCACGATGAAGACGATGAAGGCCTGGGCGCCCGCCGCGTAGGCTGCCTGGAGCGCGGAGAGATGGCGCCGCCCCCGCTCCGTGGGAGCATCCGGGAAGAGGCCGCAGCCATCCTCGACCAGAGTGACGCTTTTCACCTCCACATAAGCCAGGCCCTCCGGACCCTCCAGGCGGAAGTCCACCCGGCCCTCCCCCAGAGGGGGCTCCGGGAGCAGACGGATGTAGCGGCGGAAAGGCGCCAACCGCCCTTCGGCCCAGGCCTCCCGGAACAGGGCATTGGGAACCCGGGCGTCCGCGGAGACCAAGGTGCCGTCCGGGAGGGCCACGAGCTGGACATCGTAGCGGGTGCGCCGCGGGCCCTCCCGGCGGGCCAGCCACATCGGGTATCCCGGGATGAGCAGCTCGTGCAGGCGGCCGGAGTTGGGCAGATGGGCCTGTGTCCGGCGCCGGCCGAGGCGCACCTCCACCGCGAAGCGATTCAGACGTCGCAGGAACACCGCGGGGATCAAGGGCGGCCAGCGCATGGCGGCAAGGCTCACAGGATCAGCATAGCGTCGCCGAAGGAATAGAACCGATAGCCTTCGGCGATGGCCGTCTGATAGGCCCGGCGCATGAGATCATAGCCCATGAAGGCAGCCACCAGCAGGAGCAGCGTGGAGCGAGGGAGATGGAAGTTGGTGATGAGGGCGTCGACGGCGCGGAAGGTGAACCCGGGATAGATGTAAAGATCGGTCTCCCCCTCGAAAGGCCCCACCGTCCGCCAGGGGCAGACATCCTCCGGGGAGCAACCCAGGCCGTAACGGGCGGCGGTCTCCAGGACCCGCACCACGGTGGTGCCCACCGCCACGATGCGCCCGCCCTCCAGCCGGGTCCGGTTGATCTGCTCCGCCGTCTCCGGGGACAAGATGCACCACTCCCGGTGCAGCTTGTGCTCCCGGACATCCGGGGTCTCGATGGGACGGAAGGTGTCCAGACTGATGTGGAGGGTGACGAAGGCGAAGCGGACGCCGTGCTCCCGCAGGCGGGCCAGGAGCTCGGGGGTGAAGTGCAGCCCGGCCGTCGGGGCGGCCACGGAGCCGGGCGCCCGGGCATAGACGGTCTGGTAGCGCTCCGGGTCGTGGAGGGGCTTTCGGATGTAAGGGGGGAGGGGGATCACGCCCAGCCGTTCCAGCCAGCCCTCCGGAGGGACCGAGAAGCGGAGCAGGCGGAGCGGACCCTCGCCCTCGGCCTCCACCTCGGCGTGGAGATCGATGGGCTGGTTGCCGGAGAGCAGCTGCAAGCGCAGGCCCGGGCGGACGCCCCGACCCCGCACCATCGCCCACCAGCGATCCGCCGCCACCCGCCGCACCAGCAGGAGCTCCACCCGACCGCCGGTAGGCTTCATGGCGAACAGGCGGGCCGGGATCACCCGGGTGTCGTTGAACACCAGCAGATCCCCCGGCCGCAGATACGCTACGATCTCGCGGAAGATCCGGTGCTCGATCCTCCCGGTCGCCCGGTCCACCACCATCAGCCGCGAGGCGTCCCGAGGCTCGACGGGCTCCTGGGCGATGCGGTCGGGCGGCAGCTCATAATCATACGCTTCCAGACTCAGGAGATCCTTCGGCTCCATAACGGGCGCGATACAGATCCAGAAGGGTCTGAAAGCCCTCCTCCCCCAGCACCCACTTCACCTCCTGATCGAAGACCAGAAACAGCGGACGGGCCGTCTCGGCGGGCTGCTGGCAGGAGGCCTCCGCGTAGAGCTCGTTCTCGTCATCCAGGATCAGCTGACCTTCCCACAGGGTGAGGGGGTAGAGGGCGCAGTGGAAGGGCTTGAGGGCCCAAGGATGCATGCCGGCCTCTACGGCCGCCACCTGCAGGCCGCAGCGGCCGTCGTCCAGCAGGAAGATGCACGACTGACCGACCGGATGGTTGGGGTTTTCGATGACCGTGGTCCCCACCCAGTAACCCGCGGGCGGCGTGTCATCCCATTCGGGCTCCGGATCGAACCAGCGGCTCGGATCCCGGCGGTCCGGCGGCAGGACCCGCTGGACGAGCTCGGCGTGGCGGAGGATCTCATCCCGCTGCTCCACCCGCACCCACACCCCATAGGCGCAGCAGCGCCCCCGGCAGTAGGCGGGGCCGCACCGCTGCACCGGCCGGGGCTCCAGCAACCGGGGATCCACCCGAATCCCACGGATCTCGATGGTCATCCCGGCCATCCCCTTCCACCGGAAGCAGGAGGTTATCCGATCATGAACTTCCCATCCCGATAGAGGACCTCGCCATCCACCACGATCTCTCCTTCTTTCAGATCACAGATCAGGTCCCAGTGGATGGCGGACTGGTTGGTCCCTCCGGTCTCGGGATAGGCGGCGCCCAGGGCGAGGTGGAAGGTGCCGCCGAGCTTCTCGTCGAAGAGGATGTTGCGGGTGAAGCGGCGGATGGCGAAATTCGTGCCGATGCCCAGCTCCCCCAGCCGCCGGGCGCCCTCGTCGGTCTCCAGCATGCGGTGGAGGAAGGCCTCGTTCTTTTTGGCCGTGGCCTTCACCACCCGCCCGCCCTCGAAGACTAGCTCCACGCCGTCGACCTCCCGGCCGCCGTAGAGGGCGGGGTAGGTGAAGCGGACCCAGCCTTCGGTAACGGTCTCCTCGGGGCCGGTGAAGATCTCGCCGTCGGGGAAGTTGTGGCGGCCGTCGGCGCTGATGAAAGTTCGCCCCTCGATCCCCAGCACCAGGTCCGCGTTCGGGCCGCGGATGTAGACCCGACGGCGGCCCTTCAGCCATTCCACCAGGCGCGCCTGGAAGGCCGCCTGCTCCTGCCAGCGGGCGACGGGATCTTCGTCGTTGAGCCAGCCTGCCTCGTAGACGAAGTCCTCGAACTCCTGGAGGCTCATCTCCGCCTCCTGCGCGTAGGCCTCGGTAGGGTAGAGGGTGAGGACCCAGCGCAGCTCCCCCCGGGCGGCCCGCTCCATATAGGTGCGGGTGAGATCCCGGCGGGCCGCGGAGGCCTTCGCCTGACGGGCCGGATCCACCGTGCTCAGGGAGCGGGTGTTGGTCTCGCTGAGCACGCTGATCAGGACGTCGAAGGTCTCGACCACCAACCGGTCGATGGGAGAGACAAAGGTGAGCTGATGATCCTCCGCCACCCGGTAGAAGATCTCGGCCGCCCCCGGGAGGGAGACCAGCAGGTGGGGATAGGCCCCTCGCTCCAGGACCTGCCGGTAGAGGGTGAGGAGCAAGGGAGCGGCGGCCGGGGTGCCCCGGAGAGCCACCTTGTCCCCCGGCTTCACCGCCGTGGCGTAGTCCACCAGCACCCGGGCCCACTTCTCCAGACGCGGATCGCTCATCGGACACCTCACGGCGAAGGGAATGGATCCTTCTCCGTGATTATATCTTGCGCCCGTCTTCCGGAGACATCGGATCCGCCCTCCGGCGGATGGTCCAGGCTATCATGGTCCCCGAACGTATGCGGGAGAGGAGGAGGGGATGTTGCGGATCACCCGCGAGGGCGGCCTGGCCCTCTGGACAGTGGATCGGCCCCATCGGCGCAACGCGATGGATTGGGCCACGATGGAGACCTTCGCCCGGGCGGTGGAGGAGGCCTGCGCGGATCCGACGCTGCGGGTGGTGATCCTCACCGGCGCGGAGGGGGCGTTCCTCTCAGGGGCGGATCTATACGAGTTAAGCAGCTACCGCACCGAGGCGGACGGCCGGCGGCTCTCGACGCTGATGGGAGAGGCGTTGCGCCGGATGGAGACGGCGCCCTGGATCAGCATCGCGGCCATCAACGGCCCCGCCCGGGGGGGCGGGGCGGAGGTGGCCCTGGCCTGCGATCTGCGGGTGATGGCGGAGGACGCGGACCTGGCCTTCGTGCAGATCACATGGGCCCTCCCGCCCGGATGGGGCGGCGGGCAGCGGCTGCGGCGGCGGGTGGGGCTCGGCCGCGCCATGGAGCTGCTCCTGACCGCCCGACGCATCGGGGCTTCGGAGGCGCTGCAGCTGGGCCTGGTGGAACGCATCGCACCAGCCGGCCAGGCCCTCGCCGTCGCCCGGGCGCTGGCCGAGGAGATCCTCCAATGGGACGCGGAGGCCGTGCGGGCGGTCAAGGCCCTGCTGCGGGAGGGGGAGGAGATGCCCTACGAGGCCGCCCTGGCGGCAGAGCGGGAGCGCTTCGCCCGCCTCTGGGCCGCCCCCGCCCACTGGGCCGCCAAAGCGCGTTTCCTGAACCGGCGAAGTATGTAGCCCCCGAATTTTTATAGGGGGGCTTCAGCCCCCAGGCGGAGCAGACGCTCATTCACGGGGTTCATGGGGCGGCTCCTCGGCAAGACGGCCGGTTCGAAGACGCTCCTCAAAGGCCTGCTGAACCATGGCGCGCAGGAAGGCCGTATCCAGATAGCGCTGGATCGCCCGCGCCCGGAAAGCCACAAACCGTTCGTGATCTTTGCAGAAAAACAAGCGGCCCTCCGCGAGCACCCGATGCGTGAGGGCGGGACGGCGCTCCAGGGCCGTGTTCAGAACCAGAAGATCCACACTCCGGCCCAGGGCGATCTCCAGCTCCGCAGCGAGCCGTCCCAAATCGAGCGCCGACATATGAGCATGGACGTCCTCGGAAATATACACGGCCACATCCAGATCGCTCCACGGCCTCGCCGTGCCCCGGGCAAAGGATCCGAAGAGCAAAGCGAACTCCACCCCATGGGCGGCGAGGATCTCCTTCGCCCGCTCCAGGCGAGCCTCCAGCGTCCTATCGTTTGGGCTGCTCATTCCAGCGCCTCCTCGCAGATCGGCCGAAACCCGCAGGCCCGGCAACGGGCCGGGATGGCGTGGGAACGGTGCGCTTCTCCATAGACCAGATCCCGCCGCATGGCCTCCAAGACACCGAGCAGCTCCTCCCGCAACGCCTCCGTGTAATCCACGCGGAAGGTCCGATCCCGGTAGCGGATCAGCCCGTAGGGCGGGCGCTCCCCCAGGGCCTCCTCCACCAGCAGACAGTAGGCCGCCAGCTGCAGGCGATGGGAATCGTAAGGCCGCGCCGGCGCGGACCCCGATTTCACCTCCACCGGGATCAGTCCCTCCGGACGGCGGATCAACACGTCGGGCCGCCCGCTCAAACCGTAACGGGGCGCCCGCAGCACCGGGGCGGGACGTCCGCCGAGGTCCTCGGCGACCACGGCCCCGCCGGGCAGGCCCGCCATCCGCCGGAGGAGCCATCCGATCCCGCCGAGGAACACCGCCAGGACCAGCAACAGAAGACCCGTCAGCGTCATCGCCGGATCAAAACGCCCGCAACGCCCCGACCTCCTGAACATCCACCGGAACCCCGTCGATCTCCGGCGGGATGCGGTCCTCAGGGGCCAGCTCCTCCAGCGGGACCTTGCGGCGAACGGAGACGACCAGGCAGAGCTCGCCGGTCGGCCGGCCGCCCCGCTGCCGATAGCCGATACCGACGGCCACCACGTTGGCCTTGCGCAGCAGCTCCGCCTCCCGCCGTCGCTTGACCTCCCGGAGGCGCGTGAGGGCTTCCGGTTCGCTCATCGCAGGGCCTCCGGGGCCGCCCGGCGTCGAAGTGCGGCGTGCAGCAACAACCGCCAGGCGAGCAACAACGCGCCGTTGCCGATCAGGGTGATCAGGGCGAAGGCCAGCGGGGCCGGCCGCCCGAGAAGGAGGCTCCGCAGGGCCAGCCCCAAGGCCCATGCCCCCAGCCAGGCCAGCCCGGTGCGAACCCCCACCCGGGCGAATGTCGCCGAGGGATCCGGGCGATGTCCGCCGAACAGGGGGATCAGCACCAGCCAGGCGAGGGCGAAGGGGAGGGCCGCTCGGACCACTCCCCAGAGGGGCGGCCCTTCCAGCAGCAGGCCGTGGCTGGCCCGCCCCATCGCCGCGAAGATCAGGAAGAGGAGAAGATCCCCTCCCAACGCCACTCCACTCCAACGCGTCATCGGTTCCTCCCGGAGCTCCGGCCTGTCCATCGCTTCCTCACTTGCTTCCATTGTAACGTGGGGCAGGCCGAGCGGGGGAGGGTTGACGGAAGGGCCGTTCCTTCTACAATTGAAGGGGTGAGCATGGGGCACCCTCCGAAGACCCGCCCGGCGCGATGTGGCCTTTCCGCATGCGAAATCCGATGGAGGGGGCGATGGATATCTTCGCGAAGTGCTACGGGTTCACCACCGCGAAAGAAGCGATGGCCGCCGGCTTCTATCCCTATTTCATCCCCCTGGAGGAAAACGAGGGCACCGAGGTCATCTACCAGGGGCGCCGCATCCTGATGTTCGGCTCCAACAACTACCTGGGCCTGACCACCCATCCCAAGGTCAAAGAGGCGGCCATCGAGGCCCTCAAGCGCTATGGCACCTCATGCACCGGCTCCCGCTTCCTGAACGGCACCCTGCGCCTGCATCGGGAGCTGGAGGAGCGCCTGGCCGCCTTCGTCGGCAAGGAAGCGGCCCTGGTGTTCTCCACGGGCTATCAGACCAACCTGGGGACCATCTCCGCCCTCGTCGGGCGGGGGGATTACGTGATCCTGGATAAAGAGGATCACGCCAGCATCGTGGACGGCGCCCGGATGTCGATGGGGGTGACCAAGCGTTTCTCCCACAACGACATGGCCGCCCTGGAGCGCCTGCTGGCTGCTCTCCCTCCCGAGGCGGGCAAGCTGGTGGTGGTGGATGGGGTGTATTCCATGGGCGGGGACATCGCCCCGCTGCCCCAGCTGGTGGAGATCTGCCGCAAACACGGCGCGCGCCTGATGGTCGACGACGCCCACTCCCTGGGGGTCCTCGGCCCCAACGGGCGCGGGACCGCCGCCCACTTCGGGCTCACGGATCAGGTGGATCTCATCATGGGCACCTTCAGCAAGTCCTTCGCCTCCATCGGCGGGTTCATCGCCGGGGACGAGGCGGTGATCCACTACATCCAGCACCACGCTCGCTCCCTGATCTTCAGCGCCAGCCTGCCCGCCCCCAACGTGGCCGCGGTGCTGGCCGCCCTGGAGATCATGCTGGAGGAGCCGGAGCGAGTCCAACGGGTCAACGAGATCGGCGCCCGCATGCGCTACGAGCTCCGCCGCCTGGGCTTCGACATCGGGCCCAGCCAGACCCCCATCGTGCCCATCATCATCGGCGACGACATCAAAACTGCCCTGGCCTGGAAGGCGCTCTTCGAGAACGGAGTCTACGTCAACTGTGTGGTCGGCCCCGCCGTCCCTCCCGGCAAGCAGCTCCTGCGCACCTCGTATATGGCCACCCACACCGACGAGCAGCTGGAGCGCGGCCTGGAGATCTTCGAGCGGGTGGGGCGGATGCTGGGCCTCATCAACCCCTCGACCGCCCATGCCGAGGAACCTGCGCCTTCCGCCCATCCCTGAGGAGGAACGCGAGGATGCCGCTGTATGAATACCTCTGCCAGGATTGCGGGACGAAGTTCGAGCTGTTGCGGGGGATGGCCCACGCCGACGATCCTGCCCCCTGCGCCCAGTGTGGGAGCCTGCGCACCGGGCGCCTGATCTCCCTGTTCGCCGCGGTCAGCGACGGGAGGATCGTGACCGGCCCGGCCGGGTGCGCCGGGTGCTCCGCTCACTCCTGCGCCGCATGCGGATGCCATCGATGAGGTCCCGCCTCGATCCCCGACCTCGCGCCTTCCTCCGGCTTCTGCTCCTGCTCCTCGGAGTGGGAGCGGTAGGACGGATCTCGGCCATCGCCTGGGCCCAGGGCAACGCCCAGGTGATCTCGCCTCCCCGGGATCAGCCAGTGCGGGGCACCGTCGACATCGTGGGCATCGCCACCCATCCCAACTTCGCCAAATACGACGTGGCCATCCTGGACGCCTATGATTTCACCAAAGAGTGGCGCTGGCTGGTCGAGGGCCGGGCGGTCCGCGCGGAAGTGCCGATGGTCCTGGCCACTTGGAACACCACGCTCTTCCCCGATGGGGATTACGTGATCCTGATCCGCATCTGGGATCAAGGAGGCGGCCACCAGGATTTCCTGTTCCCCGGATACCGGGTGGCGAACGCGATGCCCACCCCTACCCCTACGGAGGAGATCGCCCCAACTTTTGAGCCCGAGCCCACTGGCAC
Source organism: Thermoflexus hugenholtzii JAD2 (assembly GCF_900187885.1). Lineage (NCBI taxonomy): Bacteria > Bacillati > Chloroflexota > Thermoflexia > Thermoflexales > Thermoflexaceae > Thermoflexus > Thermoflexus hugenholtzii. The sequence continues at coordinate 21,117 of NZ_FYEK01000022.1, read as the reverse complement.
CCCTGTCCTCACCCCGACCGTTCAGATCGAGCTGCCCCCCACTCCCACGCCCGGCCCCACCCTCACCCCGATCCCGGGGATCGGTCGGACCACCGGGAGGGATTCCTTGGGCCCCGAGGCGTTGATCGGTGCGTTCCTCCGGGGAGTCCAATGGACCTTCCTGCTGTTCGGGGCCTGGGGCGGGATCCGGCTCCTGCGCTGGGCCTGGCGCCGGCTGGCCCGTCGGCCCCGCGCCCCCTGAGGGCCGCTCTCCCCTCCTCATTAGCGGGAGGCGAGGAGCGGTGACTTCGGTTAAAATTTCCGTGAACTTCCCGCTCTCTGGGACCACTTATGGCACCCGAGCCCATTCGCGTCCTTCATTTCGCCGATCTGCATATCGGCATGGAGGCCCACGGCCAGATCGACCCCCAGACCGGCCTGAACCGGCGGGTGGTGGACTTCCTATATGCCTTTGATCGCATCGTGGACTACGCCATCGAGCACGAGGCCGACCTGATCCTTTTCTGTGGGGACGCCTTCAAGAACCGGGATCCCTCCCCGACCTATCTGCGGGAGTTCGCCGCTCGCCTCCGGCGCCTGCTGGAGGCGGGCCTCCCGGTGTTCCTACTGGTCGGCAACCACGATCTGCCGGGGATGGAGAAGCGGGCCACCCCGCTGGACGTTTTCGGGGAGTTCCGGCCGCTGCTCCGGGGCGGCGAAGGCCTCATTGTGGGGCGCCGGGAGGACGTGCATCGCATTGACACGCGCCGCGGCCCTCTCCAGGTGATCGGCATGCCCTTCCCGGTGCGCAGCCGCCTCCTGAAAGATGAAACCTGGAGAAACCTCTCCCCGGAGGAGCTGGATCATCAGCTCCGGGAGACGCTTCACGCGGTGCTCCAACATCTCCTGGAGACGAAGATCGATCCCGCTCTGCCGACCATCGTGGCCGGGCATTTCTCCATCGAGGGGGCGGCCTACGGCTCCGAGCGCCAGGTGATGATCGGCTACGACGTGGTCCTGCCTCCCTCCATGTTCCGCCATCCGGCCATCGACTACGTGGCCCTGGGCCATATCCACAAGCATCAGGCCCTGGGCGATGGGGCTCCACCGATTGTCTACAGCGGGAGCGTGGAGCGGGTGGACTTCAGCGAGGAAGATGAGCCGAAGGGCTTTTGCTGGGTGGAGGTTCGCCGGGGGGATGCCCGGTGGCGCTTCGTCGAGCTCCCCGCCCGGCGTTTCTTCACCCTCTCCCTGGACCTCCGCCAGGCCGCCGACCCAGAGATGACCGCCATCGCCGAGATCCGCCGCCAGGCCGATCGGATCCGGGAGGCGGTGGTGCGGGCCCGGGTGCGCATCCGGCCGGAGCAGGCGGAGCGTCTGCGAGAGGCCCGGCTCCGGGAGGAGCTGGAGAAGGCCGGCGCGTTCTCCGTCTCAAGCCTTCACATCGAACGGGAGGAAAGCGTCCGCTCCCGCATCAGCCTGACGGAGATGGAACATCTGACCCCCCTGGATCTGCTGGCCCGCTACCTGGACTCCCGGGATCCCCCGCCGGACCCCGGGCGACGGGAGCGATTGCTCCGCCTGGCGGAGCAGCTGATGCGCGAGGAAGAGCCGTGAGCTTCACACGTCGAATGAATTCGACCGGAGGAGGCCTCCGGCCGACGGTCGGCCTCCGCCGATCGTAAGGAAAAAGGCGTCGGCCTTCGCCGACGCCCGGCGCGGAGCGCCTCAGAAGGCCGATTTCAATCGGCGCGAAAGCCTGCGCCGATCGGGAAAACATTCTGCGCCGGCGAAGGCGACGTCCGGCGCACAGCGCCTTAGAGGCCGATGGCAATCGGAAGAGGATGGACATGCGGATCCGTTAGAAGATCTCCGCCGCCCTGGTAGAGGTAAAGCGCGATGGAGCTGGTTCGGCTGGAGTTAAAGAACTTTCTGAGCTATCGAGAAGGGGTCCTGGATTTCAACGGCCTGCACATGGCCGCGCTGGTGGGGCCCAACGGGGCCGGCAAGAGCAGCCTCTTGGATGCCATCACATGGGCCCTGTGGGGGAAGACCTCCCGTCTGGACCGGGATCAGGATCTGCTGGTGCATCGGGGAGAAAAAGAGGCCCGGGTGAGCCTCACCTTCCGCTTAGGGGAGGCCCTCTATCAGGTGACCCGCACCCGCCGCCGGGGGAAAGGCAGCACCCTGGACTTCCAGATGCTGGCGCCCCGCCGTCGCTCCCTCACCGGTTCCGGCCTCCGGGAGACCGAGCGGCTGATCTCCCAGACCCTCGGGATCGACTTCGAAACCTTCGTGAACTCCGCCTTCATCCGTCAGGGGCGCGCCGATGAGTTCACCACCAAAACCCCCGCAGAGCGCAAGGACGTCCTGGCGGAGATCCTCCAGCTCAGACGATGGGCAGAGCTGGAGGAGCGGGCGAAGGAGAAGATCCGCCGCATCGATCAGGAGCTGGAGACCCTGCGCTGGCGGATCCAGGAATGCGAGAAGGAGCTGGCCCAGCGCCCTCAGCGGGAAGCCGAGCTCCGGAAGGCCTCGGCCGAGCATCTGGCCCGGCAGGAGGAGCGGGAGAAAGCGGAGAAGGTCTGGGAGGAGCTGCGCCGGGATGAGGAGCGGGCCCGCGAGGTCCAGGGGCGGCTCCGCGAGCTGCAGGCCCAGCGCCAAGAGGTAGAAAACAGCCTGGCTCGCCTGGAGGAACAGATCCGCCAGCAGGAGGAATCCCTGCGCCGGTGGCGCGCGCTGCTCGAGCGACGGACCGCCATCGAGGCCACCTGGGCCGCGCTCCAGCGCGCCCGGGAGGAGCTCGCCCGCATGGACGAGGCCTCCCATGCCGCGAATGCCCTTCGAGAGCGCCGCGCCGAGCTGGAGAAGCAAATCGCCGTCGCCCTGGCGCAGCTGGAGGGGGAACGCCAGCGACTGGAGCGAGAGATCGAAGCCGCCCGGGATCGCGCGAGCCGCCTGCCAGAGCTGGAGCGCGAGGCCGCCGACCTCCGGGAGCGCCTGAGCCGGCAGCCTGCGCTGGAGCAGGAGATCCAGGCCCTCGAGGAACGGCTTCAGACGCTGCAGGCCGAGCGGGTCGAACGTCAGAGCGAGAACCGCCGCCTCTATGAAGAAATGAAGGATCTCAAAGCGCGCATCCAGGCCATCGCACAGATCGGAGCGGAATGCCCCACATGCCGTCGCCCCCTTCCCGATGCGGAACGGGAACGCCTGCGCCGGGAGTGGGAGGAAGAAGGACGCCGCCGGGCCGACCGCTACCGGGAGAACCAGAACCGTCTCCAGGCGCTGGAGCAGGAACAGGCCGAGACCGCCGCCCGCCTGGAGGAATGCCGACAGGTCCTAAGCGCCCTTGCCCGACTCCAATCCCGCCTGGAGCAGATCGAGGGGGAGCGGGCGGACATCCTGCGGGAAAAGGAACGGCTCGCGGACCTGGAGGCAGCGCTTCAAGAAGTGGAACGACGGCTCCAGGAGGATCTCATCGCCCCCGAGGCGCAAGCCGAGCTGCGCCACATCGACGAAGCGCTCCGCACCCTAGGCTACGACGCCGAGGCCCACCGCGCCCTGGGCCGGCGGATCCGAGCGCTGGAGGAGGAGGCCCAGGACTGGCCGCGCCTTCAGGAGGCCGAGCAGCGCGTCCCCCAGGAGGAGGAAGCCCTCCGCCGGCTGGAGGGCCTGTATCACGACAGCCTCGAACGCCGGGAGCGCATCCTCCGATCCATCGGGGAGCTGGAACAGACCGGGCAGGCGCTGACGGAGCGCCTGAAGGCCTTGCCCGAAGCCCAGCGACGGCTGGAGGAAGCCCGGCGGGCGGAGCGGGAAGCGCGGGATCGCCTGATCGCTGCCGAACAGCGGCTCAAGATCCTCGATCAGCTGGAACAGGAACGGCAGAGCCTGCAGGAGGAGATCCTCCGCCTGGAGGAGGAAAAAGGGCTCTATCGGGATCTGCAGCTCGCCTTCAGCCGGAACGGGGTCCCGGCCATGATCATCGAAGCCATCCTCCCGGAGATCGAGGAGGAGGCCAACCGCATCCTCCACCGCCTGACCGACGGGCGCCTCACCGTGCGCTTCCGCTCCCAGCGGGAGACCAAAGAAGGCAACGTCCGGGAGACTCTGGACATCCTGATCTCCGACGAGGGGGAGGAGCGGCCCTACGAAAACTTCTCCGGCGGGGAGAAGTTCCGGGTGGACTTCGCCATCCGCCTGGCCCTCTCCCGGATCCTCGCCCGGCGCTCCGGAACCCCCCTGCGGCTGCTGGTGGTGGATGAGGGGTTCGGCTCCCAGGACCAGGCGGGCCGGGAGCGGCTGATCGAAGCCCTGAACGCCATCAAGGACGAGTTCGCCACGATCCTGGTGATCTCCCACCTGGAGGAGTTCCAGGACGCCTTCCCGGTCCGCATTGAGGTCCGCAAGACGGCGGCGGGCTCCCGGCTGCACATCGTGATGTGAGGCGCAGGGATGTCGGAGCGCGTTTCCGTTCCACCGCGCGTCACTGCCCTCTATGGAGGCCAGGCCGTCCTGGAAGGGGTGATGATCCGGGGGCCGGCGGGGCTGGCCGTGGCCGTCCGCGCCCCCGATGGGCAGATCGTCCGCTGGACGACCCGGCTGCCGCCCCGGCGGGGCTGGCGCCGCTGGCCCTTCCTCCGGGGCGTCTTCGTCCTCTGGGAGACCCTGCGCTGGGGGATGGAAGCCCTCTGGTTCTCCGCCACGGTGGCGGCCGGGGAGATCGAAACCCGGGAGGGCCTGCGAAGCCCGGCCGCCCTGCTCACGATGGCGCTCTCCCTGGCCCTCGCCCTGGGGATCTTCCTGCTGCTGCCGGCTTTCCTAGCGGAGGGGATCGAAGGGGCGCTGGGGACCTCCGCGTGGATCCGGACGGCGGTGGAAGCGGCCCTCCGCCTCGGGTTGGTGATCGGCTACCTGATCGCCGTCGGGCGCCATCCCGAGGTCCGCCGCGTCTTCGCCTACCACGGCGCCGAGCACAAAGTGGTGCACGCCCTGGAGGCTGGGGCGCCCCTCACGGTGGCTGGGGCCCGCCCCTTCCCCACCGCTCACCCTCGCTGCGGCACCGCGTTTCTCCTCACGGTGATCGTGGTCGCCGCGGTCCTTTTTGCTTTCCTACCTGCTTCGACGGTCATCGAGCGCCTGCTGCTCCGCCTGGCCCTGCTCCCGGCCCTGGCAGGTCTTTCCTATGAGCTGCTGTGGCTGAGCGCCCGTTACCATCATCTGCGACCGGTGTCCTGGCTCTTCGCGCCGAACCTGTGGCTTCAACGGTTGACCACGCGGGAGCCCGACGACGCCATGCTGGAAGTCGCCCTGGCCGCCCTCGAGGCTGCCCGGGCGCTGGAGTCCTCAACGGAGGCTGTCACTGGGGATGAGGCCTCCAGACTATGAGCATCAGGAGGGATCGCCGCAAACCGAGCGGGGTTCCTCCCCATCGCCTGGGGTTTCCGGCTCGGGATCGCCGCCTTATGAGCCTTCGGGCTGTGGGGCCTCCGCCGGCCGGTCCCCCCGGTGTTTGGTTTCAGGCTTCCAGCCCGATGGGCCTCCGCGATCCTCATCCTGCTCCTGTTCGCTGGCATCGCCCTGAACGGGGTCGCCCTCGCGGGCTGGGCGTGGATCCGCCATCAGCCCTTCTGCGAGGGCGCCGGCCGCCTCTGCCTGAACCAGCGGTTCGGCGGCCAGGTGGAGCTGGCCGCTTTTTCCATCGAGTCGCCGCAAGTCCGCCGGGACGAGGACATCGGCCTGACCCTCTGGTTCCGCGCCCTCCGGCCGGTCACCGAACCCCTGAGCGTCTACGCCCACGTCCTCCCTGCCGATCACCCCGAGGCCCATCAAGTGTTTCAGGAGGATCACGAGCATCCCGCCTCTCTGCCCCTCCCCCGCTGGCGGCCGGGGCAGCTCTACAGCGACTTCTATCGCCTCCGGGTCCCGAATACCGTCTCCCCCGGGCGCTATGTCCTCAAGGTGGGGCTGTATCGCCGGGCGCCCCCCGGCGGCCGGATCCCGGTGGACGGCTCCAGGACAGATGGCGTGATCCTTCCCCTTCCGATCGAGATCCGTCCATGAGCCGTTGACCCCACGCCCGGCCGTCCCGGAGGCCCGAACGCCCGGTTTCCGGTAGAATCTTCCTCGGGGACATTTCGAAAAGCCGAGGCGACGATGGAGATCGGTCTGGTGGGGATGCCCAACGCGGGCAAATCGACGCTTTTCAATGCCCTTACCCGCCACTCAGTGCCCACCGCGCCCTATCCCTTCACCACCATCGAGCCGCACCGCGGCGTCGTCCCTGTGCCCGATCCCCGGCTGGACGCCCTGGCCCGGATCATCCAACCGGAGCGGGTGGTCCCGGCCACCCTGACCGTTGTGGACATCGCCGGGCTGGTGCGGAACGCCCATCGGGGGGAAGGTCTTGGGAACCAGTTCCTGGCGCACATCCGTGAGGTAGATGCCATCCTGATGGTGCTCCGCGGGTTCGAGGCGCCGAACGTCCCGGCCGGCCTGGGCGAGGTGGATCCCCTGGCGGAGCTGGAGGTGCTGGATCTGGAGCTGGCGCTGGCCGATCTGGAGACGGTGCAGCGCCGCCTGGAGAAGACCCGGAGGGCGGCGAAGGCCGATCCCCAGGCCTTCGCCGAAACCCTCGCCGCCCTGGAGGATCTGGCCGCCCATCTCCAGTCCGGTCGTCCGGCCCGAACCTGGCCGGGCCGGGCAGCCTGGCAGGGGCTGTTGCGGGAGCTCTTCCTGCTCACCGACAAGCCCCGCCTGATCGTCCTGAATGTTTCGGAGAAGGACCTTCCGGAAGACGGCTCTGCAGCAGCGGAGCTGGCCCGTCGTGCGGTGGCCGAGGGAAGCCCCTTCCTCGTCGTCTGCGCGGAGCTGGAGGCCGCCCTGAACGAATGGCCTGAGGAGGAAGCCCGAGCCTATCGGGAAAGCCTGGGCCTCTCCGGCTCCGCCCTGGATCGCCTGATCCAGGCGGCCTATGCCCATCTGGGCCTCATCACGTTCTTCACCATCACCGGCGGCCATGAGGTGCGGGCCTGGGCCATCCGAAAGGGGACCCGCGCGCAGCAAGCGGCCGGGCGGGTGCACTCCGATATGGAACGCGGCTTCATCCGGGCCGAGGTGATTCCCTGGAACGTCCTGGTCGAGGCCGGCTCCCCCCAGGCCGCCCGGGAGCGAGGCCTCTGGCGCATCGAGGGGCGCGACTACGAGGTCCAGGACGGGGACGTTCTGCACTTCCGATTCCACGCATGAGCGCACGCCAGGAGGAAAGGATGAAGATCGCGCTGATCACCGGGGCCGGGCGCGGATGGGGGGAGCGCCTCGCCCAGGAGCTGGCCGCCCGCGGCTTCCACATCGTAGCCAACGACATCCACCCGGCCGCCGCGGAGCGGACCGCCGAACAAATCCGCACGGCGGGGGGATCCGCGGAGCCTTTCCACGCGGATGTGGCCAATCGGGTGGCCGTAGGAGCCATGGTCCAGGAGATCCTGGACCGCTGGGGCCGGCTGGACCTGGTCGTCCATCACGCGGAGGTCCATCCGCACCGCGGGCTGCTAGAGATGGGGGAATACGAATGGGACCGCACGGTGGCTGTGATCCTCAAAGGGGCTTTCAATCTGCTGCAGGCCGCCGCCCCGGCGATGATCTCGCGGGGACGCGGGGCCTTCGTCTTCATGATTCCCGCGCCGATTCTGGAGGGGAAGATCCCCCACGCCGCCTATGGGGCCGGGAAAGCCGGGCTGCTCGCGCTGGCCTATGCGGCCCGGGACGCCCTGAATCCCTTCGGCCTGGCCGTGCACATCCTCCTCACCGAGGAAGGGGATTCCCCTTCTGCGATCAGCGCGGCCGCCGTCCTGGATCGGATCGCCGCCCTGGATGGACGGAGCGAGACGCTGCGCCTCCCCCCTTGCCGGGATCTCAGGCCCCAAACGTGAAGAGCGGCCGGGACCGTGGTATGATGACGGATGAGACGTTGGGAAGGGCATCTCTTTCCTGGGGCGAGAGGGCGATGGAAGACCTCTACCGGGAGATCATCCTGGATCATTATGAGAACCCACGCAATTACGGCGTGCTGCCGGACGCGGACATCTCCTACGAAGATGACAATCCCCTGTGCGGGGATCGGATCCGGATTGACCTGAAGGTGCAGGATGGGCGCATCGTGGATGTGCGGTTTTCGGGGAAAGGATGCGCGATCAGCCAGGCCTCGGCGTCCATGCTGACCGAGCGGATCAAGGGGGCCACCGTCGAGGAGGCCCGCCGGCTGACCCGCGACGATATCCTGGAGATGCTGGGGATCCCCCTGGGGCCGGCCCGCATCAAGTGCGCCCTGCTCTCCCTGAAGGTCCTCAAAGCCGGCCTCTACGGGTTGCCGAAGATCGACTGGGACGAGCTGGGCTGAGGCACCCGGCCCTGAGGCTCAGACATCCGCGGGGGTGCGTGGGAAGAAGAGGTGGAAGGCAGCCGGCGCCCACGAGGGCCTGCCGGTCCCGCATCGAAACCGTCCCCCTGCTGAACTCCCCATCCCGCACCGGCGCGCGCTCGCCCGAAATCGCCTTCAACAGCTCCAAAGCCCGCCGGGGGTCTCCTCCTCAAACCAGGCTGGTCTCAATCCGCGCATCAGGACAGGCTGGGTCATGGGAGACCTCGGGGGTCGGGCTATCCCTCACCATTCTACCCGGCGAGGAGATCCCTCTCCCTCTGTCCCAACTCGCGTCCGAACCCCAGCCACTACCGGGCCGGAGCGCTCGAGGGTCCGGAGGCCTTCTGCTTGGAGGCCTTCCGCTTCATCGAAGGACGCACCCCCCGGTTCAGGTAAGCCTCGATCTCCTCCCGGGCCTCCTCGAAGCGCTCGATCAACTGCTCGTCCGTCCCCTTGAACCCGGCCACGGCCCGCTGGGAGCAGGTCGCGCACCCCAGGGACGCCCGGTAGCTGTCCATGTCGCAGGTCAAGCAGCCTGCGAGGCGGATCACGGTCAAGGAAAGGGCCAGCGTGTCCGGATGGTCCTCCGGCAGCCGGGCCACCCGACGCACCAGCGCCTTCCATGCCTTGCCCCGCACCTCCGCCAACAACGGGATGCACCGGGGCGGGAACAGGATCTCGCTGTCCGGATACATCGATTCCCTCCTCACCGAGCTCTTCCCCACACCCATTCCCCCCTATTCTACACCCACTTACTCCCACTCCATGCAACCCTCAATTAAAATATCGCGGTCATAATTTGGGATCAAATTACATATCATTCAACCCAAATAAAACTTTAATATACAGCATAACTTTGGTCGATTGGTCTAAAATGAGGTGTATAAATGTTTTATCGTGCCGGAAACATCAAAATTGCATCCTGCAAGGACCGTGTGGGGCCTCGGGTCGGGGGCTTAGGAAACCTTGGAGGTTTGTCCCCTGTGATCCCTTTGGGGCCCCAGGAAGGCGATCCAGACCCCCGCGGAGGTCTTGGAAGCCCCGGCTCGCGATCGCACTGGGGGCGGACGTGCGGGGGCCCTGTCGGGTGCTTGGGATCTCCCCGCGCCTCGGGACGCGCCCTCCCCTGCCCTCCGGGAAAGGATGGTCTTCGAGCGGATCGATCGCTCTTCCCCTCGAAGTTTCAACATCCACCGCCGAGCGATTCGAACGATGGGGCCTCGGGACCTCGCCCGGCTTTTCCGGTTCCGGTCGATTCGGGGAAAATGAACAGCGAGGTCCCAAAAGGGTGAGCTTCGAACTTGGGAAGGGGAGGAATCGATGCCGGCGTGGGCCCGGATCGATCCGGAGACACGATCGGTGATCGTGGAGTGGCCGGATGGTCTCCAACGTGCCTTCTCATGGTCCCGGCTGCGGGCAGCCTGCCCCTGCGCCCTGTGCCGAGTGGAGGCCCAGCGCGCACAGGAAGATCCTCTGTTCCTGCGCCCTGCCCCCGATGACACGCTGGTGGGCCTGGAGCCGGTGGGCAACTACGCGGTGCGTTTCTTCTGGGGGGACGGTCACTCGGCGGGCATCTACACGTGGCGCTATCTGCGGGAGCTGGAGGAGGGATGATGGCGCGCCTGGTGCTGATGGGCTCCCCCACCTTTGCCCTGCCCACCTTCGAGGCCCTGGCGGAGGAGCACGAGATCGTGGGGGTGTTCACCCAGCCGGACAAACCCGCCGGGCGCGGCCTGCGCCCCACCCCGCCGCCGGTGAAGGTCTGGGCCCAGGAACGGGGGCTTCCGGTGTTCCAGCCCCGCTCCCTCCGCCGGGACCCGGAGGCGGTGGCCCAGCTGCGGGCCCTACGGCCGGAGGTCATCGTGGTGGTGGCGTACGGGCTGATCCTGCCCCCGGAGGTGCTCGCCCTTCCCCCCTACGGATGCCTGAATCTTCACGCTTCGCTCCTCCCCCGCTACCGGGGCCCCGCGCCGATCCAGGCCGCCCTCCTCCACGGGGATTCGGAGACCGGTGTGACGGTGATGCTGATGACCGAGGAGGTGGACGCCGGGCCGATCCTGGCGATGGAACGGGAGCCGATTTACCCGGAGGACACCGCGGAAACCCTGGGGGAGCGTCTGGCCCGACGGGGGGCCCGCCTGATGCGGGAGACCCTGCGACGCTGGCTGGCGGGGGAGATCACGCCGCAACCCCAGGATCCGTCCCAGGCCACTTACTGCCCGCGGATCACCAAAGCGGATGGGGAGATCGACTGGCGCCGCCCGGCGGTGGAGATCGAACGGCGCATCCGGGCCTTCACGCCCTGGCCCGGCGCTTACACGTTCTGGAAAGGCCGCCTGTTGAAGATCGGCCCGGCCCGGGTCCGCCTCGACCTCCACGCGCCTCCCGGCCGGGTGGTGCGGGTGAACGGCGGGGCGGGCGTGGGGACGGGCGAGGGCGTCCTGGAGCTCCAGATGGTTCAGATGGAGGGCAAGCGGATGATGCCCATCGAGGCCTTTCTGAACGGCCATCCGGATTTCCTCGGGGCGACCCTGGGCCGGGAGGAGGCCCGGGATGGCTGAAAGGGCTCACCTGGAGACCGGCCTGGCCTTCCTCCTCACCGCCGGGCTGCTCTACCTCACGCAGCGAGCCCTGCATCGGAACCTCCAGCTCGCGCTGCACCGCCTGGCGCGGGATCCCGACGCGGCCATCGTGCTCTACTGGGCCCTGCTGTTCCCGGGCGTGCTCCTCCACGAGCTCAGCCACTGGATCGCGGCGCTGCTCCTGGGGATCCGCCGCTATCGTTTTGTGTTCTGGCCCCGGCGGATGGGCGGTCGGATCCGTCTGGGGGCGGTGCAGCTGGAGGAGGGGGATCCCTTCCGGATGAGCCTGATCGGGGCGGCCCCGCTGTTGACCGGGATCGGCGTGATCGCGCTGATGGGAGGAGCGGAGCCTTCAACCCCTTCGTCCGGGCTGGCCCTGTGGGCTTCTGCCGCGCAGGCGCTCCAGGGGCTGTTGCAACGGGAGGGCGGCGGGGCGCTTCTTTACCTGCTCTTTACCGTGGGGAACGCGATGTGGCCGAGCCCTTCCGATCGGGCGGCATGGCCGGCGGTGGGGATCGCAGGTGGGGCGCTGCTGGGGCTGCTGCTGCTGGCCGGACCCAGCTCCCTCCTCCCGGCCCTCGCCGAGGTGACCGTCCATCTCCTGTCGCGGCTCACGCCCCTGTTCGCCCTTCTCCTCGCCGTGGACCTCCCGATCCTGATCCTCCTCCTCGCCCTCAACTGGCTTCTGAGCCGATAAGCTGTCCCGCGCCGATTGGAAACCGGCCTCCCGGAGGACATGCGGCGCCGAGCGTCAGCCTTCGCCGATACCCCCTTTCTTGTCGCAGGAGGGGCTTCAGCCCCGAACCTTTCCTCTTCGAGAAGGCGCAGGTCGCGGCCTGCGGCCGATAAGGAATTTCGGCCTGCAGGGGGAGAGGCTTCCGCTCCTCTGTCGGCGCGGGCCCGAGGTCCCAACGAGGCCGCTGGAGAAAAACACCGGCGGGGCAGGCACGGATGCCCGCCCCGCCGCGCCGGCAGCATACAGGCTGCGGCTCATTCCACCACGATGTTGATCAGCCGCCCGGGCACATAGATGATGCGCTGGGGCTGGCGGTCCCCCAGATGACGGCGGACGTTGGCCCGGTCCAGGGCGATGCGCCGGGCCTCCTCCTCGGTGATCGAGGCCGGCACCTCCACCCGGTCCCGCACCCGCCCGTTGATCTGGATCACCAGGGTGATGGTATCGGCCCGGGCCAGAGCTTCATCCCATTGCGGCCACGGCTGCTGGTGAATGCTGTAGGGATAGCCCAGGCGCTCCCACAGCTCCTCCGCCAGGTGCGGGGTGAAAGGCGCCAGCAACAACAGCAGCGTCCGGATGGCCTCCCGCCAGGCCTCGTGGCCGGCCACCGGGGTTGCCTTCGCCTCCTGGAGGTAGTTGGTGAACTCCATCAGGGCAGCGATGGCGGTGTTGAACTCGAAGTCCTCCAGGTCCTGGCTCACCCGCTTGATGGTGCGATGGGTCCAGCGCCGCAGCTCGGCCACCTGTTCGGGCGTGGGCTCCCCTGCGGCCGCGGCCGGCTCCAGGACCAGGTTCCACACCCGGTTTAGCCAGCGGTGGACCCCTTCGATGCCGGTGGAGCTCCAGGGGCCGCCCAGGTCCCAGCGGAAGCCGAACATCAGGTAAGCCCGCACGGTGTCCGCCCCGTAGCGCTCCACCAGCTCGTCAGGGGCCACCACGTTGCCCCGGGACTTGGACATCTTCTCCCGGTCCTCTCCCAGGATGACGCCCTGGTTGCGCAGGCGGATCATCGGCTCATCGAACCAGACCATTCCCATATCGCGCAGGACCTTGGTCCAGAACCGGGTGTAGAGCAGGTGCATGGTAGCGTGCTCGACGCCGCCGGTGTAGAGGTCCACCGGCAGCCAGTAGCGGGCCTCCTCCTCATCCCACGGCGCGTCGTCCTTGTGCGGGCTCAGGTAGCGGTATTGATACCAGGAGGAATCGACGAAGGTGTCCATCGTGTCGGTCTCCCGCTCGGCCGGGCCGCCGCACTGCGGGCACGTCGTCCGGACGAACTCCTCCAGGTATTTCAGAGGCGACTCGCCGGTGGGCAGGACGTTGACGGTCTCCGGCAACAGCACCGGCAGCTGGTCTTCCGGCACGGGGACGGTGCCGCACTTCGGGCAGTAGATGATGGGGATAGGGGTGCCCCAGTAGCGCTGGCGGCTGATGCACCAGTCCCGCAAGCGGTAGGAGACGGCGGGGCGGCCCAGGCCGCGTCGCTCCAGCTCGGCCACCACGGCCTTCTTGCCCTCCTCGCTGGGCAGGCCGTCGAAGGGGCCGGAGTTCACCATCGTCCCGGGCCCCTCGTAAGCGGCCGACAGGGGCTCCCCCTGCCAGCCGGGCGGGGCGATCACCACCCGGATGGGCAAGTTGAACTTCGTGGCGAACTCGAAGTCCCGCTGATCGTGGGCGGGCACGCCCATCACCGCCCCCGTCCCGTATTCCATCAGCACGTAGTCGGAGATCCAGATGGGCAGCCGCTCCTCCGTCAGCGGATGGCGGGCGTAGGCCCCGATGAAGACGCCGGTCTTCTCCCGCTCCAGGGATAGCCGCTCGATCTCGGTGCGGCGCTGGGCCTCATGGATGTAGGCCTCCACTTCAGCGCGGCGCTCCGGGGCGGTCAGCTTCGGCACCAGGGGATGTTCCGGAGCCAGCACGACGAAGGTGGCCCCGAACAGGGTGTCCGGGCGGGTGGTGAAAACCACAATGGAATCCTCCCCCTCGGTGGGGAAGACGATCTCAGCGCCTTCGCTGCGGCCGATCCAGTTCTTCTGCATCGTGCACACCCGCTCCGGCCAGTCCAGCCGGCTGTGGTCCAGCAGTTCGTCGGCGTAGGCGGTGATGCGCAGGAACCACTGCTCCAGCTCCTTCTTGATCACCGGTGTCCCACACCGTTCGCAGACCCGCTCCCCGTCCTGGGAGACCACCTGCTCCCGGGCCAGGGTGGTGTTGCACGTCGGGCAGAAATCCACCGCTGAGCGTTTGCGGTAGGCCAGCCCGCGCTTGTAGAACTGGATGAAGAACCACTGGTTCCATTTGTAGTATTCCGGCTCGCAGGTGATGACCTCCCGTGTCCAGTCAAAGGAGGCCCCCATGCGGCGCAGCTGCCGGCGCATCCGCTCGATGTTGGCATAGGTCCAGGTCTTGGGGTGGGTGTTGTGCTTGATGGCGGCGTTCTCCGCGGGCAGGCCGAAGGCGTCGAAGCCGATGGGGAAGAGGACGTTGTAGCCTTTCATGCGCAGGTAGCGGGCGACGGCGTCGCTGGGGGCCATGGCGAACCAGTGACCCATGTGCAGGTCGCCCGAGGGATACGGGAACATGGTCAGGAAATAGAACTTGGGGCGGCTCGGGTCGCGGACCGCCCGGTAGATCCCGCTTTCCTCCCAGCGCTGCTGCCACTTCGGCTCGATGGCCTGAGGCTCATAGCGCTCCATCCCACACCTCCTTTTCATCCTTTCCGATCCACCACCGTCAGCCATCCATAAAGATCCGGCGCCTGGCCGGTCACGATGGCGAAGAAGCGCTCCTGCAGCCGCCGGGTGATCGGCCCCGGCTCCCCGCAGCCGATGCGAATGCGGTCCACCGATCGCACGGGGGTGATCTCCGCCGCCGTCCCGGTCATGAAGATCTCATCGGCGGCGTAGAGCCACTCCCGGGGGATGGGTTGCTCCCGGACCTCCAGGCCCTGCTCCCGGGCCAGGGTGAGCACGGCGTCGCGGGTGACCCCGAGCAGGATCGAGTTGTGGAGGGGCGGCGTGTAGATCACCCCGTCCTTCACCAGGAAGAGGTTCTCCCCGCTCCCCTCGGCCACGTAGCCGTAGGCATCCAGCATGATCGCCTCGGCATAGCCCAGGTCATGGGCCTCCATGGCGGCGAACTGCGAGTTCACATACTGGCCCCCGATCTTCCCCAGAGCAGGGAAGGTATCCGGTGCCATGCGCCGCCAGGAGGAGACGATGACGTCCACGCCCTTCTCCAGGGCCTCCTGGCCCAGATACTTTCCCCACTCGAAAGTGATGATCACCACCTCCACCGGGCAGGAGCGGCCGTCGACCCCCAGGACGCCCGCTCCCCGAAAGACCAGGGGGCGGATGTAGCAGGAGGCGTGGCCGTTGGCGCGCACCGTCTCCACCACCGCCTCGGCCAGCTGCTCCTCCGTGTAAGGGATCTCGATGCGCAGGAGCCGGGCGGAGAAGAACAGGCGGGCCAGATGGGGCCGCAGCCGGAAGATGGCCGGCCCCTGCGGCGTCTCATACGCCCGGATCCCCTCGAAGACGCTGGTCCCGTAGTGGAGGGCGTGCGCCGTCACGTGGACGGTGGCCTGATCCCATGGGACCAGCCGCCCGTTCCACCAGATCCAGTCGCTTCTCAGCGCCATCGGGATCCTCCTGCTCAGGGTATGGAGACCAGCTCATGGGCCACGATGGCCCCGGCCAGCACCAGCAAGGAGAGCTCCAGCGCAAGGAAAAGAGGCTGCCGGTAATAGCGGCGATAGAAGGCCAGCCCCCGCACCCCGGGGGCGTGGAGGTCCCGAGGCCAGAGGGCGTACTGCCGCCGCCGCCATGGCCACAACCACATGATCCCATCGTCGGTCCCCAGGCTGTCCAGCGCCAAGTGCACAAAAGCCAGCCCGAGCACCAGGGCGACCGGCAGGTGGAAAGCCCAGGCCAGGCAAAGACCCCAGATCCCCCAGAACAATGGCGTGTGGGTCCAGAGGGCGTGGTGGGGATTATGGCCTTCGCCCCCGGCCCGACGCCGGCGCCACCAGCCCCACAGGAGATCCAGGTCGGGCAGCCCGCTGAGCAGGGCCGCCAGACCCGCCACGCCCAGGTGGAAGGGCTGATGGGCGGCGCGCTGGATGACATACGCGGCCACCACGCCGGCCGCCGCATGGGCCATCACGGTCATCCCGCTCCCTCCGGAACGATTCGGGATCCTTCGAGCCCCGGTCTCTTAAGGAAAGAGCCCCCCTCCGTCAGGGACGAAGGGGGGCTCCTCCGCGGTCCCACCCTGATTCACCGGGAGCGCGGGGTCTGCGCCTCCGGTGCGCTCTGGCGCGGTAACGGGCGCGACCCGGCCGGGGCTACCCGCCGGGCAGACGTTCACCCCGGCAGCTCCGGGGCGAGTTCAGCCTTTGGGGGCTTCCACCAGAGTCGCCCGGGATCCGGGGATGACCCGAGGGACCCTCGCCCCGCTGGCCCTCCTCAGGGGCCGTGCGGCCTCGCACCAACCGGCCGCTCGCTGGAGGATGGCCTACTACTCCCCTTCCCCGCCTTTAGCAGGCTCCACAATCCGACGACGGATAAAAATTAGGGCGCTTTCGCGCCCTGGAACAGGTGGACCCGACGGGATTCGAACCCGTGACCTCCTCAATGCCATTGAGGCGCGCTCCCAGCTGCGCTACGGGCCCACGATTTCCAACCAGTGGAGCCGACCGGATTCGAACCGGCGACCTCTCCCGTGCGAGAGGAGCGCTCTCCCAGCTGAGCTACGGCCCCACGTGCACTCTTCATTTTACCCGGAGGACATGGACCATGTCAAGATCGAGCACAGGGCCTGGGCCGGTGGGTCCCAATTTTGCCAGGCCTGGTCGCTTTGTAGGACAACTGACTGCAGTTGTCCTACGATTTCGGGACACACTCGGCACGGGGACACGGGGCCACGACATCCGAGATCCTCATTAGGATCACAACAACGCGTCACCAGGTGGGCGAAGAAGAGCGGGCAGTGGCCTCCCCGTCCTTGAATCGACTCGGGGATTCCACCCCCGTCCGCCCGGGCCGGCCGGACGCAGGCACGCCGCCGCCTTGCTGCCCTCGCGCTGTGATCGGATCCGAAGCAAACCCTCCCCCCGGAAAGCCAAAAAGCTCCCGTCTTAGGCGGCCGCGGAAGGCCCACCCTGGGCTTCCATCCAGGCCAGGGCCTCCCGGACCGGGATGAACCGCCCCTCCGGCCACAGCCACTCGGCCCGCAACGCAAAGACCGGGATCGCCGCGCTCCGCAACACCCCGCCCTCCACCCGGGCCGGCACGAACTGCCCCCCTTCCAGCTGGTAAAACTCCGTCCCCGCCGGCCCATAGGGGTCAATCAACCATACCTCCCGCACCCCCGCCCGCTCATACCCCCGCAACTTCGGCCCCCGATCATATGCCACCGTCGCCCGGGACAGGATCTCCACCACCAGGTCCGGCGCCCCCATCACCCCCCCGCTCGGTGATCAAACCCACCCGCTCCCGGGCCACAAACAAGATGTCCGGCTCATACACCTGGTCCGACGCCAAAACGACCGGCGTCCGCGATCCCCGCACCTCCCCCAGATCATACATCTCCACATATTCGCTGATCAAGCGGAACAGGAAGCCGAACAGCCGCTCGTGGATGTCCAGGGCCGGTGAAGGCATGATCATCACCCCATCGATGAGCTCCGCCTTGCGATCCTCCGGGGCCAGCTCCAGGAACTCCTCCGCGGTCATCCGCTCCGCCACCTCCACCCGCGTGCCGAACTTCATCCTCTTCATGCCCCGCCCCCTTCCGCCTCTTCTCCGTAGCATGCCAGGCCCAGCCCGCCGGGCCCGGCATGAGTGGCCACCGCCGGGCCGGCCTCGGCGACGAAGATCTCCGCCGGCCGCAGCTCCTCCCGCAGCGCGCGGGCGACCGCCTCCGCCACCTCCGGAAGCCGGGTGTGCATCACCCCGATGCGCAGGTCCTTCCGCCCCCGCGCGTATTCCCGGATCAGCTCCTGGAGCCGGGCCCGGGCCCGCTGGGTGGTGCGCACCCGCTCGTGGGCCTCGATCCGTCCCTCGTGCAGCTTGAGGATGGGCTTGAGCTGCAGCACGTTCCCCATGAGCGCCTGGATGTGGCTCACCCGCCCGCCCTTGGCCAGATACTCCAGGGTATCGAGCACAAAGTAGAAGACCGTGTGGGCTCGCATGAACTCCATCCGCTCCACGATCTCCTTCGCCGTCGCCCCCGCCCGGGCCATGCGGGCAGCCTCCAGCACCAGGATCCCCTGGGGCACCGAGATCAACTGGGTGTCCACCACATGGATATCCGCCCCGGGCAGCATCTCCCGCGCTGCGACGGCCGCCGCATACGTCCCGCTCAGGGCCGAGGAGAGGTGCAGTGAGATGATCGTGGCGCCCTCCTCGCTCAGCCGCCGGTAGACCTCGTAGAACCGGCCCACCGGCGGCTGGGACGTGGTGGGTAACGTGGGGGAGGACCGCAGGTAGTCATAGAACGCCTCCAGATCCAGATCCTCCCCCTCGTAGTAGGTCTGTCCCCCCATGTTCACGACCAGAGGGACGACGGTGATCCCCAGCTCCTCGAAGAGGGCCGGGGGAAGATGCGCGCCGCTGTCCGTGACCACGCGGATCATCCGAGCTCCTTTCTTTTAGTGGTTTCCTTAGGAAAGACCATCCGCGAATCCCGCATGGTCCCCGAAGCCTCTGCGCCCGCCCATTCGCGGATGGTCCCCGTCCCTTCCCGACACAATCGACCGGAGATCGTTCAGCCTTCTACGCCCATCCCGGGAAAGCGGAGCGGCCGGCGTATCGGGCGGCCTCCCCCAGCTCCTCCTCGATGCGCAGCAGCCGGTTGTATTTGGCCACGCGATCGCTGCGGCACGGCGCCCCGGTCTTGATCTGCCCGGCATTCAGCGCCACGGCCAGGTCCGCGATGAAGGTGTCCTCGGTCTCCCCGCTGCGGTGGGAGATGATCAGCCCCCAGCCCGCCCGCTGGGCCAGCCGCGCCGCCTCGATGGCCTCGGTGAGGGTGCCGATCTGGTTCACCTTGCACAGCAGCGCGTTGCAGGCCCGCTCGGCGATGGCCCGCCGGATGCGGCTTACATTGGTCACCAGGAGATCGTCCCCCACCAGCTGGATCCGGCCCCCCAGGCGCTCCATCAGCAGCCGCCAGCCCTCCCAGTCGTCCTCCGCCATCCCATCCTCAATGGAAAGGATGGGATACTGCTCCACCCAGCGGGCGTAGAGCTCGACCAGCTCCGGGGCCCGCAGGGTCCGCCCCTCCTTCCGCAGCACATAGACGCCGTCCTGGAAGAGCTCACTGGCCGCGGCGTCCAGGCCCAGGGCGATCTGCTCCCCCGGCGTGTAGCCGGCGGCCTGGATGGCCTCCAGGATCAGCTCGATGGCCTCCTGGTTGGACTTCAGGGAGGGGGCGAAACCCCCCTCGTCGCCCACGTTGGTGCTGTAGCCCCGCTTCTTCAGGACCTTCTTGAGGTGATGGTAGACCTCGGCTCCCCAGCGGAGGGCCTCGGCGAAGGAGGGGGCGCCCAGCGGCAGGATGAGGAACTCCTGCAGATCGGCGGAGTCGTCGGCGTGCTTGCCGCCGTTGAGGATGTTCATCATGGGCACCGGGAGCACCCGCGCCGCCACGCCGCCCAGATAGCGGTAGAGGGGAAGGCCCAGGGAGCGGGCGGCGGCGGCCGCCACGGCCAGGCTGACACCGAGGATGGCGTTGGCCCCCAGCTCCCGCTTGTTCTCCGTCCCATCCAGGCTGATCAGCGCCTCATCGATGCCGGCCTGGTCCAGGGCGTCCCATCCCACCAGCTCCTCGGCGATGCGGGAGCGGACGTTCTCCACCGCGCGCAGCACCCCCTTCCCCAGATAGCGGGCGGGGTCCTCATCGCGCAGCTCCCAGGCCTCGTGGGCGCCGGTGCTGGCCCCAGAGGGCACGGCGGCCCACCCCACCGTGCCGTCGGCCAGCCGCACCTCCACCTCCACCGTCGGGTTGCCCCGGGAGTCCAGGATCTCCCGCGCCCGCACCATCTCGATCCGTGTGGGGAAATCCAGCGTGTGCGCCATGTCGCTGCTCCTCATCTGAAGGGGTTCCGAAGCCCATCCCTCCGCGTATTATCCCCCGTAAAACCATCCCGTGTCCCACATCACCAGCGGCCGGGCCTCCGGATCCCGCAGGCCGGCCTCGATGACCTCGGCGACGAACACGGTGTGGTCCCCCCGACGCACCGCATCGGTCACCTGGGCCTCGAACCAGGCCGGCAGGTCCACCAGAAGGGGTGCGCCGGTCCGCGGCCCCCATTCGAACGGATAACCGTTCAGCTTCCCCTCGGCGACCTGGGTGGGACGGAAGAAGGCCGAGGCGATCTCCTTCTGTCCAGCCCCCAGGATGTTGACCGCGAACTTCCCCGTCCGCTCGATCAGGGCGTGCAGATGGCTGTCCTTCTTGATCCCCACCATCACCAGGGGCGGCTGGAAGGAAGCCTGGGAGAGCCAGTTGATGGTCCCCGCCGCGATCTCCTCTCCGTCCGCGGCGGTGAGCACATACAGGCCGTAGGTGATCAACCGCAGGGTGCGCTTGCGGACCTCCGGGTCCATCGTGCCTCCCTCCTCAAGAACGCAGGGGATCGTCTTGCTATCTATGATAACTCAGGCAGCTCCCGGAGCGCCGCATTCCCCAGCGAGGCCCTCCGGCCTTCTGGAAGGGTGCTTACTTTCGACCACAGGACGCGTAAGGCAACAGCTCACAATTGGCCTATATGCGGAAAACTGGAAAGCCCTGATCCATCATGGCTGCATTGGAAGGCGTGGCGCATCCTGTGCTAAAATCTCTCTTCGAAGGAGGCGGCGATGGGGTTCACGGTGCGGGATTTCAACGACCTGATGCGCCTGCTGGACCGGCACCCGGAGTGGGTGGAGGCCCTGCGCCAGCGCCTGCTCACCCGAGAGCTGCTGGATTCCCCCAAGATCCTGCGCCGGCTCTCCTTGCGGGTCGGCCGGGTGGAGCGGGCCGTCGAGGACTTGAAGACCACGGTGCAGGACCTGGCCCAGTCCGTGAAGGCCCTGACCGAATCGGTGGCGACTCTCACACAGGCGCAGCAGCAACGCGACGAGGCCTTCGCCGCCTTCCGGGCGGAGGTGGATCGCCGCTTCGCCGAACTCGCCGAAGCCCAGCGCCGCACCGAGGAGGCCCTGGCCGCCCATCGCGCCGAAACCGATCGCCGCTTCGCGGAGATGGCCGACACGATCCGCAAGCTGAACGAAACTTTCGCCGCCCACCGCCAGGAGTTCCTGGAACACCGCCAAGAGTTTCTGGAACACCGGGCCGAGACCGACCGCCGCTTCGCCGAACTCGCCGAAGCCCAGCGCCGCACCGAGGAGGCC
>NZ_FYEK01000021.1 GCF_900187885.1 Thermoflexus hugenholtzii JAD2 | reverse complement strand
CTGACCCTGACTAATGCCGGCCCCTCGGATGCCCGAGGGGTGCAGATCACCCTCACCCTTCCGAGCGGCCTGACCGTCCTCAGTCTCTTCCCCTCCCAGGGATCCTGTGCCGGCACCACCTGCACCCTGGGGGACGTGCCGGCGGATGGGACTGCCACTCTTCTCCTGCGCGCCC
>NZ_FYEK01000020.1 GCF_900187885.1 Thermoflexus hugenholtzii JAD2 | reverse complement strand
GCCGTGGGGATGGCCACCAACATCCCCCCCCACAACCTCCAGGAAGTCTGCGACGCCCTGATCCATCTCATCGACCGCTGGGAGGAGCGGGACGAGGTCACGGTGGAGGATCTCATGCGCTTCATCCCGGGCCCGGACTTCCCCACCGGCGGGCTGATCCTGGGCCAGGAGGGGATCAAAGCCGCCTACGCCACCGGGCACGGGCGGCTGGTGGTACGGGCGGTGACCCGCATCGAGGAGATGAAAGGCGGGCGCTGGCGGATCGTGGTGACGGAGTTGCCCTATCAGGTGAACAAGGCGGCCCTCATCGAGCGGATCGCCGAGCTGGTCCGCGAGGGGCGCATCGAGGACATCGCCGACCTGCGCGACGAGTCCGACCGCCACGGGATGAGCATCGTCATCGAGCTCAAGCGCGGCGCCCGGCCCCAGACGGTGCTCAACCAGCTCCTGAAGTTCACCCCCCTTCAGACCACCTTCGGGGTCCAGATGCTGGCCCTGGTGGATGGCCAGCCTCGGGTCCTCTCCCTCAAACGGATGCTGCAGCTGTTCGTCGAGCACCGGATCCAGGTGGTGACCCGGCGGACGCGCTACGACCTGGAGAAGGCGAAGGCGCGGGCCCACATCCTGGAGGGGCTGCGGATCGCCCTCCAGTTCCTGGACGAGGTGATCGCCCTCATCCGCAACGCCCCCGATGCGGAGACCGCGAAAACACACCTGATGGCCCGCTTCGGGCTCACGGAGGTCCAGGCCCAGGCGATCCTGGACATGCCGTTGCGGCGTCTGGCGGCGCTGGAGCGTCAGCGGCTGGAAGAGGAGTATCAAAGCCTGCAGGCCCGCATCGCCGAGCTGGAGGCCCTGCTGGCCGATCCCCATAAGATCCGGTTGGTGATCCGCGGGGAGCTGCAGGAGCTCAAAGAGAAATACGGCGATCCCCGCCGCACCCGCATCCTCCCCGAGGCCACGGCGGAGTTCACGGTGGAGGACCTCATCCCCGACGAGCCGGTGCTGGTGCTCCTGAGCCAGCGCGGCTACATCAAGCGGGTGCCGGTGGCCGCCTACCGGCCTCAGGGCCGCGGAGGGCGCGGGGTCACCGGGATGACCACCGACGAGGAGGACGCGGTCGCCCGGGGACTGGCCTGTCGAGCCCTGGACTACCTCTTCCTTTTCACAGATCAGGGCCGGGCCTATCGGATCCGGGTCTACGAGGTGCCGGACGCGGATCGGGCGGCCCGGGGCCTCCCCATTGTGAACCTGATCAACCTGGCGGAGGGCGAACGCATCACCGCCCTGGTGGCCGTCCCACCCGCTTGGATGGAAGGGGCCGGCGATGGGGCGGATCGTTACCTGGTGATGGCCACTCGCATGGGGAAGATCAAGCGGGTCCCCCTGAGCGAGTTCCTCACTGTCCGCTCCTCCGGCCTGGTGGCGATCCTGCTGGAGGAAGGGGATGTGCTGCAAGACGTTTGCCTCAGCGACGGCCGTGGGGACCTGGTGCTGGTGACGGCCCAGGGCCAGGCGCTGCGCTTTGAGGAGGCGGAGGTCCGCCCGATGGGTCGGGCGGCGGCCGGCGTGCGGGGCATCCGGCTGGAGGAAGGAGATCAAGTAGTCGCCCTGGATCGGGTGGATCCGGAGGGAGAGCTCCTGGTGGTGACGGCGGGAGGTTTCGGGAAGCGCACCCCCTTCGCCCAGTATCCCCAGAAGGGCCGGGCCACGGGAGGCGTGCGGACGGTGGCGGATCGACTGGAGGAGATCGGGGAGATCGTGGCGGCGCGGACGGTGCGTCCGGAGGACGACCTGGTGCTGCTGACGGTCAGCGGGATGGCCATCCGGATCCCCGTCCGGGAGATCCCCCAGGCCGGCCGGGCTGCCCGCGGCAGCCGCCTGATCGCCCTGGCGGAAACCGATCGGCTGGCCTCCATCGCCCGGATCCGCCCGGAGGGATGAACCGGCTTCGCCGGCCTCCCGCCTTCCCGGTTCCTCGGGAGGGGGAACCCCTCCCATCGGGATCTGCGTTAAGATCGACTTGGCAGTTGTGCAGGTATGGAGGCATCCATGCGGTTCCGGGATCGGCGGGAGGCTGGACAGCGGCTGGCGGAGGCGTTGCGGGACCTGGAGCCGGAGGCCCGGGCCGGACAGGTGGTGGTGCTGGGGATCCCCCGGGGGGGCGTGGTGGTGGCCTACGAGGTTGCCCGGGCGCTGGAAGCTCCCCTGGATGTAGTGCTGGCCCACAAGCTGGGCGCCCCGGGCAACCCCGAGCTGGCCATCGGGGCGGTGGCCGAGGATGGAACCCTCTGGATCGATCCCCTCGCGGTCGCGGAGCTGGAGATCCCCCCCGCTTACATAGAGGAAGAGACCCGCCGCCAGCAGGAGGAGCTGCGGCGACGGGCTGTCCGCTTTCGCGGGCTCCGCCCGCCGGTTCCGGTGGAAGGGCGAACCGTGGTGGTGGTGGACGATGGGATCGCCACGGGGGCGACGATGCGGGTGAGCCTGCGCTCGCTGCGCCATCGGGGCGCGAAGCGGCGGATCGCCGCCGCCCCGGTGGCGCCGCCGGAGATGCTCCCCCGGGTGGAAGCGGAAGCCGACACGGTGGTGGTGCTTTACACCCCTGCCCTGTTCTGGGCCGTCGGGGCCTTCTACGAGCAGTTCGAGCAGGTCTCCGACGAGGAGGTGATCGCGCTGTTAGAAGAAGCCATGGCCTGGGGGGCGCGCTCATGAACTCCTCCATCCACACGGAGCTGACACCGGAAGCGATGATCCAGCGGCTTCGGGAGGCGCTGGCCCGGCCGCTCCCCGGGCCTTCGGCCCAGTGGGAGATGGCCCCGCCCTATCGTCGGACCCTCCTGGAGCAGACCGGGGGACTTCCTCCGGAGGCCCGGCCGGCGGCTGTGCTGATCCTCTTGTATCCCCGGGGCCGTGACCTCGCCTTCCCGCTCACCCGACGGACGGATCATGTGGCCCATCACAAGGGGCAGATCTCCCTGCCCGGGGGCGCATGCGAGCCGGGCGAATCCCCGGAGGCGACTGCTCTGCGGGAAACCGAGGAGGAGCTGGGCTTCCCGGGAAGCCGGGTGCGTCTCCTGGGTCGTCTCACGCCCCTATATGTTCCCCCCAGCGGCTTTCTGGTATATCCGGTGGTGGGCGATCTCCCGGAGCGCCCCGTGTTCCATCCCGCCCCCCTGGAGGTGGCGGAGGTGCTGGAGGCCACCCTCTCCTGGCTGCTGGATCCGCGCCATCAGGGGGAGGAGGAATGGGAGCTTTACGGCGCGCGGTGGCGGATCCCGGTGTTCCGGCTGGGGGGGCACATCATCTGGGGGGCCACAGCGATGATCCTGGCGGAGTTCCGGGCTGTGGCGCGCGAGGCCCTTGATCCCCTCAGGGGATCCCACGCAGGCGCTCGGGATCTCGCGCTTCCATCCGGAGGCCTTGTCGATCCGGCGGGGCTGGGGGAGAATCCCCAGCGGGAGGAGAGGACAACGCCAAGGACACCTCCGATTTGCCTCTGATCGGACGATCTGGCCGGGAGGTTGCAGCGATGCGGAACTTCATCGCCCAGCGCGTAGCTTCCATCCCTCCGTCCGGGATCCGCCGCTTCTTTGATATCGCGGCGACGATGAAAGACGTGATCAGCCTGAGCATCGGCGAGCCGGATTTCGTGACGCCGGAGCCGATCCTCAAAGCCGGCGTGGAGTCCCTGCTGCGAGGGGAGACCCATTACACCAGCAACTCCGGGCTGATCGAATTGCGGGAGGCGCTGGCCGAGCATCTCTACCGGCTTTACGGCGTCTCCTATGACCCGGAGTCGGAGATCCTGATCACCGTGGGGGTTTCCGAGGCCCTTTACCTGGCGGTGAACGCCATCCTGGATCCGGGGGATGAGGTGATCATCCCCCAGCCGTGTTTCGTCTCCTATGCGCCGGAGGTGACCCTGGCGGGGGGCGTGCCGGTGACCTTCGCCACGCGGGCGGAGGAGGATTTCCAGGTCAACCCCGCCGACGTCGAGGCCCGCATCACCCCGCGCACCAAGGCCATTCTGATCGGCTACCCCAACAACCCCACGGGGGCGGTGATGCCGCGGGAGAAGCTGATGGCCATCGCCGCCCTGGCGGAGAAATACGATCTCCTGGTGATCTCCGACGAGATCTACGACCGCCTGGTCTACGATGGGACGCACACGTGTTTCGCGGCGTTGCCGGGGGCCCGGGAGCGAACCATCCTCCTCGGCGGCTTCTCCAAGGATTACGCTATGACAGGATGGCGGATCGGCTATGCAGCGGCGCCTCAGGAGATCCTGGCGGCCATGCGCAAGATCCATCAATACACCATCATGTCCGCTCCCACTCCCTCCCAGTATGCTGCCCTGGCCGCCCTGCGCATCGGGGAGGAATACGTGGAACAGATGCGCCAGGAATACGACCGGCGCCGGCGGCTGATCGTGAAGGGGCTCAACGAGCTGGGCCTGACCTGCTTCGAGCCGAAAGGGGCCTTCTACGCCTTCCCCTCCATCGCCCGCACCGGCATGAGCGACACGGAGTTCAGCGAGCGTCTGCTCATGGAGGAGAAGGTGGCCGTGGTCCCGGGGAGCGCCTTCGGACTGGGGGGCGAAGGGCACGTCCGCTGCTCGTATGCCACCGCCTACGAGAAGATCGAGGAGGCCCTCGAGCGCATCGCCCGCTTCCTGAAGCGCTACGGGTAGATCCCGGAGGCACAGCCACAGCGGGCTACACCCTGACGGGGCGGGGCAGCCTCTCATGCGGCTCCCCGCCCCACCCAGAGTCCTTCGGAGGCTGAGAGGGGCGGCTCACCATTCCTCGTCCTCTTCATCCTCCTCGAGGTCGATCTCCTCCCACTCCTCGTCGCCCAGCTCCAGCTCCTCCTCTTCCTCCGGGACCACCTCTTCCTCCTCCCACTCCTCCTCCTCGGCCTGGGTATAGGTCAGGCACCCC
The DNA here is from genome assembly GCF_900187885.1 of Thermoflexus hugenholtzii JAD2. Taxonomy (NCBI): domain Bacteria; kingdom Bacillati; phylum Chloroflexota; class Thermoflexia; order Thermoflexales; family Thermoflexaceae; genus Thermoflexus; species Thermoflexus hugenholtzii. The sequence goes on along the minus strand of NZ_FYEK01000020.1, from coordinate 85,290 downwards.
ATCTCAGGGTCCAGCTCGATCTCATCGGCCGTGCACATGCCGGCCTCCAGGTAGACACAATCCACATAATGGCAGCGAATGCGCGGCATGGGATCCCTCCTGACGGAATGTTAAAGGATTGAGGAAGATCTCGGAGGCGACGTCTTGCTTCCTTAACTGCGTTTACCCTTCCTCCCGGAACGTCTGATAGAAGCGAAGGCCGCACACTCCCAGCAACAGGGTGATGAGGATGGCGGAGGTCACACACCAGCTGCACCAGGCGTGGAGGACGAAGGCCTCGATGGCCGTGAGATACATTGAGAACAGCCATCCTCCCAGGGCGAGGGCGAAGGAGAGGGTCACCGTCCACGGCCGGAGGGAGGCGCGGTCGACCCATGAGAGGCCGCCGAGGAAGGCCAGGGCCAGATAAGCGCCCAGCCCCCAGGTGGCCACCGGGATCCCGAGCAGCTCCGCGTAGGGGCTGTTGTTCACCACGTCGCAGCCCCGGAACCCGAGGCAGACCAGACCCTCGCCCTGGAGCTTGGCCCACGTCAGGTAAGCGGCCACCCCCGCTCCCATTAGGGCCAATCCGATCTGGGCCAGGGCGAGCCGATCTATCGCCGCCGCCACCCTTGCCTGCGCCATCCGCCTTCCCCCTCATGGGCCTTTCTGCAGCAGGGTGTCGAGGTAAGTCTCATAGAAGGTCACATCATACAGCCCCTCGATCTTCTCCCCGTTGATGAAGATCGTCGGCGTCGCGCGGACGCCCCGCTGGCGCCCGGCCTCCGCCGCCTGGCGGATGAAATCCCGGTATTTGCCGGAGAGCAGGCAGTTCTCGAACCGCCCTCGATCCAGCCCCACCCGCGCGGCGAACCCGATCAGCCGGTCATCGGAAAACCAGCCCAGGTTCTCCCCCCGCTGGTTGGCGAAGACGACGTGCTCATATTCCCAGAACCGGCCCTGTTCCGCCGCGCAAGCCGCCGCCTCCGCCGCCCGGAAGGACTCCGGCCCCAGGAAGGGGAAATACCGGAAAATATAATACACTTTCCCGGTCTTCACGTATTTCTCATCCAGCCGCGGGGCGACCTCCCGGGCGTAGCGGGCGCAGACCGGACACTGGAAATCCGAATACTCCTCGATCACGATCTGCGCCTCCGGGTTCCCCTTATAGGGATAACCGTCCGGGGTCAGGCCGCTCGGGTAGTCCACCACGGGGACGCGTTCCGAAAGGCGGCTGGCCCACCACTGATAGCCGATCAGGGCCAGCACCCCCACCAGCGCTGCCGCCACCACCAGGATCGGCAGACCGATGGACGATCGGGTCGGGGTGGAACGGGCCGTGCGCTTGCTCATCGAAGGCCTCTCCTTACGGGGTTCCGGATGCGCTCATCAGATCCTGGAGATCCACCCACACCTCCGCCATCGCCGTCGCCCCCGCCGGGAGCGCCGGCACTCCCTCCGGGAGGATCACCAGGCCGTTCGCTCGCGCCATGGCGCTCAAGATATGAGAGCCCTGCAGCCCGCTGAGGCGGGCCCAGAACTGGCCATCCTCATAGAAAATGCGCGCGCGGAAATACGTCTCCCGGCCGTCGCTGGAGATCGGCTCGGCCAGGCGCACCGGGATGCGGGGCCGTTCCCAGCGGGGGTGACCGCCCATCCGGCGCAGGACCGGCCGGACGAACTGGTCGAAGGTGATCATCGCGGAGACCGGGTTCCCAGGCAGACCGAAGAAGGGGATGCCCCGGTAGTGGCCGAAGGCGAAGGGCTTCCCCGGGCGGATGCGCACCTTCCAGAGCCGGAGCTCCCCGTGTCGCTGGACCACCTCCTTCACCCAGTCGTAAGCGCCGACGGAGGCGCCCGCGGAGGAGAGGATGAGATCCGGATGGTGAGCGGCCGCTTCGTCCAGCAACCGCTGCAGATCCTCCGGATCGTCCCGAGCGATCCCCAACAGCAAGGGCTCCGCCCCCGCCTCCACCGCCTGGGCTGCCAGGGCCGTCCGGTTGGTTTCGTAAATGCAGCCCGGGGGAAGCGGACGGCCCGGCTCGATCAGCTCGTCGCCGATGGCCAGCACTGCCACCCGCGGCCGGCGATGGACGGGCACCTCCAGACGTCCCAGGGCAGCCAGAAGGGCCAAGGCGCCTGGGGTCAGGATCGTCCCCCGCTCCAGCGCCACCGTCCCCCGGGCCACATCCTCGCCGGCCGGGCGGATGAACTGCCCGGGCTGCGCCGGCCGGAACACGGCGATCTCCGGAGGAAGAGGACGGCCCGGCCCGCCCGCATCATCCGTGTCCTCCACCGGGATCACCGCATCCGCCCCGCTGGGGAGCAGGGCCCCGGTGGCGATGCGCACCGCCGTCCCGGGCTCCACCCCGCTGGGGAACGGACGGCCCGCCGCGGCCTCCCCCCGCACCCGCAATCGGACCGGCCGCTCCCGGCTCGCCGTCCGGACGTCCTCCGCGCGGACCGCGTAGCCGTCCATGGCGGAGTTCGGGAAAGGAGGCAGATCCACTTCCGCTTGCACATCCTCTGCCAGGATCCGCCCGAGGGCTTGAGAGAGAGGCACCGATTCCGGTGGCAACGGATGGAACTCCCTTAGGATCAGCCGGCGGGCCTCCTCCACAGGCACCCACTCCTGGATCTGGAGCATCTATGTTCCTCCACCTGAGGCTCCCATCATCGCTGGCCTCCCCCGGGATTATACCGCTGGTTCGTAGCAGGAGGCTCCGATCTCAAAGGCGGCCGCGCCCGTGACCTGAAGGGCCTACCCAATCTTCGCATCGGGGTCCACCTCCAAATCGAGGGAGGCGAAGCGGCCGGCCCGGGCATGGAGCTCCGCGGCGGCGCCGATCATCGCCGCGTTGTCCGTGCACAACCAGGGTGGAGGAGCCACCACCGGGACAGGGGCGCGGCGGGCCATCTCGGATCGGAGCAGCTGGTTGGCGGAGACTCCGCCGGAGATCAGGATCGCCCGGGCTTCGTAGCGGCGCAGCGCTTCCAGCGTCTTCGTCACCAGCTGCTCGACCACCGCCGCCTGGAAGGAAGCCGCCAGATCAGCCACCGGGAGGGGCTGTCCCTGGAACCGCTCCACGGCCCGCAGGACTGCGGTCTTCAGCCCGCTGAAGCTGAACCAGAGGGGATCGTCGACCTTCGGCAAAGCGGGGAAGGGGAAAGCTTGGGGATCTCCTTCCCGGGCGATCCGCTCGATGGCGGGCCCGCCAGGGAACCCCAGGCCCAGGAGCCGGGCGACCTTGTCGAAGGCCTCCCCCGCGGCATCGTCGATGGTCCAGCCCACCCGGCGGTGATCCAGGAGATCCCGGGCCCAGATGAGCTCGGTGTGGCCGCCGGAGACAATCAGAGCCAGGAAGGGCGTGGGGAGGTCCTCTGGGGGGTTCCCCTCCACCCGGAGGCGGTGGGCGTAGAGGTGGCCTTCCAGGTGGTTGACGGCGATAAGGGGTTTGCGACGGGCGAAGGCCAGGGCTTTGGCGAAGCTCACCCCAACCACCAGCGAGCCGGGCAGGCCGGGCCCGTAGGTCACGGCGATGGCGTCGATGGCCTCCCATGAGAGGCCAGCCTGAGAGAGGGCCTCGCGGGTGACCGGGACGATGGCCTCGACATGCATGCGGGCGGCGAGCTCCGGGAAGATGCCACCGTATTTGGCGTGGAAGGCAGCCTGGGAGGCCACCACGTGGCTGCGCAGGACCCGGCCGTCCTCCACCACCGCCGCCGCCGTCTCATCGCACGAGGTCTCAATGGCCAGGATCCGCATCGGGCGCCTGCTCCGCCGGGCGATCCTCCACCGTGAACGTGGCAACCGTCCCGCCGGTGATCCGGACCAGGTCCGCGAAGGTGATGGGGAAGAGGGCGTTGCGCGCTCCAGCGGCAGCCCACAGGGTCTCATAACGGGCGAGGGAGGCATCGATCCAGACCGGCAGGGACGTGACGTGGGCGACGGGAGGCACCGCGCCCACCTCGAATCCGGTCACCTGTTGCACCGTCCCGGGGTCCGCGATGCGGATGCGCTTGCGGGAGATCCCCCACAGCCCCGCGAGGAGGCGCTGATCGGCCTTTCGATCCCCGGCCACCAGCACCAGCCGTGGGTCCCCATCGGCCAGGAAGAGGAGGGACTTCACGATGGCGCCCAGGGGGCACCCGACCGCCGCCGCGGCCTCCAGGGCCGTCGCCGTGCTCTGCTCCAGCACCCGCACCCGGGTCCCAGGGAGATGCTGATCCAGGAACGCCTGCACATCCTGTGGACCCCGTTCCGACATCGATCCTTCCCCCGGTTGGATTTGCGCTATGGTCTCATTTTAAAGGATGGCCGCGCCTGTTCAAGGTCCTGTCTTCCTGTGGAGACCGCCTGGGTCGATCCACCTTGACGGGCGACCGGCCGGTCGCCCCTACCTGAGGGCATGTCCTGTCGACGGCATAAGTCCTAAGAAGATGACCACACCCGTTCAAGGTTCTGTCTCCACGCGGAGGCCGCCCGGGTCGCTCCGCCTTGACAGCCCATGGAGCCCTGGCTATACTTTAGAAGTGGACGTGGGCCGTTAGCTCAACGGGTAGAGCAGGGGACTCTTAATCCCAAGGTTGCAGGTTCGAGTCCTGCACGGCCCACCTCGCTGCGCCCCGGGGAGGCAACCCCGGGGCGCAGGCTTTTCTCCGGACGGCTCCGAATTCTGGCGGGACATATTGCTACGACAGGATCAGAGTTACAATGGAATCGGAAAGGTATGGTTAGGTCTTTCTGGCAATCCCGCATATCGGGGGGTCGCCCTTCTGTTCCTCGCTGACGAAGTCATCCACCATAGGCCTTTACCGACCGGTCCGGCAAAAGGGTCCAAGCAGATAGAAGCATAGCGCGAAAGCGCCCAAGAGGGTTGACTTCTAATCATCATACAGTAGTGAGCAGCTGAGTGGGCGGTTACCCCTCTGGAAGAGATGGGGGATCTTGCCCATGTCTGGGCCAGGCGTGTTATACATATTCTCTCTGCTTGGAGCTACCCTGATCGCCCTCGGACTGGCTGGCTACGCCTGGCGGGCCCGGCCAGCCCCCGGAGCGGTGGCCCTTTGCGCCATGCAACTGTTGATCGCTCTCTGGACCTCTGGGTATGCCCTCGAGCTCTCCCGGGCCAGCCTAACAGAGAAAGTCTTCTGGGCCAAAGCCCAATACCTCGGGATCGCCTTCATCCCCACCGTATGGTTGATTGTCGCCCTTCACTACACAGGCCATGAGCGCTGGACCTCCCCCCGGCGCCTGGGATGGCTGGCCCTGGAGCCCCTGCTGACGCTGGGGCTGGCCTGGACAAACGAGCAACACGGGTGGATCTGGTCGTCCGTGGCCCTGGACTGGCAAGGCCCCTTCCCCCGCCTTGCCGTTATCCATGGGGCCTGGTTTTACATCCATGTGGCATACGCCTACAGCGCGCTGCTCTTGGCCACGATCCTGTTCCTGCGATTCCTGCGTCGCCGCCCTTTTCCCTATCGGGGTCAGGCCGGGATGATGGTGCTCAGCGTCATAGCGCCATGGGCCGCCAACGGGTTAACGGCCCTCCTAAACCCCTTCCCCACTGTGACGTTCGATTTCACCCCTTATGGCTTCATCGTGGGCGGGCTCGCCCTGGCCTGGGGGGCTTACCGGTTCAGGCTCTTAGACATCGCGCCGATCGCCCACGAAACCATCATTGAGAACATGGCGGATGGGCTGATCGTCCTGGACGCCTCCCACCGCCTCGTCGATCTCAACCCGGCAGCCGCCCGCATGCTGGGGCTGGATCGGGATCGAGCGCTGGGACGACCTGCCCGGGAGATCCTCGCCCTATGGCCGGATCTGACGGCCCGTCTCCAAGAAGCGACCGAGACCCGGGAGGAGATCGTTCTGGGGGAGGGGGAAGCACGGCGCTTTTATGAGCTGCAGATCTCAGCAGTGCAGGATCGACGCGGCCGGGTGATGGGCTGGGCGCTCACACTCCGGGACATCACCCACCGCCGGGAGATGGAGATCACCCTGGAGGATCGGGAGCGGTTCCTGCGCTCCCTTTATGAGGTCCTGGGGGCCGCTCTGGAGTCGCAGGATCTTCGGTCCATGCTGCAGGTGCTGGCCGATCGCCTGGGGGGCATCATCGGGGCCGACGGTTGCTTTATCACGCAGTGGGATGAACGATCCAGACAAACCATCCCTATGGCGGCCTATGGCCCCTTGCGCGAGATCTACCCCACCTTGCGGCCCCAGCCCGGGGAGCTCACGGCTACGGAATCCGCCTTACGGGCTGGCCGCCCCCTTCCCATCGAGGATGTGTTCAACACCCCTTATCTCAGCCCCCACATCGCGGCGCAGTTCCCCACTCGATCCCTGCTGGCCCTCCCGCTCATCGCCGGAGGGACGTGGTTGGGGGGCCTCCTGATCGCCTACAATACCCCTCACCGGTTCACCAATGAGGAGATCGCCCGGGGGGAGATCATGGCGCGCATCGTCGCCCTGGCGATCGCCAAAGCGCGCTCCCTGGAGGAGGCCCAGGCCCGCTGGCGGGAAGCAGAAATCCTCCGGCAGGCCATCGCCGCGGTGGTGGAAGCTCCCACTCTGGCCGAGATGCTCCAGCGTATCCTGGAGCAACTCCGCACCCTCATCCCCTATGACAGCGCTTCGGTCCAGTGGCTTCGGGAGGGATATCTCGAGATCGTCGGGCAGAGCGGCCTCCCGGAGTCCATCCTGGGCTTCCGGTTCCCCATCCCTGGGGATAACCCGAACACGCGGGTCGTCCTCGAGCGAAGGCCTCTGATCCTTCCGGACGCGCCGGCGGAGTATCCCGTCTTCCCGGAGCCTCCGCATGCCCTCATCCGATCGTGGATGGGGATCCCCCTCATCGCTCAGGATCGAGTGATCGGAATGCTGGCGCTGGACAGCCACGAGCCTGGCTTTTTCCGCGAGGACCATCTCCGGCTGGTCATGCCCTTTGTGAACTCGGTGGCCGTTGCGCTGGAGCGGGCGCGATGGCTGGAGGAGGAGCGGCGGCACCGGGAGGAGCTGAGCCGGCTGAACCAGGACCTGGAGGCCTTCGCCCATATGGCGGCTCACGACCTCAAACAGCCTCTGGGCATCATCATAGGGGCAACAGAGTTCCTGGAGAAGGATCTGAACACACTATCCGCAGAAGAGCTCCGAGAGCATCTGCGCTGGATCCAGCGGGTGGGAAAGAAAATGCATCGAATGATCGAAGAGTTCCTGCTGCTGGCCAGCGTCCGCTACACGGAGGTCCCTCGCGGACCGGTGGCTATGGAAGCGATTGTGAAGGAAGTCCTGGATCGACTGGCCCCTCTGATCGCAGAGACTGGTGCCCGCATCCATCTGCCGGAGTCCTGGCCGACCGCCCTCGGATATGGTCCATGGCTTGAAGAAGTATGGGCGAATTACCTGAGCAATGCCCTGCGATACGGCGGGCAGCCTCCCCACGTGGTTCTGGGGGCCGATCGCCTTCCGAACGGCATGCTCCGGTTCTGGGTGAAAGATAACGGGCCGGGGATCCCACCGGAGGAGCAGGCCCGGCTCTTCACTCCCTTCGGGGTTCGGGATCGACGGCCGGGAAGCCATGGCTTGGGGCTCTCCATCGTGCGGATGATCGTCGAGAAACTGGGCGGGGAGGTGGGCGTGGAGAGCGCGCCGGGGCGTGGCAGCACCTTCTGGTTCACCCTGCCCGCGGCGGATTCCGCACAGCAGCCGAGCGGAGAAAAGTCCTACGGATGAAACCGGTGCGACCCGCGTGGATCCCTCTGGGGCTTGCAAGCCTGCTCCTCCTGAGCCTGTGCCGGAGCAGGTCCTCTCCCCTGTCATCGATCCCGACCCCCACCGCTCCACCCACTGCGCCGCTCCCTATGTCAAGCCCGTCCACCCTGCCCGCTCCGTTCCTCCGCCTCACAGAACCGCTACCCTCTCCTCTTGGGCCCATTGTCTGGCCCCGCACCGATGGCCTCTGGGTGACGGATCCGGAAGGGGAGACCCTGTGGCGGGTCGATCGAGAGGCCATCGCGGGCTTATGGTCGCCGGATCAGCGGTTCCTCGCCCTGGTCCGGCCGGATCCGGCCCGGCCGGAGCATCTCCTGCTCGATCTGCTCTTCCCCCAGGCAGGAGAGCGCCACCGCTTCCCGGAGCTCCGGCTCGCGGGCGCAGGAGGGATGGCATGGACACTGGCGATGGGATCCCTCCGGCTGTGGTTCGTCCCGGCGGAACGCCCCTTCTGTCTGGCCCGCCTGGATCCGGAATCCGGAGGACGGGATTCGGATCTTTGCTTCGATCCGACCAGCCGGGTCCGGGCGATCCACAGCCTGACAATGATGCCGGATGGGCGCCTCGCCTTTGTCGCGTATGACGCCGACGGCCGGTGGACCCTCCATCAGCTGGATCCGATCACGGAACAGATCCGCTCGTCTTCCCTGCCGGTGGAGTCCCGCTCGCCGGAGAGGGCTCGGATCCGCCTCCTTCCCTCGCCTACCGGACGGGATCTGGCGATCCTGTTGGATGCGGAGGCCGATGAGGATCGGTCCGGGCTCCATCTTCTGGACCTGGAATCTGGGGCCTTCTGGCTGTTCGTGCCCTCGCCGCGACCGCGCGAGGCGATCTGGGCTCCGGACGGCCGGCGCCTGCTCCTGATGCGGCCCGGGGATCGTGGGAAGGGGCCCGGCGGATGGCTGCGCATCGACCTGATGGATCGATCGCGGCCGGTCTTCAGCGCAGAGGGGCCTTCGCTTCCCTGGTGGGATCCGCCTCTCTGGTGGGAGGATAGGAGGTTCTTCTCCCCCCGGCTGTGGCACGCTGAGACCGCGGTTTGGCTTCCGCTGGCATGGCGATCGGAGGCCTCCGGCCGGAGCGATCGCGTCCTCATCGGATGGGAGGGCGGGGGCGAGGAGCCGTGGCAACGTCTGGGCCGGCTGATCTGGCTCACCGTGCCGGGAGGCAGTTTCGCAGGGTTCGCTGGCCTCCTGGGGGAGAACCCCATGGCCTGGCCGGTCCTCCACATCCCGGAGGCCTCGCTCTCCGTGCGCTATCCCCCGGGCTGGATCCCCCGGGAGCTTCCGCCGGACGAACACGCGCGCCGTCATGTTCGGTTCATCCCGCCTCTTTATGCGAGCCAGCCCCCCGGCGAGGCGCCGGGGATCGACTGCATCCTCTATCGCTCCCCGATCACCGGCACCCTGGAGGAGTGGGCCCTGCACCGCGAGGCTCCGCGCACGGCCCTTCCGACGTCGGCCAGTGGGCTTCCGGCGCTTCACGTTCGGCGGGACGGGGAACCGGCGGAGGAAACATGGATCGCCGCGGGCCTCCATGGGATCGGCCTGGGGTATACCGATCGCGGCGCCGTGGACCTGGGAAGCGCCTTTCTCCTGATGCGGGAGAGCCTGACGTTCACCGCCGCGCGCCTTCCGGCGGGCCTGATTTACTGGAGCGGAGGAGCGCTGTGGCGGATCGATCCTGATGGCCGGGCGCGCCTCCTCGCCCGGCCGCCGGATCCCCCCATCGATCCCTTCCGGCCTATCCGGCTTTCCCCCGACGGTCGTTTCATGGAGAGCATCCGGGATACGGATCTCTATCAGTGGGATCTCCAGGGGAACGTCGTCCGGAACCTCACCTGGGAGGTTCCGGAGCCCGTGCTGGCCGTATATGAATGGCCGGCCCGCCCGGAGTGGCTGATCCTGGAGGTGATGTCCCCAAGCGCCTTACCTCCCCGTGTCGCCCTCGCGGCCATCCGTCGGGATGGCGCCGATTACCGGATCCTGGATCCTGATGCGGGCGGGATCGGTCCGGCTGCCCCCGGCCCGGATGGACAAGCGATCGCTTATGTGCGGGGCGAAACCCCCGCGCTCTATCTCTGGGAGAAAGGCCTGATTCTCCTGGAGTGGTTTCCATCCCGTTGGGATGGATGGCAGCGGGTTTCCGTCTCCCATCCGGCCTGGGCGCCGGATGGCCGCCGCCTGGCATGGTCGGTGTATGCGCGGCGAGAGCGCGAGAGTCAATCCGCCATCGTGATCACGGACCTGAGGACACGCTGGGCCCAGGTGCTGCCGCTCTGGACGCGGCCGGAGCCTTATCCTCCGATCCCCTCCGGGATCACGTGGAGCGCGGATGGACAATGGCTCGCCTTCTTAGCTCCCTCTTCGGATCCAAGGTATGGGGATGTTTGGGTGCTCCGAGCGGACGGGAAGGAAGGGCGGCATCTTTTTGCGGACGTGAAGGAGATCGCCTGGAGCCCCCGAGAGCCTCTTCTGCTCGCTCTCCGTCCGCGCTGGGATGGCTTGTGGAGCGTCCGCCTGGTGGAGCCCGGGACGTGGCGGCTCTGGGAGGCGCCTTGGCCCCCCGGAGCCCGACCGGTCGACTGGCGCCCGTGAGCGCCCTTGCCGATCTCACCACGCTCGCTGGAGGAGAAGCCTATGGGAACCAACCTCTTCGCCCTTCATCCGGAAGAAGGGGACGAATGGAGCGGGTGGTGCTATGGGATCTCGTGGCGGATGGCTTGGGAGCCGGAAGCGCTGCTGGCCAACGAAAGCCCCCGGTTTTGATCCACTGGGAAGACTTCGATGTCCTGGAGCGGGGCCAAGGCTTCCCGGAGCCCGTGCGGGTCCGGTTTTTGCGGCCGGAAGCGCGGGAGCGATTGCAGCAGGAATGGACGGATCGTCGGGAGAAGCTCCGAAGGCGCCTCCAGGAGGCGGAGCGCGAGCTGGAAGAAGAGATACAGGAGGAGAAGATGAGCGCCGCGTCCCGGATGGATCGCCGGTTGCTGCGCTGGATCCGCTCCCTTTGGGATCGCATCGAGGAAGGGGCTATCCTGTTCTGGGAGGTGCGAGTCGCCCTTCCTCGGGGCGAACGCGAGCCCGGATAGGGGGAGCTTCATGGCTCCCGGACATCCACGCGTCGGCGAGAGCCACTTCAGAGTGATCGCCCTTGCAGCGGGTGGGGGCATTCATTCGAAAGCGCTGAACCCTTCCTGAAGAGCGCGGAAGTCCATTTCCGGAAGGCTGGGAATACCCAAACCGCGAGGGCTCGATAAATCCCAAGCCCCAGCACGCTCCACCCCGCCGTTTGATGCATGACCCGAACGCCGGCCCTGGCCGCATCCGTGCCGCTCATCAGCCCGTGGACCGTGACCATCAGGAAGACCACAAAGCTCAAGTAATGGATCCGCCGCCACGTCGCATGACCGATGCGCCGCCGGACATAGAAAGAGAGCGTCACCAGCGTGAGCAAATACAGGCCCGGCTGCCCCCACCCCACCCAGAACGGCCGGTAGTCCACGCTAAGGTGAAAAGCTCCCTTTGGGCTTCCGGCTCCTATCGGGCTAATCCTCCCGCTCGATCTCCAGCGCGACGAGCGTTCCATCGGGTTGACGCCGCGCCTTAACCTCCACACGATCGCCGATCCGGGGATCGCCGTGGATCTTCGTATTGCCGGTGACCTGCACCGCGCGGCCGTCGATGATCCATGTGGATCCAGCGATCGCCTGGAGGACCCCCTTCCACTCCACGGTCTCTCCCTCGTCGTGATCCTCTGGGGTAGGCGTTGGCGTGGGCGTGGATCCCCGCATCGGGGTAGGCGTTGGCGTGAGCGTGGGCGTCGCCGGCGCGGGCGGCGACGGGGTGGCCGTAGGAGCCGGGCCAGGGATCAATGTCGACGTCGGCTGAGGCGTCCGCATGGACAGGCGGGTCTGAACCGGGGCCGGGGTGGGTGTCTCCGGCGTCTCCGCAGGCATCCTGGTGGCCTCTGGCTCCGGGATCGGAGTCGGGGTCTCCGAGATCGCCCGGATCTGCAGGGCAATCAGCCCCCCCTCCGGCCCCAGGAAGGCGGTCACCACGGCCCGCTGGCCCAGGGCCACCGGTCCCACGATCTCCGTCTCGGGGAAGACCTCCACTGGGATCCCCCCGATGCGCCAGGTGATCCCCTCGCTCCCCTCGATCTGGCCCTCCCAGGTCACCGTCCCCGAGCCCCGGCGCTGCGCGAGGGCTCGGTATTCCTCCCAGCGGCGGGCGGCCAGGGTCTCCTCCACCAGACGCCGCTCCACCGGGTCTAGCGTCAGCGCCAGCCAGACCCGCTCCTCCGCCCGCTTCAACCCGTAGAGGGGATCCCCCGGAAGGCTTTGCTGGGCCAGGAGGTGCAGCACCCCGGCGATCAGCAGGATGCCTGCGAGGACAGCACCGGCCCGAGCATATCGGAGCCATCCGAACAGGATCCCGGCCCAGGGACGGCGAGCGGCCCGAAGCTCCTCCGCGCGCCGGAGGAAGGCGGCCCGGGAGGCCAGTTCCGCGCGTAGGGACGGCCCGGGGGGGCGCGCCCTCTCCAGGAGACGGGCGGCGCGCAGGGCCGGAGCCAGCTCCGGATAGCGGGCCACCACCGCTTCAAGTGGAGCTCCTTCCCGGAGCAACCGCAGGGCTTGTTCCAGCTCCTCCTCACGTCGCGCCATGATCGCTCCTGAGATCCTGTAACTGTTTAGCGAGGGCGGCCAGGGCCCGATGCTGGAGCAATTTCACCGCCCCCACGCTTTTCCCCAGCTCCCGGGCGATCTGCGCCAGGGGGAGATCCATCCAGAACCGCATCAGGATCACCGCCCGCTGATCGGGCGTGAGGTGCTCCAGAGCCTCTCGCACCCGCTCCTGGACCACCACATCGCTCCGCTCCTCCTCTCTCGCGGCGGCCCACGCCTCCTCTAGCGCGACCTCCGGGCGCCGGTAGCGGGCGCGGTGGTGATCGGCCACCAGATGATCGGCGGTCCGGAACAGCCAGGCCGCCAGATGGCGCTCCGGCCCCCGGCCCCGATGGAAGGCTTCCAGGAGACGTGTGAAGACCTCGGCGGTCAGATCCTCCGCCGCCATCCGTTCCCCAACCCGGCCGAGCACGTAGAAATACAGCATCCGGTAATACCGCTCGTGCAGCTCGGCCATGGCCTCCGGATCCAGGGACCGTGCACGGGCCAGCAGAACCTGTTCGTCCGTCACTGTTCCGGATCGCTCAAGGAAAGTTTCCACTGTAATTAACCCTATCGTATCCGCGCTGGGAGGAAGATGTCATCGGATCCCCAGCCTTCCTGAGCAAAGCAGAACGGGCGGAGGACCATCGCGCGCGGCCGGTCCCCCGCCCCGCCCCTTCCCGGTCTCGCGATTCAGGAGGGCCGCGCATCCCCTCGATCGCGCCATTCAATCATCGTCATCATCGTGATCATCGTCATGATGCGAATCACCACTACCATGGCTGTCGCCATGGTGCGAATCATCGCCGCTGTAACTATCGCTGTGGTGCGAGTCATCACTGCTGCGACTGTCGTCATGACGCGAGTCATCCTTGCCCGACTCGGGAGCCCCCTTCACCTCGATCTCATAAGCCAGGACGCTGCCGTCCGCCTGAAGGACCCCCTTCACCTCCACCCAGTTCCCAACAGCGATAGGACCCTTCACCTTGGTGGAGCCCATTACCACCACAATGCGCCCACTCACCCGATAACCGTTCGAGAGAACCTCCTCCACCACCCCCTTGAACTCCACCTTGGCGTCCTTCTGCTCCGGCTCCTCCAGGTGGATGTGGACGGCCAGGATCGAACCATCCGCCTGGAGGACCCCCTTCACCTCCACAAACGTCCCCACCGCGATGGGGCCATCAATGCGAGTGGTAGTCGTCACGATCACGGTCTGGCCGGCGATCCGATAGCCGATAGGGAGGACCTCCTCCACCGTCCCCTTGAACTCGACCCAGGAAGTCGGGGTGGGAAGCGGGGAGACAAAGGTCCCTGTAGCCACAGCGCTCATCGCTGCCGATCCACCAGAGGATTGGACCCGGATCACCATCGCGTTCAGCGCCCCATCGGATCGGGTCCCCTCGATCTCCACCTGCGAGCCCACCTGCACCTGCCCCAGGATCTGCGTGTCGCCGGTCCAGCGGACGCGCTGGCCCGAGACCTGAAGGCCATCGGGGAGGACGGCCTCCACCGTCCCCTGCCAGCGGATCGTCTGCCCATCCCCGGCGGCGGGAGCGGTCGTGCAGGCGGTCAGCGCGAGGAGCGCCAGCCCAAGCCCGAGGATCCCCCAACGAAAGATCTTTTGCATGGAAGCACCTCCCTGACGGTTTGAACGGAGCGGATTGAGCGGCGCGCCGCGATCCGCCCATCATGTCGGCGGTGGACGGCAAAAGGTTACGGGGTTCCGGGGAGGACTGGCCGATCGCCGGATCCCGTGTTATACTGTGCAGCCGGTATCCCATCCCACACACCCTGGACCGGAGGGGCGTGCCGGGCGCGGCCCGGCTCCCGGCCGGGAGGAAGGGGTGGAGGAGAAAAACGCATCTGGAGGAAGGCCTATGCCGCGTGTGACGATGAAGGAGCTGCTGGAAGCCGGGGTGCACTTCGGTCACAAGACCAACCGCTGGCACCCCAAGATGAAACCCTATATCTTCACCGAACGCAACGGCGTCCACATCATTGACCTCCAGCAAACCATCCGCGCCATCGACAGCACCTATGAGCTGGTTCGGGACAAAGTCGCCCAGGGCGGCGTGATCCTGTTCGTGGGGACCAAACGGCAGGCCCAGGAGACCATCGCCGCGGAAGCCCAGCGCTGCCAGATGCCCTATGTGAACTACCGCTGGCTGGGCGGCACCCTCACCAACTGGCGGACCATCCGGGAGCGCATCCGCTACTATATCCAGCTGGACGAGATGATCCGCAACGGCGGTCTGGAGACGATGCCCAAGAAGGAGGCCATCCGGCTCCGTCGCAAATACGAGAAGATGCGCCTCAAGTTCGAGGGGCTCCGGCCCCTCAAGCGCCTCCCCGACATGCTGTTCGTGGTGGACACTATGCGGGAGGCCACGGCGATCCGCGAGGCGAACGCCCTGAACATCCCCGTCATCGCCATGGTCGACACCAACTGCGACCCCGATCCCATCGACTACATCATCCCGGCCAACGATGACGCCATCCGCTCCATCAAGCTCGTCACCCGGTTGATGGCGGACGCCGTCCTGGAGGGCCTGCAGCTGCGGGAGAAGATGGGCGTGCCGGAGGCCCCAGCCGAAGAGGAGGAGATCGAGGAGGTCGTGCCGGCCCTGGAGCCCCGCCGCGTCTTCGAGGCGGAGGAGGAAGAGGCCGAGGAAGAGATGGAGGAGGAGATCGGGGAGGAGCTGGAGGAGCTCCCCTGAGCCGGCCCCTGCCCGGGCCTTTTCGGACACCCTTCGATGGAGGGAAGACCCTTGAACATCACCGTCGATATGGTCAAGCGCCTGCGGGAGATGACCGGCGCCGGGATCCTGGATTGCCGGAAAGCCCTGGAGGAGACCGGTGGGGATTTCGAGAAGGCGATCGATTACCTGCGGGAGAAGGGGCTGGCCCGGGCGGCCCGCAAGCTGGAGCGAACCGCCCGGGAGGGCCTGGTGGTCGCCTACGTGCACCCGGGCAATCGAGTAGGGGTGCTGCTGGAGTTGAACTGCGAGACGGATTTCGTCGCCCGCACCCCGGAGTTCCAGCAGCTGGCCCACGACCTGCTGCTCCAGATCGCCGCCACCAACCCTCGCTACATCCGCCGCGAGGACGTCCCAGCGGAGGTCCTGGAGCACGAGCGGCAGATCTATCTAAAAGAAGCCCTCCACGAGGGCAAGCCCCCCCACATCGCTGAGAAGATCGCGGAGAACCGGCTGGCCCGCTTCATCCAGGAGGTCTGCCTGCTGGAGCAGCCCTTCATCCGGGATGAGAACCGCACGGTCAACGAGCGGATCATGGAGGTCATCGCCCGCGTCGGGGAGAACATCGTGGTCCGCCGGTTCGCACGATACGAACTGGGGGAGACGGTGGAATGATGAAGAGGGCCGGGCCCTGAAGCCCGGCCTTCTTGATGAGACGCAGCTCTTCCGACGTGGGGGCGCATGGAACAACCTGCAGGAAGGAGCACACGATGTCCGGTCCGAAATACCGGCGGATCCTGTTGAAGCTGGGCGGGGAAGCGCTGGCCGGGCCCGGGGGATTCGGGATCAGCCCGGAACGGGCCACGGAGCTGGCCGCCCGCATCAAGGCGGTGAAGGAGATGGGGGTGGAGATCGCCATCGTCATCGGCGCCGGCAACCTGTGGCGGGGCCGGGATGGGGTCGCGCATCGCATGGACCGGGCCACCGCCGATCAGATGGGGATGCTGGCCACCGTGATGAACTCCCTCGCCCTGCGAGATGCCCTGGAGCGCCTCGGAGTGCCCACCCGCGTCCAGACGGCCATCGAGATGCGCGCCATCGCCGAGCCTTACATCCGGCTTCGGGCCATCCGCCACCTGGAGAAGGGGCGCGTGGTCATCCTGGGGGCCGGGACCGGGAACCCTTATTTCACCACGGACACCGCCGCAGCCCTGCGGGCGATGGAGATCCACGCTGACGTCCTCATCAAGGCCACCAAGGTGGATGGGGTCTACGAGGAAGATCCCATGGTCAACCCCAATGCCCGCAAGTTTGATAAACTAACATATATAGAGGCCCTGAACCTGCGGGTAAAGGTGTTGGATAGCACGGCCCTTTCCCTGTGCATGGATCACAACCTGCCCATCATCGTCCTGGATCTCTGGCAGCCGGACAGCCTGGAACGGGCGGTGCGAGGGGAGCCGGTCGGCACGCTGATCGATGGCTGAGCCGCATCCGCCCGCCCCTTGAACCTGGCGGAGGTGAAGAGGCGCGATGATCCCGAAACAGGTCTTCCGCGACGCCGAGGAGCGCATGCGCAAGGCCATTCGGGTGTTCGAGGACGAGCTCAAGGGCATTCGCACCGGGCGGGCCTCCCCCGCGCTGGTGGAGCGGATCCCAGTGGAATACTACGGGACCCAGGTCCCGCTGGAGCAGCTGGCCATCATCCGGGCTCCGGAGCCGAACCTGCTGACCATCCAGCCCTATGACCCGAAGGCCCTGCCGGAGATCGAACGGGCCATCCTCAAGTCCGACCTGGGGCTAACTCCCAGCAACGACGGCCGGATCATCCGTTTGGTGCTGCCCCGGCTCACCGAACAGCGCCGTCAGGAGTTGGTGAAGCTGGTGCACAAGCGGCTCGAGGAGACCCGCGTCGCCATCCGCAACATCCGGCGGGATGCCCTGGAGGAGCTGCGGGCTCGCCACAAGAACAAAGAGATGTCGGACGATGAGCTGGAGGAGGCTAAGGAAGAGGTCCAGAAGCTCACCGACCGCTACATCGAGGAGGCGGAGAGGGTCGCCCAGGCTAAGGAGAAGGAGATCATGTCGTTCTGAATCACGGCCGGGACGGAGGGATCTCCGCCCGGAATCGGAGAGGGCCCTGGAAGGAGGAGTCCGTGAGGCAGCAGAACGGTCAGGTCGCGGAGATCACGCTGAGGATCCCCACCCATATCGCCATCATCATGGACGGCAACGGCCGCTGGGCCAAGGCCCGCGGTCTCCCTCGCCTGGCCGGGCATCGGGCCGGCACGGAGAACCTGCGCCGGGTGATCGAGGCCTGCGCTGACCTCGGGGTCCGCATCCTCACCATCTATGCCTTCTCCACCGAGAACTGGCGCCGCCCCCCGGAGGAGGTCTACGGCCTCTTCGGGTTGCTGGAGCAGATGATCGACCGGGAGCTGGACAACCTGGACCGCAACGGGGTGCAGATCCGCCATCTGGGCAGCCTGGAGGGAGTGCCCGAACGGCTCCAGCGAAAGATCCGCATGGCCATCGAACGGACAAAGGGGAACTCCCGGCTCATCCTCTGCGTCGCCTTCAACTACGGAGGCCGCCAGGAGATCGTGGAGGCCGTCCGCCGCATCATCGCCGACGGCGTCCCCCCGGAGGCGGTCAACGAGGAGCTGATCTCCCGCTACCTGTATACCGCCGGGCTGCCGGATCCGGATCTGATCATCCGCACCAGCGGGGAGATGCGACTGAGCAACTTCCTGCTCTGGCAGGCCGCCTATGCGGAGTTTTATGTGACGCCCGTCTACTGGCCCGACTTCGACCGGGAAGAGCTGCTGAAGGCCATCGAGGCCTACAGCCGCCGGGAGCGTCGGTTCGGACAGATCAGCGAGCAGCTGGCTCCCCCCGGATAACCTTCCTGATCCCGCCGTGCTGCGCCAGCGCCTCCTCGTCGCCCTCATCGCTATCCCTCTGCTCGCAGCCCTCATCCACCAAGGCGGGTGGATCTGGGCGGCGACGGTGGCCCTCGCCCTGGGGCTGGC
Source organism: Thermoflexus hugenholtzii JAD2 (assembly GCF_900187885.1). Taxonomy (NCBI): domain Bacteria; kingdom Bacillati; phylum Chloroflexota; class Thermoflexia; order Thermoflexales; family Thermoflexaceae; genus Thermoflexus; species Thermoflexus hugenholtzii. The sequence continues at coordinate 67,137 of NZ_FYEK01000020.1, read as the reverse complement.
CGCCTGGGAATACACCGGCCTGATCCGGCGCATCGGCTTCTCCCCCTCCCTGGGCTGGGTCGGGTTGATGATCCTGGGCTTCCTGATAGACGGGATGTTCTCCGCAGCCAGCCCCCGGCTGGCGGAGCTCACCCTGACCCTCGCGCCGCCCTTCGCCCTCGTGTGGTTCTGGTGGATCCGGCGCACCGAGCATCCCCTGATCGACTGGGCCTTCACCGCCGCCGGCGGGCTGTATCTGGGCTGGCTAGGGCGCTCCTTCGTCTGGCTCCGGAACCTCCCGGAGCCCTACGGCCGCGGATGGGTGGTCTTCGTCCTCTTCGTCACCTGGGGGGCTGACACCGCCGCCTACTTCGTCGGCCAGCGGTGGGGGCGACACCGCCTGGCGCCTCGTCTGAGCCCGGGCAAAACCTGGGAGGGGTTCCTCGGCGGCTGCATAGCCGGCCTCCTGGTGGGCGCTCTCCTGGGCCTTCTGATCGGGATCGGAGCCGGGCCCGGCGCCCTCCTCGGCCTGCTGGCCGGCAGCCTAGGGACCCTGGGGGATCTCTCGATCTCGGTCCTGAAGCGCCGGGCCGGGGTGAAAGACTCCGGGAACCTCTTCCCCGGGCACGGGGGCGTGCTGGACCGGCTGGACAGTCTGCTCTGGAATGCGATGATCGCATACCTGTATGCTCACTGGATCCAGGGGTTTTAAGATGGGCGGCCTCCTGATCACCTTCGAAGGGCCGGAGGGATGCGGGAAGACCACCATGGCCCGCTGGCTGGCCGGCACCCTTCAGGAGAAAGGGCTTCGGGTGCTGCTCACCCGGGAGCCCGGCGGGACCCCTCTGGGGGAGGCGATCCGGGAGCTGCTCCACGCCCATGAGCAGGCGGAAATGGTGGCCCGGGCGGAGGCCTTGCTCTTCTGCGCCGCCCGAGCCCAGCTGGTGGAGCGGGTCATCCGCCCCTTCCTGATGGCGGGAGGCATCGTCATCAGCGACCGCTACGCGGATTCCACCCTGGCCTATCAGGGCTACGGCCGGGGACTGGATCTGGAGGAGCTGCGCCGTCTGAACCGGTTCGCCACCGGCGGCCTTCAACCGGATCTTACCTTCCTGCTGGATGTGGAGGTAGAGCAGGGCCTGGCCCGCCGCCGGGCCTCCGGCGAGGCCTGGACCCGCCTGGACGCCATGGACCTGGCATTCCATCAACGGGTGCGGGAGGGCTATCTCGCCCTGGCCGCTGCCGAGCCCGCCCGATGGGTGGTGATCGACGCCTCCCAGCCCATGGAGGCGGTGCAGGCGGCGATCCGCGCCCACCTGGCCGACCGCCTGGGCCTCCGCATCGAGTAGAATGAAGGCGAATCCCTTTCCCCAGGAGGAAGCCGATGGGCGAGTTCGACCCCCGACGTCCTTCTCCCTTCACCGCGTGCGAGCGGCAGCCGGTGACCGATGCGGGCGCCCGGGGCGCCTCCATCCGGTGGATTATCGACACCCGACACGGCGCCCCGACCTACCGCCTGCGGGTCATCGAGCTGGAGCCGGGCGGCCACACCCCTCTCCATGCCCACTGGTTCGAGCACGAAAACTTCGTCCTCAGCGGGGAGGGGGAGGTGCAGATCGGCGACCAGGTGTATCCGATCCGGGCTGGGGATGTGGTGTTCGTGCCGCCCCACGTAACGCACCAATACCGCAACACCGGGCAGAAGCCCCTGCGGTTCCTGTGCGGCATCCCCGCCGAATGGGTCCGGGCAGCGCGGCCCGATGTGTATGGGGAGCCCGGGAAGGGGCCGCCCGAGAGCTGAGGGGAGCCCGGAGGAGGGGATCCCCTTTATCCCGGGATGTCCTTTGAAGCGCAATCCGATGGCATAGGAGACCAAACCCTCAGGGGATCCGGAGCACCACCTTGCCGAATACCCGCCGGTCCTCCAGGTAGCGATGGGCTTCCGCGGCCTCCTCCAGGGGGAACACGCGGTCAATGACCGGCTGGAAGATCCCCTGTTCCACCCGCTCCATCACCGCCTGGAAATCCGCCCGTGTGGCCCCGAAGGAGCCCAGGATCTCCGCCTCTTTGTAAAACACCCCCCACAGATCCGTCTCACCCCAGCGGCCGGTGGTGGAGCCGCAGAACACCAAGCGCCCCCGGAAGGCCAGAGAGGCCACACTCTCTTTCCAGGTGTCCGAGCCCACATGCTCGAAGACGATATCCGCCCCACGTCCGCCGGTGGCCTCCATCACCGCCAGGCTGAAGCGGGGCTGCTGGCGGTAGTTGATGAGCACGTCCGCCCCCAGGGCCCGCGCTTTCTCCAGCTTCTCCCCGCTGCTGGCGGTGGCGATCACCCGGCACCCGAAGTGCCGCGCGATCTGGATGGCGGCGGTGCCGATGCCGCTGCCGGCCGCCAGCACCAGCACCGTCTCCCCGGGCCGGATCCGCGCCCGGGACACCAACATGTGCCAGGCGGTGCCGAAGGCCGCCTGGACCGCCGCAGCAGCCTCGTAGGAGATGTGGGGGGCCAGACGCATCAAGTTGGCGGCCGGGGCCACCACGTACTCGGCATAACCGCCCCAGCGATCCACCCCGATGATCTGGCGCCGCCGGCATAGGTTGTCCATGCCGGCTTGGCAGAACTCGCACGTCCCGCACACGATGAAGGCCCCCACCAGCACCCGATCCCCAACCTCCCATCCGGCCACCCCTTCCCCCAGGGCAGCAATCTCCCCCGCTGGCTCCAGGCCCAATATATGGGGGAGTTTGGCCTTCCGCCCCTGGGCCCCCGCCCGGGTGTAAAGATCCAGATGGTTCAGACCGCACGCGTAAACCCGCACCAGCACCTCCCCCGGCCCCGGGACCGGGGTGGGCACTTCCTCCACCTGCAACACCTCCGGACCTCCCCGCCGTCGCATCACCACCGCTTTCATCGGACCTCCTTAGATAGATGCAATGCCTTGATGGAAACCGAGATTCATCTCAGCGCAGGTCAACCCTCGAAAAACACCCGAAGGAACCAGCGGGGATCCGGCTCGGAGGAGCCGGCGGGATCCCGGCGCTCCAGCTCGTGGAGCAGGCGTTGGGCGTCCTCCCGCAGGCGGGCGATGTCGATCCCCTGGCAGCGATCCGGAGCCCGGCGCAGATGGGCCAGCCCCCGCCGCAGCATCTTCAGCGCCCCAGCGTAATTGCCCCGCTGGATCTGATAGCAGGCCACGCCGATCTGCAGGATGCCCTGATAGATCTCCCGCACCGGCCGGGCCTCCGCCCGCCACGCGTGCTCGAGGATCTCGTGCTGTTCGAAATACTCCCCCGCGTTGAACCGCTCCAAGCCCTGCCGCACCATCTCCGGCAGCGGCTCCGCACAGCACGGCCACTCCCCGCTCATCTTCCCCTCCTGCGCCGGAGTCCGGATCCTTGCCTTACCCATCGATCCGACGGGGGACGATCACCAAGCCGGTCTCCAGATCTCCGATCCGCTCATAGCCCGCCGGGCCGTGGAACCAGACGTAGCCCGCGATATAGGCGCAGAAAGCCGCATCCAGTTGATCCTCCCACGCCTTCCACATCCGTCGGGTCCCCCCGCGGGGCGGCTCGCGCCAGGGCTCCGGCCAGCGCACCGGAGGCCGGAAGGCCTCGAGGGTCAGCAGCCGCTGATGCCACCGTCGCAACCCCCGCGCCCACCGATCCCGACGCAACCGTTTATAACGGATGATCTGCCGCAGGCCAAACAGGACCACGGCGGCCGGATGGGGGAACACCTCCAGGACCACGCGGACCGGGAGGCGGGGGGCCTCGGGAGGCTCCAGGGCCAACCCTCGGGCATAAAGGGCCTGCGCTAGGGCCTCCCCCCGCAGCCCACCGAAGGACCGCAGCCAGCGGCGGTTGACCGGATAGCCGCCCGCGTGATGGCGGCCGAAGCGGGAGGCCAGGATCCGATCGCAGGGCCGGGAACCCGTCTCGTTGGGGACGATGAGGGGCGCATCGATCCCGATCACACAGGGGGCGTCTAAATAGGGCTCCAGGAAGGCCAGGATCTCGGCATCGGGGCCCAGCTGCGCCTCCCAGGCGGCCACCTCCCAGTGATCCTCCGCCCATCCCAACACCACCCCGGCGCTCGGGTTCCGGGGCGACCACGCTAAATCCAGCCCGATGGCCCACATCGCCACGACCCTCCCGGGGGATCGCCACGCCCGCTGTCCGGACCTGCTCCTACTCTACCTTCACGGCCCGGGTAAAATGAACCCAATCGGAGATTCGAATCCCGCGTCCGGGGAGGCGATCAATGACGACCCTGCTGGTGCGCCACGCGGAGGTATTGGTGACCATGGACGACGCCCGGCGGCGGATCCCGAACGGGGGCCTCTTCGCCCGGGACGGCGTGATCGAACAGGTGGGGCGGACGGAGGAGCTGCCCCAGGAGGCGGACCTCGTCCTGGACGCCCGGGGGATGGTGGTGATCCCGGGCATGGTCAACACCCACCATCATCTCTATCAGACCCTCACCCGGGTCATCGCCCAGAACGCCAAGCTCTTCGACTGGCTGCGCACCCTGTATCCGATCTGGGCCCGCATGGACGCGGAGGCGGTCTACGTCAGCGCCCTGGTAGGGATGGCGGAGCTCCTTCGCTCCGGCTGCACCACCACCAGCGATCACCTGTATCTGTTCCCTAACGGAGCGAGACTGGACGACGAGATCCGCGCGGCATGGGAGATCGGGATCCGCTTCCACGCCACCCGTGGGGCCATGTCGCTGGGGGAATCCCAGGGCGGCCTCCCGCCGGACTCCGTGGTGGAGGATGAGGAGGCGATCCTGAAAGATATGCAGCGGGTCATCGAGACCTATCACGACCCGAAGCCCTACGCGATGTGCCGGGTGGCCCTGGCGCCGTGCTCCCCCTTCTCCGTCACCCCGGATCTCATGCGGGAGGCGGCGGCCATGGCCCGCCATTACGGGGTGATGCTCCACACACACCTGGCGGAGACCCGGGATGAGGAGGAATACTGTCTGGCCCGGTTCGGCAAGCGCCCCGTGGCCTTCGCCGCCGATCTGGGCTGGGAAGGGCCCGATGTGTGGTTTGCCCACATGGTGCACGTGAACCGGGAGGAGATCGCCGCCCTGGCCCGCACGGGGGTGGGCGTCGCCCACTGCCCCACCTCCAACATGCGGCTGGCCTCCGGCGTCGCCCCGATCCGGGCGATGCTGGACCACGGGGTGAAGGTCGGGCTGGGGGTGGACGGCAGCGCCAGCAACGATTCCTCGCACATGCTGGCGGAGGTCCGACAGGCGATGCTCCTCCAGCGGGTGGCCCTGGAGCGGCCCGACGCTCTGACCGCGGAGGAGGCCCTGTGGCTGGCCACCCGGGGCGGCGCGGCGGTGCTGGGGCGGGATGACATCGGGCAGCTCGCGCCGGGGAAGGCGGCAGACTTCGCCGCCTGGCGGCTGGATCGTCTGGATTACGCAGGGGCCCTGCACGACCCGGTCGCCGCCCTGGTGTTCTGTCAGCCCCGCCCGGCCGATTGGGTGGTGGTCCAGGGGAAGGTGATCGTTCAGGAGGGGCATCTGCTCCCCATAGAAGAAGGCCGCCTGATCGAACAGCACAACCGCATCGCCCGGCGCATCGTGCGGGGAGAGTAGAGATGCCTGAGCGATCTCCGCACTTACCTTTGGGAGCCGGGAAGCTCCTCCCGGCTCCTTATCCCGTCGGGAGAACGCAGCCTCACGGCCAGCGTGCCAAGAGATCTCCCAAATAGTGCCTGCAACGATCCACAACAGGCTGGAGCAGATCCCCCCGGAAGGCAGCGGCCGCTGGAGACGACGCACATCCATGCTACTCACATGCCCACTATGGAGGATAAAAGCAAGGAGGGCCTCCGGGTTTCTATGCGCTAACCCGGAAGGGATTTACTGGGAGCTCTGTCCGGATGCGGCGCCTATGCGGGCCTTCACGAAAGCGATCTCATCCTCCCGGGTTTGCACCTCCCCATCCAGGCGGGCAGCCCGGAGGGCCCGCAGCATCTCCCCGATGGCCGGGCCGGGCGGGATCCCCAACTGACGCAGGTCGTCCCCCCGCAGCAGCGGCCGGACCCTTCGCCAGGCATGGGCATACTGGAACAGGCTCTCCCGGGCCCGGCCGGGCGGCGCGGCGACCCACACCACGAAGAGGGCGATCAGGGGATACGGATCCAGATGCTCGGCGACGGCGCTGGGCTTGAGCGGCTCCGCGAGGCGCTCGAGCTTCCCCCGAACCTCCAGCACGGCCCGCAACGCCTCGGCCTCCCGGCCCGGGAAGCGCAGCCGGCGGATCCCCTGCTCCAACTGGGCCGGGGTCAGCCGATAGGCCATCAGCCCCCACCCGGCCAGAACCCGCCAGCGATCCAACGGAGTCCCCTCCCGGGCCTGCCACTCTCCGTCCTCCAGGGCCGCGCGCATCGCGCGGAAGCGCTCCTGCAGCCAATCGTCCGCCCGGAGGCCCGGCATCACGAACGTCAGGGCCTTCCATTCCTCCAGCCGGGCGAGGATCCGCTCCGGCTCCGGCTCGGCCAGGATCAGCTCCATCTCGTGTCGGATCCGCTCCCCGCTCACCCGGGCCAGCAGATCCGCCGCGTGATGGATGAGCTCCTCCGTCCGGGGTTCCACCCGGAAGCCCAGGCGGGCTTCCAAGCGGGCCGCCCGCAGGATCCGGGTGGGATCCTCCACGAAGCTCAGGGAATGGAGGACGCGGATGAGGCCTCGTTGCAGGTCCTGCAGGCCCCCATAGAAATCGAGCAGCTCCCCGAAGCGATCGGGGTTCAGGCAGACCGCCAGGGTGTTGATGGTGAAATCGCGGCGATGCAGGTCCTGCTTGATGGAGCTGGGCTCCACCTGGGGGAGCGCCGTCGGGTGGGCGTAGAACTCCCGGCGGGCGGTGACGAAGTCGATGGCCCTCAACCCCTCCACCGGCCCGGCCGGAGTGGCGATCGCAGTCCCCTCCAGCAACCATTTGGCCGTCCCGAACCGCCGGTGGGCGACCACGCGTCCGCCGTAACGCGCCCTCATCGCGTCCGCCAGGGCGATGGCATCCCCCTCGACCACGATATCCACATCCACGATGGGGTAGTTGAGGATGAGGTCGCGCACCAGCCCGCCGACGAAGTAAGCGGTGAAGCCCATGGCCTGGGCCGTGGCCCCGATCTCCCGCACCAGGGCCAGCCAGGGGGGCGGGAAGGCGACCTCCATCGCGGAGGTCACGCTGAAGCGCGGGCGGACCTTCCGGCGCTCCCCCCACAGCTGGATCAGGTCGGTGCGGGTGACGATGCCGACGACCTCACCATCTTCCACCACCGGGATCTGCCCCCAGCCGGTTTCGATCATCAGGCGCTGGACCTTCTCCACCGGGTCGGAGGGCAGGACGAACACCTCCCCTTTCTCCATCACCCGCTCCACCGGCTGGCCGCCCAGCCCGTGCTGCATGGCCCGATCCACCGCCCGCCGGGTCAGCAGGCCCACCACCCGCCCCTCGCGCACCACCGGGAAGCCCTCGTGGCCGGTGCGCTGCATCTCCTTCGCCGCCTCCCGGATGGGGAGGTCCGGCGGGAGGACCCGCACGCCGCGGGACATGATCTCAGCCACCGTGACCGCCGGCCGGATGTGTCGGGGCAAGATCCGCACCAGCTCCTCCCGGATCTCCTCCAGGGGGCGGCCCCGGATCACCGCGGCGGCCGCGCGGGCGTGGCCCCCGCCCCCGAAGTGGGCGGCGACGCTGCCGGCGTCGATGTCGTCGGTGGTGGTGCGGCATACCAGCTGGACGTGCCCGTCGAACTCCACCAGCACGAAGAGGGCGGAGGGCTCGAAGAGGTCCCGCAGGCGATGGGCCACGCTGGAGATTTCCTCCAGGAAACCATCCGCCCGCGCGGCGGCAATGATCACCGTGTGCCCCTCCAGCTCCAGGGTCTGCGCGGACTCCAGCAGGCGATCATATAGGCGGCGCTGGGCCTCGGAGAGAGGATGGTGCAGGAACTCACTGACCACGGCGAGATCCGCCCCCCGCTCCATCAGCCAGGCCGCCGCCCGCAGATCCCGCGGCGTGGTGGAAGGATAGGTGAGGGATCCGGTGTCCTCGTAGATCCCTAACAGCAAAAAAGTGGCCTCCACCCAGCTCAGGGCGATCCCCCGTTCGGCCAGCCCCTCCACCAGGAGCGTGGTGGTCGCCCCCACCGGCTCCCCGTGGTAGGTCCAGCCCGGAGGCAGATCCCGGGCCAGGGGATGGTGGTCGATGATCTGCACCCGGGTCTGCGGCCCCATCCCCCGCACCGTGGCCATCGTCTGGGTGTCCACCAGGATGACCATATCCACCGGGCGGCGGATCAGCTCATCCGGGAGCATGAACGGCAGCTGGTCCCCGTAGAGGTTCAGGAAAGCCCGCACGTTCCGGTTCACCCGTCGGGGGAGCACCGGGATGGCCCGCGGGTAAAGCCGGGCCGCCGCCAGCTGGGCGGCCACGGCGTCGAAATCCGCGTTCTCATGGGTGAGGACCAGCGTCAGGCCTGCTTCCATAACCGTTATGCCTACCTGCAAAGCGCTGTGTCGATCCCGGCGATGGGATCGCCTCATCCGGAGGGCGCATCCCGCGGGCTTCCCGCCTTCAGGAGACCGCAGACGGAGGTCCCTGACGTCGGAAATGTTCGGCCATCGTCCGGACATGATCCTCGATGGCCAGGAGCAGCTCGATCAGCTCCCCAGCTCCGTAGAGGAGCAATGCGTAGAGGAGCCCCGCGCCCAGGAGGAGAACTCCTTCCAGCGGAGAGGGCATTCGGAAGAAGCCGAGGCCTCCGGGGATCCACGCCGAGCAGAGAGCGAGCCCGATCCCGATCCCCATCAGCAGGCCCGCCGCCCGCAACGCCCATGCGATCACCCGCAGGCTCATGAAGCGTCCCATTATGCGCCTCCTGCACACCCGGCCATGGAAAGATGGCGAGGCGATCCCGGTTTGCCTTGCGCCTTTGAGACAGCCGGCTCATCCGGTTCCGAACTGGCGGTCGCCCGCATCCCCCAGGCCGGGCACGATGAAGCCGTGGGGGTTTAGATGGCTGTCCACCGCCGCCACATAAACCGGGACGTCGGGATGCGCTCCCCGGAAGCGCTCCAGCCCCTCCGGAGCGGCGATCAGGCCGACGAAGACGATATGGGGAACCCCCCAGCGCTTGACCATGTCCACCGCCGCCACCGCCGAGCCGCCGGTGGCCAACATCGGATCCAGGATGAAGCACCAGGTCACGGTGGGCTGGGCGGGCAGCCGGTTGTAATAGGCCACCGGCTGCAGGGTGCGCTCATCCCGGTAGAGGCCCAGATGCCAGACCTGGGCCTCGGGGAAAACCTGGAGGGCGCCCTCCACCATCCCCAGCCCGGCCCGCAGGATGGGCACCAGGCCCACCGCGCCCCGCAGCCGCTGCCCCCGCCCCTCCCCCATCGGGGTGCGCACCGGAACCTCCTCCACCTCCAGATCCCAGGTGGCCTCATACAGGAGGAGTGGGGTGATCTCCCGGAGCAGCTCCCGAAACCGGGACGGGGGCGTCTGAAGATCCCGCAGCTCCGTCAGCTTGTGCTGAACCACCGGATGACGGATGATCCGCACCTGATCCATAGACGCTGTACCTCCGAGGAAGTGAACGAACTTTCCACCGCGGTCAGGGCGCGAGGCGGAGATGCGGCGAGGGATCCAGGATGTCCCCGTAGGGGCCGTTCCGCGCCCCCTCTTTCTTGAGCATAAAGTGCACGAACCCCTCTGGACCCACGCGGCCCAGCATCCGGCCGGCCTGGACGAACTCCCCAGCGCGGACCATCAGGCTGCCGGGCATCAGGCGACCGTAGACCGTGACGTAAACGCCATCGGGCCTCCGATGCTGGATCCGCACCTGGGTGCCATAAGGATGTTCAAGGCGATCCCCGGCCTGCAGGACCCAGCCATCTGCTGCCGCATAAACCGGATCGCCCGGCTGGGCGGCGAAATCGATCCCCTCATGCCCAGGCAGACCCCACGCGGCGAAGGCCACCGGATCCGCCCCGAAGGGCCGCTGGATGAGGGGCGGCCGCACCGGAGGCTCCAGCCAACGGGAGGAGGCGTAGACCGGCAGGCCCTCTAGCGCCCCGGCCTCCACCTCTAGGTCCACCCCGCGCACCCAGCCCGGATGGGCGGCGTCCGGGAAGGCGACCTGCACCCATTCCCCCTCCTCCGTCCGCCCCAGGGCCTCCCGCTCCGCCCCCGCCGCGAGCCATCCCACGACCGGCGATCCGGGATCCGGCGCCCGATGGACTGGGAGCGCTCGGCGGGCGCGGACCCGCGGGGGAGCCCCGATCCAGATGGGGAGGGTCTCCGGGATCCCCCGCACGATGCGGGTGTAGGCGGCGGCGATCCACGCCCGGCCCCGCCCACCGGGATCCCGGATCGCCCACCAGACGCCGTCGGCGCTGCGCCCGATCACCTCCACCTCCACCCCGGGCTCCAGGCGGCCGACGATGGGAGCCGAACGGCTCGGACCGCTCCGGACGTTCAGCCGGTCCGTCGTGACCACCCGGAGCCCCCGGCCCAGCCGGTCCCCCTGGGCGGCCCTTGCGTCCAGGATCCGCTGCAGGTGCTCCGGGGTGGGGGCGAACAGCACGTCCAGGAGGATGGAAGGACGACGCTGGCGGAGCCAGGCCGCGGTGTGCCCGGGACGTCCGTCCGGCAGGACCAGGGAGAGAAGGAGGGGATCCCCGGGAAGCGCCACCGCCTGTTCCGGATCCCATGCCCAGAGGACGCGGAAGCGCTCCACATAGAGGCGGGCAGCTTCCACCCACCGCCAATCCGCATCCGCTGGGAGCAACAGGACATGCCATACCGGTTTCATCGGCGATCCGAGTCCGGGATCGGCCTGCGGGCGGATCCCTCCGTTCCGTGCCGGAACGCGTCAGGCCCCCGCTCGCCCCTGAAGCGCCGCATCGATCGGCGGGCGCTGATGATGCCACGGGGTGGCCTGCTCATAGGCGTAGGCCACGCGCAGGATCTTCTCCTCTCCCAGGGCAGGTCCCAGGATCTGCAACCCGATGGGCAGACCTTCCCCATCGAAACCGCACGGGACGCTGATGCCGCAGATGCCGGCCAGGTTCGCAGTGATGGTGAAGATATCCGCGAGATACATTTGCAACGGGTCGGCGGTGCGCTCCCCCAGCCGGAAGGCCGTCGTGGGCGAGGTGGGGCAGACGATCACGTCCACCCGCTCGAAGGCCCGTTCGAAATCCTGCCGGATCAGCGTGCGCACCTTCTGGGCCTTCAGGTAGTAGGCATCGTAATAACCGGCAGACAGCGCATAGGTCCCCAGCATGATGCGCCGCTTGACCTCGGGCCCGAACCCGTTCCCCCGCGTGAGGCGGTAAGTGTCCCAGATGGTCTCCCCCTGGATCCGCAGGCCGTATTTGACGCCGTCGTAGCGGGCCAGGTTCGCCGAGGCCTCCGCCGGGGCGATCAGATAGTAAGTCGGCAGGGCGTAGCGGGTGTGGGGCAGGGAGACCTCGATCACCTCCGCGCCCAGCTCGGCCAGGACCTCAATGGCCTCCCGGACGGCCCGCTCCACCTCCGGCTGCATCCCGGGGATGAAATACTCCGGGGGAACCCCGACCCGCATCCCCCGAAGATCCGGGATCAGGGCCTGGGTGTAATCCGGGACGGGCGCCGGCCATGAGGTGGCGTCCCGTGGGTCCGGCCCCGCGATGATCTGCAACAACAGCGCCGCATCCCGCACGTCCTTGGTGATGGGCCCGATTTGATCCAGGGAGGAGCCATAGGCCACCAGGCCGTAGCGGGAGACCCGTCCGTAGGTGGGCTTGAGGCCCACCACGCCGCATAGCGCGGCCGGCTGGCGGACGGAACCCCCGGTGTCGGTGCCCAGGGCTCCGGCGCAGAGGTCGGCCGCCACCGCCGCCGCACTGCCCCCGGAGGATCCGCCGGGCACCCGCTCGGGGTTCCAAGGGTTGCGAGTGGGCCCGAAGGCCGAGTTCTCCGTGGAGGAGCCCATGGCGAACTCATCGGTGTTGGTCTTCCCCAGGAAGACCGCCCCGGCCTCCCGCAGCCGGGCCACCGCGGTGGCGTCATAAGGCGGGACGAAGTTCTCGAGGATACGGGAGCCACAGGTGCAGCGCACTCCCCGCACGCAGATCACGTCCTTAATGGCCAGGGGGATCCCGTTGAGCGGCGGGAGCGACGTCGACGGATCCCGTCGCCAGGCCGTCCAGCGGGCGTCCGCCTCCCGGGCCTGGGCGAGGGCTTCCTCCGGCGTCACCGTGATGTAGGCGTGCAGGAAGGGATCGAGGGCCTCGATGCGGTCGAGATACGCCCGGGTGACCTCCACCGCGGAGATCTCGCCGCGCCGCAGATGCTCCAGGGTCTCGTGAATCGTCCACCGCCAGGGGGCCACGGCCTGCCTCCTCAGTCGAACTCCAGGATCGGCTGCACCTGAAAACATCCGTCCGCCTGGGCGGGGGCGTTCCGAAGCAGCTCCTCCCGGGACATCGGCTCCCCCGGCTCATCGGGCCGGAAGACGTTGCGGATCGGCAGGACGGTGGCCGTCGGCGGGATCCCCGAGGTATCCACCTCCTGCAGCTGGCGGAAATACTCCAAGATGGCGGAGAGCTGTTCCGCGTAGAGGGTTTTTTCTTCTTCCGTCAGAGCCAGCTTGGCCAGCTCGGCGATGTGCTCCACTTCCTCCCGGGAGATCGCCATGATTACCTCCGGTGCATTCCTGGAGATAAAGGCCTGGATTTAAAGAGATCGGCCGCTCTCACTGAATTATAGTGCAGCGCGAGCCTCTGCTTCAGACAGGAGCGGGATCCAGCGTGCATCACCGGATGGGGGAACCGAGGGTTCAGGGTCAAAGCTGGACCCGGGATTCCGGCTCATAGACCAGCCTGCGCATGCTGAGGGTCGCCAAGCCGCCCACCGCGATCATCAGGAGGCCGGCCCCCAGGAGCACCGGGCGAGGCCCCCACAACTGCCCGAAGAGCCCGGCGCTCCCCTGGGCCAGGGCCAGGGCCCCGTTGACCGAGAGGTTAAGCAGGCTATCCACCCGCCCACGCAGGCCATCCGGGGTCAGCTGTTGCATCAGGGTGGCCAGCCCCGCCCGGGCGATCACCACGCACAATCCCATCGCCAGGGCGGCGATGAGGACGAAGGCGAAGGTCTGGGCCTGACTGAAGAGCACGGTGGCCAGGCCGGCGGCCGCCAGGGCCAGCCCCACGGCCCGGTGCGGAGGAAGCCAGCGGCCCAGCAGCGGCATCCCGCCCAGCCCCAGTGCCAGGCCCACGCCCATCATCGCCATCGTCCACCCGAAGCCTCCGGCTCGCACGTTCAGGACCTCCGCCAGGAAGGCCAGGCCGAGGACCTGGACCGTCCCGATCCCCACGGTGGCGAAGGGAGTGATGGCCGTCACCCGGCGGAGGGCCCGTTGCTCCCAGACGAAGCGAAGGCCCTCTAACAGATCCCGGCCGGGGGAGTTCTGCAGGGCAGGCTGGGGGCGATTGACGGCCGGCGGCAGGCGGATACAGGCCAGGCTGATGGCGGAGATCAGGAAGGTGAGGCTGTCCAGAACGAAGGCCGTGTAAGGGCCGAAGCGATCCACGAAGAGGCCAGCTGAGATCCCCCCCACGATCAGGGCCAGGATGTAGCTGGCCTGGAGCACCGCGTTGGCCTGGAGCAGGTGGGCGGGCGGGACCAGGGCGGGGAGCACGGCGTTGCGGGCGGGGTAGAAGAAAAGCCCGGCGATGGCCAGGGCCGAGGCCAGCGGATACATCCGCCACAGATCGGCGTTCGTCTGCACGGTCAACGCGCCCAGGACGATCAGGGCGCGGGCGATGTCCGAGCCGATCAGCACGAAGCGGCGGGGCCATCGATCCACGAAGACCCCGCCCCACAGCCCGAAGAGGATCTGAGGGACGGTGATGGCCAGGGCCAGCCCCCCGAAGGCCGCCCGGGAGTCCGTCAGGCGGTTCAGGAGGCTCAGGCCGGCGATGAACAAGAACTGATCGCCCACCTGCGAGAGGAACTGGCCCAGCCAGAGCAGGGTGAACGACCCTCCGAAGGGCCAGAGCGCCCGCCCCTTCCGCCAGAGCGTCCGGGCCCACATCACAGCGGCAGCTCATACATGCGGTAGATCTTATACAGCCGCCCGCCCATCGTCCGGATGTCCCGGTTCATCATCAGGTTGTTCTCCAGGATCCAGGACATCTCCGCGCGCCGGTAGCCCTTGGGCAGAGCCGCCTTCGCCGTCTCGTAGTAAAACAGGGCGCTCACCCCCTGGGCGCGCCAGCTCTCCACCACCCCCATGGCCAGCACGCGGATGGTGTCCACCACCCGGCGCACTTTCCAGTAGTAAAGAAGCTTGATCAACGTCCACCACTCCGGCACCCCGGGCCGCGGGTAGGCTTTGCGCAGGGCCTGGTTCAGATCCGGCAGGGTTAGGGAGAAGCCGATGGGCTCGTCATCGACCTCGGCGATGAACACCAAATCCGGGTCCACGAAGCGGATCAGCTGGGCCGCCATGTGCTCGATCTCCGCATCCGTCAGCGGCACGAAACCCCAGTTCCGCTCCCAGGCGGAGTTGTAGACCTTCTTGATGCGATCCAGTTCCTCCCGGAAGCGCCGGATGTTTCCCGGGCGAACCCGGAACTTCGCCCGGCTCTTCAGCTTCTCCACCACCCGGACCAGCTTCTCCGGCCAGTTGAAGACCTCCACTGTGAGTTCATAGGCGTAGAGATCCATCGCCTTCTGGAAGCCGAAGCTTTCAATGAAGTCCCGGTAATAGGCAGGGTTGTAAGCCATCAGGATGCGCGGGGGCTCTTCGAAGCCCTCAATGAGGAGGCCGCACTCCTCGTTGGTGCTGAAGGTGGCCGGGCCCCGCAGGGCCGTCATCCCCCGCTCCCGGACCCAGTCCCGGGCGGTGGCCAGCAACGCATGGGCGGCCTCCCGGTCCGGCAGCACCTCGAAGGCTCCGAAGAACCCCACCCGCTCGTTGTGGAAAGCGTTGTGCTGGTGATTGATGAGGGCAGCGATGGTGCCCACCGGCTCCCCATCCCGCCGGGCCATGAAAAGGGCCACCTCCGCGTGCTGATAGAAGGGGTTCCGCTGCGGGTCGAAGAAGGCCATCCGCTCGCTGATCAGCGGAGGCACCCAGTGAGGATCACTCCGGTAAACCCGCCAGGGGAACGTCACGAAAGCCCGGCGCTCCGCCGGCGTCCGGCATTCCTGAATGGTTAGCATACCGGCTCGGCTCCTCCACAGGATGCGAGGCGCGGAGGCGGACGTCGCCCTCAGGCCAGGAAGGGCAAGGCCCGGGGGAGGAGGCGGAAAGCGGCGGGAGCCTCCCCGATGAGCTCCCCCTCCGCCTGCAGGAACATCCGCTCCTGGGCTTCCACATGGACCTCCCGGGCGCGCCGCCAGGTGATCTTCGGATGCGTCAGATGGGTTCCCCGATACACCCGGGGGAGGTTCCAGACGATCTCCCCCTTCCCGAGATCTCCCAGCACGATGACGTCGAACCAGCCGTCGTCGACAGCAGCCTGAGGGGCGATGAACATCCCGCCTCCGAAGTAACGACCGTTGCAGACCAGCACCGAGTTCATCCGCCCGGCGTGCTCCTCTCCGTCCAGGCGGAGGCGGACGGTTTTATTCTGATACATGAGGAGCGTGAGGAAGAGATAGACCAGATAGGTGCCGGTGGCGCCGAAGGCCTTGATCCCCCGGTTGGTGCGATCGGCCACCTCCCCATCGAAGCCCAGGCCGGCGGCGTTGACGAAATAACGGGTGACGGTCTCTCCGGCCCGCCGGCAGGTCACCTGCCCCACGTCCACCCAGTGCACCCGCCCCTCCCGCAACCGGAGGGCCGCCGCCACCGGGTCCCGGGGCAGCCCAAAGGTGCGGACGAAGTCGGAGCCGGTGCCCAAGGGGAGCATGCCCAGGCGGATCCGCTGCATCCGCTCGGGATCCTCCAACGGGAGGCCGTTGAGGATCTCGTGGAGGGTCCCATCGCCGCCCACCCCCACCACGGTGGTGAACCCGGCTTCGATCCCTTGACGGGCCAGGGCCGTGGCGTGGCCCGGCTCCTGGGTGAAGACGACCTCCATCCGGATCCCTTCCACGCGCAGGCGGGCCTCCAGCCCGCCCCACCGGCGCCCGGTGCGGCCGTTGCCGGCCACCGGATTCACGATCACCCACCAGCGCTCCTCCACTGCCCCTCGCTCCAATGGCGATTTGGCTCGCTGATTGAAATCGGTCTCCGCCGACACCTTTCCCCGGTCGGCGCAGGCCGACCACTGGCCGAAGGCCTTCACGCCGATTGAAATCGGCCTCCCAAGGCGCTGCGCGCCAGGCGTCGGCCTCCGCCGACGCAAAAACACCTTTCCGGTCGGCGCCCAGGCTGACCATCGGCCGAAGGCCTTTTGAGGCCGAATTCATTCGACACCGCCGGGAAGGAGAGCTCCCAGGCGTTGACGGCCTGGGGAGGCCATGGTATGCTCAGAGCGGTAAATCCTCAAGCCGTGGAGCGACTCCGATGGCCAGGTCCCGCACCGAGCTGATCGTGCAACGACTGAAGGACCTCCAGGCCAGCACGCCGGACATCGAGGCCTCAGCTCTGGTTTCCGTGGATGGGTTGATCATCGCCTCCGCGCTCCCCCGGGATGTGGAGGAGGATCGGGTCTCCGCCATGTCCGCGGCCATGCTCTCCCTGGGGGAGCGGATCGCCAGCGAGCTGGGGCGAGGGACCCTGGACCAGGTTTATGTGCACGGTTCCAACGGCTACGTGATCCTGATGGCCGTGGGCCAGGAGGCCGTGCTCACCGTCCTGGCGCGGGAGAACGCCAAGCTGGGTCTGGTGTTCCTGGACATGCGCCGGGCAGCCCAGGATCTGGCCAAACTGATGGGGTGAACCGGCAATGGGATCCGGGAGCTCACGTCGATGGGGAGCGGCCCAACAGCCCTCCCCATCGACGTTTATAGGGGCTCTGGGAGGAGAGAGCGATGACCAAATACATCTTCTGCACCGGCGGCGTGGTGAGCAGTGTGGGCAAGGGCGTGGCGGCGGCGGCCCTGGGCCGGGTGCTCAAGGCCCGGGGGCTCCGGGTGACCATGCAGAAGCTGGACCCTTACATCAACGTGGACCCAGGGACCATGAACCCCTTCCAGCACGGGGAGGTCTTCGTCACTGAGGACGGCGCGGAGACGGACCTGGACCTGGGGCATTACGAACGGTTCATCGATGAGAACCTGACCCGGGCGAGCAACGTCACCACCGGCCAGATCTATGCGGAGGTGATCGCCAAGGAGCGCCGAGGGGATTACCTGGGCGGCACCGTCCAGGTCATCCCCCACATCACCAACGAGATCAAGCGGCGCATCGGGCTGGTGGCCAAAGCCCACCAGAACCCCGACGTGGTGATCGTGGAGGTGGGCGGCACGGTGGGCGACATCGAGGGCCTCCCCTTCCTGGAGGCCATCCGGCAGATGCGACGCGACGTCGGCCGGGACAACGTCCTTTACATCCACGTGACCTGGCTCCCCTACATCGGCGCCACCGGCGAGCTGAAGACCAAGCCGACCCAGCACAGCGTCAACACCCTGCGCAGCGTGGGCATCCAGCCCGACGCCATCATCGCCCGGGCCGACCACCCCGTCCCGGATAGCCTGCGGGAGAAGATCGCCCTGTTCTGCGACGTGGATCTGCGGGCGGTGATCCCGCTGCCCACGGCGAAGATCCTCTATGAGGTCCCCCTGATGTTGGAGGAAGCCGGGCTGGGGGATTTCGTGGTGGAACGCCTGAGCCTGCCGGCCCGCGAGCCGGACTGGACGGAGTGGTCCCGCATGGTCAGCGAGATGCGCCGTCCCAAGGAGAAGCTGCCCATCGCCCTGGTCGGCAAATACGTGGACCTCCACGATGCCTATATCAGTGTGCGCGAGGCCCTCATCCACGCGGGGGTGGCCCATGGGGTGGACGTGCAGATCGAGTGGATCGCGGCGGAGGATCTGGAGCACGGCCGTGGCTGGGACCGCCTGCAGCGCGTCCACGGGATCGTGGTGCCGGGCGGGTTCGGCTATCGGGGCGTGGAAGGGAAGATCCTGGCGGCCCGCTACGCCCGGGAGAATCGGATCCCCTACCTGGGCCTGTGTCTGGGGATGCAGGTGATGGTGATCGAGCTGGCTCGCTACGCCCTGGGCTCCGACGAGCCCAACAGCACGGAATTCAACCCCCACACCCGCTACCCGGTGATCGACCTGCTGCCCGAGCAGCGGGACATCACGGACCTGGGGGGGACGATGCGGCTGGGAGCCTATCCTTGCGTGCTGGTGCCAGGGACCCGGGCGGCCCAGGCCTATGGGATGGATCTGGTTTACGAGCGGCACCGGCACCGCTTCGAGTTCAACAACGCCTATCGGGATCTCCTGCAGCGGGCGGGGCTGGTGCTGAGCGGCCTCTCCCCTGACGGCCGGCTGGTGGAGATCGTGGAGCTGGCCGATCACCCGTTCATGCTGGGGACCCAGTTCCACCCGGAGTTCAAAAGCCGGCCCAACCGCCCGCACCCGCTGTTCAAAGCCTTCATCGCCGCCGCGGCCGCCCGACTGGATTAACGGGGCCGGCCGCCGGGATCCGTCCTTTCCTCTTCACACGCCCGAAGGCGTGCTCGCAGATCCGCGTTGGCGTCCCGCAACGTCCGAAGCTCGGCCTCCAGACCGCTGAGCCGCAGCTCCAGGGCCTGCACCGTCTTCAGGAGCGTGAAGGCGCGATAGCGCATGACGGCAAGCTCCGCTTGAAGCCGCAGCGGATCCCTTTGCGGATCCTCCGAGGCCTCAAGGGGCCCACGATTCGCTCGCTCGCCGAGCAACCTCATGCCCTCGATCAAGGCGACACGGGCGATCTCCTCCGGGCTCCGCCCATAAGAAGCCGCCAGGACATGCAGCTCCTCAAGGGTCTCGGAGAGCAGAGGGATCGAAAGCGTGACGATGCGAGCGTCCGGGAAAAACGTCCTCTCAAAATCCTCCAACATCCCTGCCTTCCCTCCTCAATGGGCTCAGTTCCGGGCCCCGGAAGCAGATCCGCCGGCGATCATCCCGCCGCGGCCTCCACCGGTTGGGGTCCTTCACTCCCCTTCGCGCGCCGCGTAAAGCCGGACGGCGTGAAGGATCCGCTCCTTGGCCCGATCCGCGTTCTCCCATCCCAGCGTCCGCACCCGCCCCCCCCTCCAGATCCTTGTAGACCGCGAAGAAATGCGCAACCTCTCGGAGGAAATGTTGGGGAATGTCCGAGATATCGTGGTAATCCTGGAACAGCGGGTCCATGGCAGGGACCGCCAGGATCTTATCATCCGGCACCTCCCGATCCATCATCCGGAACAATCCGATGGGCCGCGCCACGATGATGCACTCCGGGAACGTCGGCTCCGTGACCATCACCAGAACATCCAGGGGATCTCCATCCTCATAAAGGGTCCGAGGAATCAAGCCGTAATCTCCCGGATAATGGAGGGGAGAATAAAGAACTCGATCGAGGCGAAGCATGCCCGTCGATTTGTCGAACTCATATTTATTGCGAGATCCCTTGGGGATCTCCACCACCACATGGATCATATGGGGCACATCCGGTCCGGGCAGAAGATCCTTCCACAGGTTCATCGCTGCCTTGCCTCCGGATGGAAAAGATTTCAAAGATCGAGATCCTCAGGCCAGTTACCTGCCCTCCGAAACCCAAGGCGCTCGCTCATCTCGAAGAGAACCAGGCTGCGATGGCCCTCCTTTCATCCCTCCTCTTGGCTCACCAGGCGAGAACCGGCTTTCCACGCTTCCCGGGCCGCCTGCCGCACTACCCCGGAGGGGTCGTTCAGCGCGCCCCGCAGGGCTTCCCGCGCTCGAGGATCGTCAAAGGCCGCCAGGGCCTTCACCGCCGCCAGGCGCACGGGGAGGGGGCTCTCCATCCGCAACAGCAACGCCAGGGCGGGGATCGCCCGCGGATCCCGCAGACGTCCCAGGCTGCGCACCGCAGCCTCCTGGACGCCGAAATCCCGGGCGCGGAGGGCCGCCTCGATCAAAGGCGGCACCGCCCGTGGATCCCCCAGCTGCCCCAGGACGGCCGCCGCGGTCGCCGCCCGGGTCCGCTCCGGATGCCAGAGGGCACGGAGCAGCTTCTCAAAGAAATCGCGCTCCTCCGTCAGGGAAGCCCCACAGGCCGGGCAAACCGCCTGCTCCCCTGCAGGCAGCTCCGCCCAGCACTCCGGACAGAACCGGGTGATCCGTTCCATCCCGCGCCCCCCGCCGGACGTTCAGGCTCCACCCACTCCGCCTCCGGGATCCATTGCCCCGGCCGCCGAGTCCCCCTGCAGACGGCGCAAGGCCTCGCGAAGCTGGGCGTTCTCCTCCCGGAGGCGACGGACCACCTCCTGCAGCCCGGTGCTCATGGTCTCAATGGCCCCATGGCTGAGCTCCCAACGCTGGAGCGCTTGCTCGCATTGAAACAGCCGGAACCTCACCACCGCGTGGCGTCCTTCGAGCTCCACCAGGCGCCGGATCAGGCGCTCTACCTCCTCCGCGGAATGGGTCCCGGCGGCCACCCCGGAGAGGACCGCCTGACCCTCCGCATACGCGGCTCCCAGCCCCAGGAAGAAGAGCAAACCCTCCGTGGGGCTCAGGCCCCGGGACGCCCAAAGGGCCTGCCAGCGCTGCGCGGTCTCCTCATCCACCTCGATCGTCCAGCGAACCATCCCCTTCTCCCTCCCCGACGAAGAAGGCGACCACCCGGATCCACGAACGGCGCTCCTCCGGGCTCATCGGCTCATGGCGATAGTTCCAGTCGTGCTTGCGGATGTATTCCCGCAGCGCGCCGAGCAGGCGTTGAAGGCGTCGGACGGCATCGCCGGCCAGATCCGCCAGAGCCTGAGGAGCGCGCGTGCGGGCGCAGATCAGGGTCATCCGCAGGTGAGGCAGGCACAGCCCATCCGAAGCCGCGTAGCGCGCCCGGACCTCGGCGTCCCCCAGCCCTTCGACCAGCCACTCCGCATACGCCCGCGCGGTCTCCTCCCCCAGCCGGCACACCCGACAGCGCGCCCGCCCCTGCAAGCCGGGGATCCCTTCGGGATCCCCTGAGCGGGGGAGGCGGAGGACGTGAGCCAGCCGCCGGTGAAGGGGGAGCGGATCCATGGCTGGCTCCCGGGCCATCGCCTCCAGGACGGGGATCACCCGCTGCAGGAGATCCTCATAGAGGATCGCGTTCCCGAGGCCATCCCCGTAGCGGCGGGCCTCCAGGCGTTGCAGCTGCCAGGCGTGCCGCGCACAGAACCCCAGGCCGGCCGCCCACTGCTCCCGCGTGGCGGGATCGTTCACGTTCTCCCAGAGCAGGTTCTCTAGGTAACGCGCCTCCGCCTCCCGCTGCAGACGACACAGCGGGCAGCCCGGCTGTCGCAACGCATGCTGCAAAACCGCCAGCCCCCAGCTCATCCGCTCACCCTCCAACAAAAAAGCCTCTATCCCGCTTCGGGATAGAGGCTATCAGCCATGCCTCGCATGGCAGTTCGCGGGGATCCCCCGCCCGGCGAGCCTCATCACCGGATTCATTCTTGTGTTTCTATTTTATACCAGATCTTCCGATACTGTCCAATCGATCCCCGCGCCACTGCCCCATCTGAACATCTCCCGAACACCCTCTGTGCTAAACTCAAAACCGCGCTCCAGCGCCGCATGGATCCCGTCCGCGGGAGGGAGTCGCGATGCCCGAGCGGATCAACCTCTGGAACATGCCTGCATGGGCCCAGCCGGCCGTCTACGCCTTCCATGCCCTCTGTCTGGCCATCTTCCTTCTTTCCTTTTATCGACGCATTCGGATCTGGTGGGCCGTCGGCCGGCCGGAGATGCGTTTCGATCGCCTTCCGGAGCGCCTGAAGCGGGTCCTGATCTATGTCCTGGGGCAGCGCCGGGTGATTCGGGACCCCGTTGGGGGCCTCTCCCACGCCTCGCTGTTCTGGGGATTCGTGATCTTCTTCATCGGGACCACCCTGGCCTTCATCGACGCGGACCTGTTCAAGTTCCTGCGGGGGGAGATCTATCTGGTCTACGAGTTCGTGCTGGATCTCTTCACCCTGCTCGCCCTGATCGGGATGGGAGTCCTCGCATGGCGTCGATACGCTGCCCGCCCGCCCAAGCTGAGCTACGGCCGCCGCTTCGATCTGGCCATGGCCTGGCTGGCCGTCCTCATCATCACCGGCTGGCTCCTGGAATCCTTCCGCATGGCCGTGCAGCGCCCGCCCTGGGGGCCCGCTTCCTTTATGGGATGGGGGTTGGGCCAGCTCTGGATCGCCATGGGCCTGGGGGAAGAATTCCTGCGTCCCCTCCATCAGGCGACCTGGGCCTTCCACGCCGCCCTGGCCGGCCTCACCTACGTCTTCATCCCGGTGGGCTTCCTGGTTCACATCGTCTCCTCCACCCTCAACGTGTTCTTCTCCCGCATGGACCGGCCCAACGGGGCCCTGACGCCGATCCCGGACCTGGAGACAGCAGAACGGCTGGGCATCGAGACGTTGCGGGATCTGACCTGGGTGCAGCTGCTCAACGGGGAGGCCTGCACCGAGTGCGGCCGGTGTCAGGCGGCTTGCCCAGCCTACGCCGCCGGGACGCCCCTCAACCCCAAGCAGGTGGTGCTGGACGTGCGAAACACCCTCCACGCCCTGCTGCCGCCCACCTTGAACCCCTTCGCCCCCATCCGGGTGGATGAGGAACGCATCGTCCTAACTGGGGCGGTGACCCCGCGCGAGGCCCTGTGGGCCTGCACCACCTGCTACGCCTGTGTTCACGAATGCCCGGTGCTGATCGAGCACGTGGACCTCATCGTGGGCATGCGACGCTACCTGACCCTGATGGAAGGGGATGTCCCGGCCTCCCTCTCCAACACGTTCCGCAACACGGAGCGGGCGGGCAACCCATGGGGGCAACGGACCTCGCGCCTGGAATGGGCGAAGGGCCTGGACGTCCCGGTGATGGCGGAGAAGGGGGAGGCGGAGGTCCTCTTCTGGGTGGGCTGCGCGGGGGCTTTCGATCCCGGCGGCCAGCGCACCGCCCGGGCCATTGCCCGCCTGCTCCAGGCCGCGGGGGTGGACTTCGCCGTGCTGGGGGATGAAGAAACCTGCACGGCCGAGTGGGCCCGCCGCGCGGGCCACGAGGCGATGTATGTGGCGGCCACCGAGGCCATCCTGGAGACCCTGCGTGCTTATAAGTTCCGCACCTTGCTGACCATGTGCCCGCACTGCTATAACACCTTCCGGAACGAATACCCACAGTTCGGCGGGCGCTTCGAGGTGGTCCACCACACGGAGTTCCTGGCCCGCTTGCTGGAAGAAGGGCGCCTCCAGCCCCGGCGCCCTGTCTCCCGGCGGCTCACCTTCCACGATTCCTGCTATCTGGGCCGTTACAACGGGATCTTCGATGCGCCGCGGCACCTACTACAGAGGAGCGGGACCGAGCTGGTGGAGATGGCCCGGAGCCGGGAGCGGGGGTTCTGCTGCGGCGCCGGCGGGGCCCAGGTCTGGATGGACACCCCTCAGGCCCGTCCCATCCACCTCCAGCGGCTCGACGAGGCCATAGGGACAAGCCCGGAGGCGGTGGCGGTGGCCTGCCCCTTCTGCCAGCTGATGCTGACCTCCGCCGCCCAAACCCGGGGCGTCGCCGAGCGGCTCCCGGTGCGGGATGTGGCGGAGATCCTGGCCGAAGCCGTGATCGAGCCCTAATCCTAAGGAACCCGAGCGCTGCTTACGGCGTCGCGATGGACGCGCTGCTCCGACGCCTGGACTCCACGCTGGAGGACCTGCGCTGGGCCCTCGCCCAGGTCCCCCCGGAGCGGGAGGCGCGCCGCCCTCCCCCCGCCCTGGGCGAGTGGTCCGTGCGTCGCCATCTTTACCACCTCTGGTTCTATGAGCACCACATCGCCCTGCCCCAGATGCGCTACGCCTTAGGCCTGCAAGGCCCCCTCCTTCCCGGCGAGGTCCCGGATGAAGATCTCGCCTGGCCCCGGGAGATCCCCGCCGCCCGCTGGCTGGAGCAGCTGGAGGCCGTCCGCCGGGAGACCATCGCCCTGGCCCGTCCCCTCCCGCCGGAGGTCTGGACCCGGCCGGTGTCGGGGACGGTCTGGGGAACGCGGACGCTGGCCTGGATCGTTACCAAGACCCTCCAGCACACCTATGAGCACATGACCACGATCCTCCAGATCGCCCTCTTCTGGGAGATGGCCGCCGCCTTCGAGCCGCGGTGGATGGCAGAGTGAGCCCCGGAGTCGGTGAGGACGACGATCCGCACAACGGATCTCACACCCGTCTTCGAACCCTTGTTTTGTGTTACAATATCGCGTTGAAGGAGGCACGTGATGGCACTGACGGCGGAAGACCTGCGGGATCTGGTCGCCCTCTTGCAGGCCCACCCCGAATGGCGGAAGGTCCTCTGGGCCCTGCTGGCCTCGGAGGAGGTCCTCCGCATGCCCACTGAGCTGGCAGACCTGCGGGACGAGCTGGCCCAGCTTCGGGCGGAAACCGAACGCCGGTTCACGGAGCTGGCGGAAGCCGTTCGCCGTCTGAGCGAGGCCTTTGTGAACCACCGTCAGGAGTTCCTAGCCCACCAGGCCCAGGTCAACGCCCGCCTCGAAGAGCTCAGCACGGCGGTCCGTAACCTGACTGAGACGGTTCATCACCTCACTGAAACTGTTCATCACCTAAGCGAGATCGTGGGCAATCTGGCCCAGACCCAGCTCGGTCTGGCCGAGGCCCAGCGCCGCACCGAGGAGAACCTCCAGCGCCTGGCCGAGGCCTTCGCCGCTCACCGCCAGGAGTTCCTGGAGTTCCGCGCCGAAACCGATCGTCGCTTCGCCGAGCTGGCCGAAGCCCAACGCCGTCACTACGAGGAGTTCGCCGCCTACCGGGTCGAGACCGATCGTCGGTTTGCCGAACTGGCTGAGGCCCTCCGGATCCTGACCGAGCGGGTGGACCGGGTGGAGCGCCGCCAGGAGGACCACAGCCGGGACCTGGGGCAGCTCAAGTCGATGCGCCTGGAAGCCCTCTACACCGAAAAGCCTGCTGCCCTCTTCCGCCCCCTGCTGCGGCGGGCCATCGTCGTCCCCGATGTGCGCAAGATGGAGATCCTGGAGGAGGCCGAGGCGGCTGGGCGCATCACGGAAGAAGAGGTCGACCGGGCTGCCCCTCTGGACGCGCTGGTGGAGGGCTTCCACCGGCGGGAGGACCGCCGGGTGGTTCTGGCGGTGGAGATTTCCTGGCAGGGGACCACGAAGGACGTGGCCCGGGCGGCGGAGCGGGCGGCTATCTTCGCCCGGGCTTTGGAGGCGGAGGTGATCCCGGTGGTGGCGGCGAAGGAATTGACGGCGCCGGCGCGGCGGATGGCTCGGGCGCGGGGGGTGTGGTGGCTGCAGGACGGGAGGGCCTTCGCCCCCCAAGAGATCCCCGAGGAAGGGCCGGGGGAAGACGAGGTGGAAACCCCCACATAGGGCCTGACGGATCCTTCCCCCACGCCTCACACTTCGAAAGGCGATCCCGCCAGGCCCGCCTGCCTCAGGAAAGCCAGGGAGGCCTCAGCAGCATCCAGGCTCAGCTCGAAGATCACCGGCCCGGCGAACCCATGGGCCTCCAGGGCCCGGAAGAGCTCCCCCACCGGGACCGCTCCCTCCCCGAGGGGAAGATGATCGGCCCAGGCGACAGAGCCATCAGGCCGCTCGCGATAATCGCCATCATGCAGGTGCACCTCCGCCAGGCGGGGGAGGCAACGCGCCAGGGCCTCCCCGAAGCCCACCGGGCCCGGCTGCCGGGAGATCACATGGCCGGTGTCAAAGCAGATGGAGAGATCCAGCGCCTCCGCCAGCTCCAAGGTGAGCTCCAGAGGGAACTGGATCGTCTCCAGGGCCAGGGAGCGGGAGGGCAGGCCGGTGCGTCGCAACAGCTCCTCGATGCTGCGCGCCGCCTGTTCCTGGAACCGGCGCATGAGCGCCAAACGGGGGCCTCCCGGAAGGCCCGGCAACGTGAAGAACTCCGCAGCCAGGGGCCCCGCCCCGTGAAGCACATAGACCTCCGGCTCCAGCGGGGCCAGACGGAACACCGCTTCCACCAGCACATCCACGGAAGCGCGACGGATCCCCTCCACCGGGCTGGAGGGATCCAGCGTCCAGAGCGGAAGATGGACCGTGTAGCGCAGGCCCCGCGCTTGTTTCAGGTCCTGCAAGCGGCGAAGCGCGGGGAGGGCGAAGGACTCCGGGAGCACCACCTGAAGGTCGGGGTTCAGCTCGATCAGATGGAACCCACGATCCGCGATCCGCCCCGCCAGCTCTGCGGCATCCACCCAGGTCTCCCCCCGGACGCCCGACGCTGGGGGCCACAGGAGCTCCAGGAGCAACGGAGCCTGAAGGAGCTGAACACCGAAACGCCAGGGCATCGTCCTCCTCCTTACCGAAACGCTGGATACCGCTTCAACGCCGGGCGCAGCGTGGCTTCTCTACCACGAAGGAAGGCCGGTCTGGGGGAGCATCTCCCTTCCCCACCTCTCATGGCTCAGCGACCCCGGCCGGCGCCTGCTCCTCCATCTGCACTACGGAAGGGATCCCCAGGCCGATCCCCCCCGCCAGGGCGCAGGCCAGCCCTCCGGCCACAAACCAGACGCGCACGCCCAGGGCATCCGCCACCGGCCCGGCGATGGCCATCCCCAGAGGAGAGATGAGACCGACGACGCTGGAGACCACCGTCAGCACCCGACCCTGCAGGGCAGGTGGCACCACCGCCTGGAGGATGGCCAGGATCGGCCCGTTGGTCAGCACGTTCATCAGGCCTCCCACGAACATCACACCCAGCGCGAACGGAAAGGCCCCGGCGGGAAGAAGCCCCAGCGAGAGGATCGCTGCCCCCATCCCGATCAGCCCGACCAGGGTGGTGTGAATGCGCCGACGGAAGCCTCCCCACGCGCCCAGAAGGAGCCCGCCGCTGATGATCCCAGCCCCCCAGGCGGATTCCAGAGCGCCCAGCTCCAGGGCGCCGCCCCGGAAATGCCGAATCACCAGCAGCGGAAGCAGCGCAAACGCCGGGTTCACCAGGAAGTTGATCAGCGCCCCCATCCCCATCAGGATCAACGCCCCTGACCATCGCCGCACATACTCCAGGCCTTCCCGGATTTCTTGCCATCCCACAGGCCGCGCCGGGCCGAAGCCCCCTGGATAAGGGATCCGCACGAACCCCAGGGCCAGCATCGCCAGTGCCGCCGTCACTACATCCACGAGCAGCACCCCCGGGAGGGGAAGGAGGCCCAGCAGGAGCGCCCCGGCGGGAGGAGCGACCATATTCAGGGCCCCGCTCAAGGCCTGGTTCAGCCCGGCGATGCGAGCGAGATAACGCTCCGGGACCAGCAGGGCGATTGAGGCCTGAAGGGCGGACCAGTGGAAGGTTTCCAGGATGGACCGGAGGAACAGGGCCGCGTAGATCGGGCCCAAATGCAACATGTCGGCCCGAGCAAGCAGGATCAGGAAGAGGGTGATGGCCGCCATCCCCCCATCGGCCCCCAGCATGATCCCCCGGCGATCCCAGCGGTCCACTAAGGCACCGATCACCGGCCCCAGCAGGACCCCCGGCAGGAGAATCAGCAATGTGGCGACGGAGAGGGCGGTGGCGGAGTCCGTGGTGCGGGCGATCCACCAGACCAGGGCGAACTGGATCAGCATGCTCCCGAACAGGGAGAGGGCGTGCGCGATCCAGACGGCCCAGAAGGCCCGCGAGATGCCGTCCGGAGATCGCATCGAAGCGCTCCCAAGACGAGATCCTCGCGCTCACTCCACGGTGATCTCCACGCGCTCGCCCTCCTCTTCGTCCAGGACCTCCACCAGCTTCCCGCTGCCGCTCGCCCGCAGCTGTTCGAGCCACTTCTGGAGGTCCAGCCCCGCGATCTCCGGCGCCAGCCGCTCACCGATCCGCAGCCCCAGATCCAGCAGGCGCAGCGGGACGTTCACATGCACCCGGGGGCGTCCGGTGGCCACATCGGTGACCCGGATGCGCAACCAGCGGCCGGTCGATAAAGGAGAGCCCTCCGCCTCCTCCGCCTCCTGGAGGGCCCGCAGCAGCTCCAGGCCCTGCTCGGCGGTGATCTGCCCGGCTTCGATCATCTTCAGGATCCGCAGCCACTCCACATCCCGCGTCATCGGTGCCTCCTGATGAAAAGGGTCGTGCGCGGCGTTTTCCCATCAACGCGGGGACGCTGCGCTCAGGTCGCAACCCATGCCGATCAACGTACGCGCCAGCTGGAACCCAGCGGCCAGCAAAGCAGCGGAGAGAGCAGGCTCCCCGCCGGTGAGGGCCACGAGCGGGAGGCCCCGAGGAGCCTCCTGCAAAGCGGCGGTCACCAGCCACTGGACTTGCAGCGGCGTCGCTGAAGGATCCACGAAGGGCCGGAGCGTCCAGCGGCCCTCCCGCCGCGTCCAGGCCGCTAGGCCCAGCATCCTGCCATCCTCCGCCTCCAGCACCCAGAGCCCCCTCCCGCACGGCCGAAGAGGTCCCCAAACCAGAGCGGTCGGGAGGAGATCCAGGGGCTCAAACAGGCGCATCGCCGGGTTCTCCCAGGCCGCGACATGCGCCATCAGGGGGGAAAGCTCCGCCGCCCGGGCGGGGCGCACCCAGCATCCCGGGATCTCCAAGATGGCCGCTCCCAGCTGTCCCGCATGCCCTCCCGTCTCCCGCCGCCAAAGCTGGATCCGCCCGATCTCCTGAAACCCCAGCGACCGATATAGCTGGAGAGCAGGCGTGTTGTCCGCCCGGACCTGAAGGACAGCCCGGCGGGCCCCGGAAGCCCGGGCGTATTCCAGGCACGCGGAGACCAGGGCCCGGCCGATCCCCCTCCCCCGGAACCCCTCCGCCACTGCCACATTGGCGATCAGCCAGTCCCCTGAGCCCGGCCGGAGGCGGCGGACCATCGTGTAACCCACGATGCGGCCGTCCTCCACCCAGACGTAGCCAGGGGCGAAGGCCTCCCCGGGAGGGAGGAACCACTCCAGCGCGCGCAACAGCCATCCCCACCGCGCCCAGAAGCGCATCTCCCGCAGGATCCGCCAGCCCGCCTCATCCAGCTCCCCCGCGAAGGCCTCCGCCAGCAAATCGGCGATCCCCCGCAGATCCCGCCGCACGTCGGCAGGCCGCAACCCTCGATTCGCTCCCCGGCGGGCCGTGATCACCATCTCACGCCTCCGGAGATCCCGGGCGGCCACGGAGCCGTCGCAACGCCTCCTCATAGGAAATCCGGCCTGCCGCCAGCTCCTCCAGGATCTGTCGCCGCTCCTCCGGGCCGGGGGGCGCTTCCTCCTCCGCCTCATAGCCCATCGCCCGCAGGATCTCCTGCAGCCGCTTGCGCAGCGTCGGATACGAAAGCCCCGTCAGGCTCTCCAGGCGGGTGAACTTCCCCTCGCTCCGCAGGAACAGCTCCACAAAGGCCAGCTGCTCCGGCGTCAACCGCGCCAGCCGCCCCAGACGGAACCGCCCCTCAATCCGCGCCTCACAGGCCGGACACTGCAGGGCCACCACCTCCAGCCCCGCCCCACACACCGGACACACCCCCAGCCACCTGTTCATCCCCCCATATCCCTCGAGGAAATTAAAAAATCTCTTTTTAAGAATTTTAAGCAGATCTTTCAAAAAAGTAAAGTCCAGGAAGCTTCGGTGCAGGATGCGGGATCGGTCCGGTGGGGGATGCAGTGGGCGGGGCCGGCCGGGGAGGACGATTTGCGTTACAATTAAAGAGATTTCTTGCGTCCGCTCCGGGTCTGAGGGGAGCGGGATCGTCGAAGGGAGGGAGGCAAGGAGGCGATATGGCGAACGAATCGCGCAGGCTCAACCGATCCGTTGCGGACGGCGCTTCCGCGGCCGTCTCGACCTATGACGCCAGCCAGATCCAGGTCCTGGAGGGCCTGGAAGCGGTCCGCCGGCGCCCTGGGATGTATATCGGCTCGACGGACATCCGGGGTCTCCATCATCTGGTCTACGAGGTGGTGGATAACGCCGTCGACGAGGCCCTGGCGGGGGTGTGCACCCACATCCTGGTGGAGATCCTGGAGGACGGCAGCGTTCGGGTGACGGACAACGGCCGGGGGATCCCGGTGGACGTGCATCCGCAAACCGGGCGGCCGGCCCTGGAGGTGGTGATGACCACCCTGCACGCCGGCGGCAAGTTCGGGGGTGGCAGCTACAAGGTCGCCACCGGCCTGCACGGCGTCGGCGTCAGCGCCGTCAACGCCCTCTCCGAATGGCTCGAGGCCGTCGTCCAGCGGGACGGCTACCGCTATCGGCAGCGTTACGAGCGGGGCCGGCCGGCCACGCCGGTAGAGCGGGTGGGGAAGGCGGACCCTCAGGGCTGGTATGCCCACCCACGCTTCCCTCCCGCCCCGCATGGCACCATCGTCCACTTCAAGCCGGATCCCGAGATCTTCCGGGGTGGGATCGACTACAAGTTCGAGACCCTGGCCCAGCGCTTCCGGGAGATGGCCTTCCTCACCCGGGGCCTCACCATTACCCTGGTGGATCAGCGGGAGGACCGGGAGATCACTTTCTACTTTGAAGGCGGCATCCGATCCTTCGTCCGCTACCTGAACCGCAACCGCCAGCCTCTCCACCCCATCTGGTATGTGGAGAAGGCCGTGGGGGACATCCTGGTGGAGGTCGCTTTGCAATACACGGACGCCTACAACGAGACGGTGCTGGCCTTCGCCAACAACGTGAACACGGTGGATGGGGGAACCCATCTGACGGGCTTCCGCGCCGCCCTCACCCGCACCCTGAACGATTACGCCCGCAAGGCCGGCCTGCTTAAGGAGAGCGACCCCAACTTCACCGGGGAGGACGTGCGGGAAGGCCTCACCGCGGTCATCAGCGTGAAGCTCCCCGAGCCTCAGTTCGAGAGCCAGACCAAGAGCAAGCTGGGCAACGCCGAGGTGAAGGGCGCGGTGGAATCCGTGGTCGGCGAGGCCCTGGCCCGCTGGCTGGAGGAGAACCCCCGGGAGGCGAAGGCCATCATCCAGAAGTGCCTGACCTCCGCCCGCGCCCGGGAGGCCGCCCGCCAGGCCCGCGAGCTGGTCATCCGCAAGAGCGCCCTGGAGTCCCTCACCTTGCCCGGCAAGCTGGCCGATTGCTCCGAGCGGGATCCGGCGAAGGCGGAGCTGTTCATCGTGGAGGGCGATTCGGCCGGCGGCTCGGCCAAGCAGGCCCGCGACCGCCATTTCCAGGCCATCCTTCCCCTGCGGGGGAAGATCCTCAACACCGAGCGCGCCCGCCTGGACAAGATGCTGGCCAACGAGGAGATCAAGGCCCTCATCTCCGCCATCGGCACCGGCATCGGGGATCAGTTCGACCTCTCCCGCCTCCGCTACGGGAAGATCATCATCCTGGCCGACGCGGATGTGGATGGAAACCACATCCGCACGCTGTTGCTCACTTTCTTCTTCCGACACATGACCCCCCTCATCGAGAACGGCCACGTCTACATCGCCCAGCCACCCCTCTACCGCATCGAGGTGAAGAAAACCAAAGAGGTCTTCTACGCCTACTCCGACGCCGAGCGGGACGAGATCTTCGCCAAACTGCGCAAGCGAGGCATCGACCCCTCCGACGAACGCCAGGTGGTCACCCAGCGCTACAAGGGACTCGGCGAGATGAACCCGGAGCAGCTGTGGGAGACCACCCTGGACCCGGCGCGGCGGATCCTGCTCCAGGTGACCATCGAGGACGCGGCGGAAGCAGATCGCGTGTTCGATATGCTGATGGGCGCCGCGGTGGAGCCCCGCCGCCGCTTCATCCAGGCGCACGCCAAAGAGGTGCGCAACCTTGACGTGTAGGCGCATCCCAAAGCGCCAAATCCATACGCTGGGCGGACGCTTCGGGCGTCCGCCCAGCCTTTATGGAGAAATCAGTCTGGAAGATTAAACCATATCCATGGAAGACCGGACAGCGGTTTCCGTAACAGCCAGGGGTTCAAACGGGCTTTCGGAGCTCGTCCGTCTTGCCCAACACGAGGAAATTTGCGGGCCCATCGCCGCAGCATCGCCATATCCTGAGAAGATCTCGAGGAGATGAGAACGATGGTCGGCGGGCAGGGGACAGAGGTGCTCCACTTGTTGTTGCAGGCGCGGACCGATCTCATCCAGTGGGTGATGCTGGCTCTGGCAGCCGCTCTGGGGGCGTTGCTGACGCTGCTGATCCCGTTGCTTCTCCATCGCGCCGGGGCCTTCCTGAGCCGCCGGGTCGGCAGATCGTTCCGGGAAGGAAACCTCCGGCGGGTCGCAGCGCGCATCCAGCCAGTCCTCCCCCACGCCACCGGGCCCCTGCAACACCTCATCGCTCCGATCCCGCTGGAGCAGGTCTTCGTAGTCCCTCCGCTGATCCTCCGCCAGCCCTCCTCCGCCAACGCCCCCACCGCGCTCCGCTGGTGGATCGTGGGCGGACCGGGATCCGGGAAGACCACGCTCCTGCAGATGCTGGCCCTCCGCTGGTCGGAGGCCGTCCGGGGACGGCCGCAGGGCCTGCTGGCGCTGCTCCGGACGCTGGCGGCGGACCGGGTGCCCGCCGCCGCCACCTTCACCGCTCAAATCCCTTTCTATTTATCGGCCGCCCACTACCAGCCTCACCTCCCCCTGGGCCCGCAACTGGCAGGGCTCCTCTACCGGATCAGCCGGGGAGCGCTCTCTCTGCCTGCGGATCAGGTGGAACGCTGGCTACAGCAGGGCCGGTGCGCGCTGCTGGTAGATGATCTGGGGCAAACGGATCGCCCGGACGCGGAGGCCACCCTCCTGGAGGCGCTGGAGGAGCTGGCCGCTCGAACGCGATGCTCCATTGTGATCGCGGGGAACAACCCGGCCCTGCGGCTGGAGGGATTTGACGGCTTCGACCTCGCCCCCTGGTCAGATCCCCAGATCCAGACGCTGATCGAGCGCTGGCAGGCGGCCCTGGGCCGCCGCAAAGGGCCTGCCCTTCCAGATCCCCAGGCGTTGCTGTCGGCGCTGCGGGAGAATGCGGAGCGCTGGGAGCTGGCCCGCCAGCCCGGATTCCTGAGTGGGCTTCTCGCTCTCGCCGTCCAGAGCGGGGGCCTGCCTGCGCGTCGCTCCGCCCTCTACGCCCAGCTCGTCCCGATCCTGATGGACCGCCCTCAGGCTCTCCCCCCGGAGGAGGATCTCCCGGCCTCCCTCAAACGGACGGCCCTGGAACATCTGGCCTGGGCGATGCGCTGGCTGCGCCGCTCCTCCCTCCCCATCGGATTCATCGAAGAAGATCTATCGGATCTCTTGCGTCAGGATCCCCGCTTGGAGACGGCCCAGGTCCATGCCGCCCTCTCCTGGCTGCGGGAGCGCTGCGGGTTGATCACTCCCGGGTCCACCATCGCCTTCCGGCATCCGGCCTTCGCCTCGGCCCTGATCGCCCAATCCGCCCTGGCGGATCCCTCGCGGCAGGCCCAGCTGGTGCAGCAGGCCGAGGAGCCGGAATGGCAGGAGGCGCTGGTGATGCTCGCCGGCCTGAGCGAGCCCGCGGCCGCACGGCGGCTCTTGACGGAGCTTCTGGAGCCGGAGGACGACTTCTTCTACACCCGAACCCGGCTGGCCGGCCGATGCCTCATGGAGGCTCCGCACCTTCAGACGGAGATCCGGGACGCGATCGTGGGGCGCCTGCGGACGTTGCTGACGGAGGCCCCCTATTCGTTCCTGCAACAGGAGGCCGCCTCCATCCTGGCCGGCATCCCGGGCCAGCTGGAGTGGCTGGCGGATCAGCTCCGCCGTCCAGATCTGCCCTTCAGCGCCCGCGCGGCCATTGTGGAAGCCATCGCCCGGGAGCAGGGCCCCCGCGCCGTTGGGCTCTTGGCCCTGGCCCTGCGGGACGATCGCATTCCGCTTCCGATTCGAGAGCAGATCGCCGAACACCTCGGGCATCTGGGGGATCCCGCCATCGCCCGGGACCTCCTGGATCTCATCGGGGATGAGAGCCTGGGGGTGGAGCTGCGGCGCAAGGTGGTGATGGCCATCGCCCGCATCGGCGATCGATCTCTGGGCCCAGCCCTGGTCGAGCACCTGGGCCTTCCCTGGCTGAACCCCATCGTCCGCGAGACCCTTCTGGATGCGCTGCGCACCCTGGGCGATAGCCGCATCGTGGAGGAGCTGGTGCCCCTGATCCGGGATCCTGACCTGCCGCTGGAGCTCCGGCGCCGAATGATCGAGACGGCGACGGCTCTCGCCGAGGCCTCGCATCTGGAGACCTTGCTGACCCTGGCGGAGGATCCAAACCTGGAGGTGAGCCTCCGGGCGGCGATCGTGAACGGCCTGGCCGAGGCCGGCTTCCGGGAGTTCAGCCCGTGGCTGATAGGCCTGCTCCGGGAAGGCCCCCGCCACCGCCTTCGGGCACAGGTGAGCACGTGGATCCTCCGCTCAGGCAGCCCCTTCCGGCCGTGGCTCGAACGCCTGGGCCACTGGCTCGGCCTGGCCGGCGCGGAGCAGGAGGAGTTCGCCCGCCTGCTGTTGCAACGGCAGGCGATCATCGCCCTGGGCCGGCTGAAGGAGGCCCGCGCAGTCCCCTTGCTGCTGCAGATCCTTCAGGACCCTCAGGCCCATCCCTCCCTGCGGGCGCTGGTGCCGGACGCCCTGGCCGCCATCGGGGCCCTCCGTGCAGTCCCCCAGCTGCTGGAGGTCCTGCGAGACCGCCACGCCGATTCCACAATCCGCGAGCGGATCGCCCTGGCCCTGGGCGCGATGCGCGCGTCCGCCGCCATCCCGGCCCTCCTGGAACGGCTGCGCGATCCCACCGAAGATCCCTTTATCCAGGCCCGGGCGGCCTTGGCCATCGGGTTGATCCGCGATCCCTCCGTGGCCCCCGAGCTGATCCCCCTGTTGCGCGCGGAGAACCTCCCGGTGACCGCTCGCCGGGCCATCGCCGACGCCCTGGGGACGCTCCGGGCGCGCGAGGTGGTGCGTTCGCTGATCCAGCTGTTGCCCGATGAGCGAATCCCCTCCTCGGTGCGGCAGGCCATCGCCGAAACCCTCGGCGTCCTGGGCGCGGCGGAGATCGGCGAGGAGCTGATGTGGCTGGCGCGCGACGAGCGGATCGATCCACATGTGCGGGGGGCCATCGCCCTGACCCTCGCCACGCTCCATCATCGCCCGGCAGCCCCGGAGATCCTCGCCATGCTCCCGGACGTCCGGATCGATCCGGCGATCCGCCAGGCCATGGCGGAAAGCCTGGGGAACCTGTGGGATCCCACCTTGATCGCCCCCCTGGCCCGGCTGCTTCTGGAGAGCGCCCTGGATCTCCCCGTCCGCCAGGGGATCCTCCGGATCCTGGAGCGCCACGGCGGGCCGGAGGCATTCCCGACCTTCTGGATCCTAGTTCGGAATCCGGAGACCCCGATGCCGTTGCGGCGGGCGGCCGCGGATGCCCTGGTCACCTGCGCCGGGCCGGAGTTCGAGGAGACCCTGCTGACCCTGGCCCTGGATCCCGAGATGCCGCCCTACATCCAGGGGCGCGCTCTGGAGGCGCTGCGTCGGGTGGGGAACGATCCCGACACCGTGCAGGCGCTGATCCGGGCGCTGCCGGCGTCGGAGATGCCCAACGCGGTTTTCCTCACCGTGATGGAGATCGCCCAACGGGCTCGGGTGCGGTTGCTGCTCCGGGAGACCCTCTCTCCTTCCGCCCCTGAGGAAGGGCGTCTCCGGCCGCCCGAAGGGGAAGGCCGATCGGCGGGTTAACCGCGGATGAGGCGTTGCGGAACGGTTATGGGGACCGGGCAGAGCGCTCGGCCTCCTCCACCGGAATGGCGACCGCCTCGCCGCCTCCCCGAAGCGGGAGGCGCGCGCCATCCTCCCACCGGTAAAGGCCCACCCAGACCCTTAACGGCCCCTGAAGGAGCGTCTCCGGGAGCGGGATGACCCGAACCTCCCGGATGCGGTCGCCGGGTCGCCAGACCCCCGTGTTGTAGGCGCCCTCGGCGATCCCGCCATCGTGCTGGGCCTGCGGTGGGATGGCCGGGGGCCACCGGGGCGCCTCCGTCTCCCGGTAGACGTGGACGAAGACGCTGTAATCCCGGGAGGGCTGCCCCACCGCCTCCCAGTCCAGCGTCACCGTGAGGAACCGTCCCGCCCGCACCGCCATCCCTCCCTGCAACGCGATCCCATCCGCGAAGACCGCGCGCAGATTCGAGCGCATCCGATCGGGCGGCTCCGCCCGCATCACCCGGTAGCGGGGAACGCGCTCTCCCGGCCACGGGGGCGGCGCCCGCACCGAAAGCAGCGCGCCCGGAGGAAGCCACCGCCGCAGGAGCGGGACTTCCTCGTATTGCCAGCCGATGACCATCGCCGGAGCCGGGGGCGGATCGGGAGGATCCTCCGTCAGCCGCCGGATCCGCACGCCGGATTCCCCCCAGAGGAGGAACCGCATCTCCGCCCGCCCGGCCCAGAGGCGCTCTGAGAGCACCACGGTCCCGGAGGGCTCCGCGCGCCGGAAGGCGCGGATCTCCTGGGCCACCTCCCACGAATCCAGGGAGAAGGCCCCGCGCACCTGGGCCTGGGCCCACCATCCCGGATGGAAGTAAGCGACGGCGTGCCAGGGGAAGCTGAGGCCGAGCCCGCCCCCGAGGAGGAGGGCCGCCGCCCAGGGCGTGCGGGCCCAGCGGGCCGCCGCCCCGGCAAGGGTCCACAGGCCGAGGGCGGCCCAGAAGACCACCACCGGCAGCGCCCCGCTGGCCCGCAGGTAATGGGGGGCCTCGGTAGCCAGGAACGTGGGCAGCAGCATGGCTATCCCCCACAGGGCTGTGAAAGGCGCTCGGCGAAAGGCCTGGATCCCGCCGACCAGAAAAGCGAAGGCCAAAAGGGGATCGAAGACCGGGCGGCTCTCGGTGTTGTGGCGCGGATACGAGTCGCCTTGCCAGAAAAACATCCCGCCTACCCGCAGGGCCTGTTCCTTGGCCACCCCCAGCCAGGGGCGCCCGCCCTGGAAGGCCGCCGTCTGCTCCCCACGGAGGGTGAACTCCGCCGGGTGCGTGAGGAAATAGGCGATCAGCGGCGAGGCGGTGAGCAGCGCGCATCCCAGGAAGGCCCCGATGGCTCGAACCCGGAAGCGATCCGGCGCCCGCCAGCGCCCGAGCAGCAACTCCAGGGCGATGGGGAGAACCGTTATGCGGGCGGCCAAGTAGGTATAGAAGCTCAGCCCCCAGATCCATCCAGCCACAGCCCAGTCCCGCTCCCGGCCGCTGCGGGCGGCGCGGGTGAAGGCCCAGAGGGTGAGAGCGGCCGCCAAGGGGAACAGCCCAGCCCGGAACCCCACCCGGCTGAGGTTCAGAGGCCAGAGCAGAAAAGCCATCAGCGCCCCGCTCAGGGCACCCACCTCCCAGCGCCGGGAGATCGTCCATGCCATTCGGAAGGCCGCGGCCACCGCGAGCAGGCCGATCATGCTGGCGGTGAGCCGCAGCGCGTAAGGGGTGGGCCCCAGGATGGCGATGGCGCTGGCCACCAGATAGATGAACAGGGGCTCGCGGCCGTTGTTCTCCGGGAAAAAGATCCGCACCTCCCCCTGCAGCACCCGCAGCGCATCCAGCCCGTAATACGCCTCGTCATACCAGAGCCCATAGGGGATGTGAGGCAGGTCCAGCCAGCGGAGCAGAGCGGCGAGCCAGAGCAGGGCGACCGCTGCCAGCCATCGTATCCGGGTTCGTCGGGGCATCCCGCAGGCTCCACACAGCCGGGAATCGCGCGGAGGATTCCTCCAAAGGGCTGAGCGGGGCATCGGTGCGCCCGCTCAGCCCTCGAAGGCGTCCGTTCCCTGGGCAGGAAGGCTCAGAACAGGGAGACCTCGCCGGCGATGATCTTACGGCGGACCTGGTGGATGTTGGAGAGGTGTTCATCCACGATCGCCCGCACGGCCTCCTGGATCCCCGGGGTGAGCCGGCCGGAGCGGACCCGGACGGCGGCGTTGGCGATCAGCGGCTGATCCAGTGGCTTCCCGATCTGGGAGAGCAGATACACGGTGGCCTCTCGGATCTCCGGAAGGCGGGCGACGATGTCCCGGGCGATCTCCAGGGCCAGCACGTTGTAGACCTTCCCGACGTGGGAGATGGGGTTCTTGCCAGCGGCGGCCTCCAGGCTGGAGGAGCGGAAGGGGGTGATCAGGCCGGTGATGCGGTTCCCCCGGCCGACGGCGCCATCGTCGCCCATCTCGGCGCTGGTCCCGGTCAGGGTCAGGTAGAAATCCCCCCGCTTGGCGTGATCGGCGGTGTTGACGTCGACCCGGACCGTTCGTCCCTCCAGGGCGGGGAGGCTGGAGACGAAGCGCTGCAGCGCCTCCTGCACCCCCCGCTTGGCTTCTTCATACTCCGCCGCATCGTGCACCCGGGTGGCGATGAAGGGGACGGCCACGGTCAGGATGACCTGGTTCCCCTGGCGCAGCCCCATGACCTTGACGTCCTCGCCGATGGGGAACTGGTTGATCAGCTCGTAGTTGAGATACTGGGCGGCCTGGTAGACCGCCTCCTCCAGGCCGCTGCGGGGCCAGTGGGCGACGCCGAAACTGGTGTCGTTGGCGGTCACCTGATGGACGATGTCGATCAGCTCGCTGGCGCCGCGCCCGGCGAAGCAGTCGATGATCACATGCTTCACCGGATCCAGATAGCGCATGGTCTCCCGCAGATAGGCCCGGGCGGCCTCGATGGCGATGGTCTCCATTGGGATCGCCTGGCCGTTGTAGTAGGGGGTGCCCCGGCCGGCGATCTGGATGCGGATGGGTTTCAGCAGCTCTCCGCCGCCGAAGCGCACCGAGACCTCTCCGGCGACCAGCTGGACCTTATCGAAGTTGTGGTGCAGCGCGCCGCCCAGGTGCTCCTCGCACCAGTGGGTGTATTCCCGGCTGATGCGCTCGGCGATGCCGTCGCACAGGCTATCCGGATGCCCGATGCCCTTCCGCTCCACGATCTCCACCGGAAGGTCCTCGATGTAAGGGCCGCCGGCTTCGGAAACCACGATGTTCCGCATCCCGGGTCCTCCTTTCATTCAGGATGACTCCCTCTTACGAGGGTTCGTCCCCTTCCGAACTACACGACCCTGTCCCATCCGGCGGGGCGCGGACATAAAAACACCCCGCCGGGAGGAGGGGCGGGGCAAAACAAAAGCCTCTTCTGGGAAGAAGAGGCACATCGCCGCTGCGGGCCACCTCATCTCCCAGACCGAACCGTCTGCCGGATTTGGCACCATCCCCGGGAGCGCTCCGCCGGGGGGCGGCGTGCTCCCCGGTCGGCCCTGATGCTCCACGGGAGGTTGCCGAGGCTTCGTCGGGCCGGGTCCCTCCGCCTCTCTCGATGAGTGCCACGCTCTATTCAATTGTCCCGGGATGAGGCCTCATCGCTTTCCACGACGCCATCATCCCTTTTGCGTTTATCTTACCACAGCAAAAGAAAATGTCAACTGGATTCTCCTCACCCTGCGGGACTTTCGGGTTAGGGCCATGGAAGCCGGTGCTACTCCCGGGCTGGGGGATGGGCCTCCAGTTCGGCGAACGCCTCGTGGAGAAGGTTTTCGACATCCGTCGGCCCCTCTCCCTTCTGCAGCCAGAGGAGGAACTCCACGTTGCCCGCCGGCCCCAGCAGCGGCGAGGGGATCAGCCCCCGGGGCCACCAGCCATGCGCCCGGCTCCACTCGATCAGCGTCCGCAACACCCGTTCGTGGACCGCGCGGTCGCGCACCACGCCCCGTTTGACCTCGGCGCGCCCGGCCTCAAACTGAGGCTTGACCAGCACGATGGCGTGGCCCTCCGGGACCAGCCAGCGGTGGGCATTGGGAAGGATCAGCCGGACCGAGATGAAGGAGACGTCCATGGTCACCAGATGCACGGGCTCCGGCAGTTCCGTGAGATAACGGGCGTTGGTCCGTTCCATCACGATCACCCGTGGATCCTGGCGCAGCCGCATGTCCAGCAGGCCGTAGCCCACATCGATGGCGTAGACCCGGGCCGCCCCATGCTGGAGCAGGCAATCGGTGAAGCCCCCCGTGGAAGCGCCCACATCGGCGCACACCGCCCCCCGCACGAGGACCGGGAAGCGGGCCAGGGCAGCAGCCAGCTTCAGGCCGCCGCGGCTCACATAGGGGAAGGGCTCGGTGATCCGCACCGGCGCGTCCGGCGGCACCAGGGCCCCGGGCTTATCCACCACCCGATCCCCCACCCGGACCCGGCCGGCGCGGATCAGGCGCTGCGCCCGCTCCCGGCTCTCCGCCAGCCCTCGCTCCACCAGCAGAAGATCCAGACGAACTCGAGCCATCGCCTTCTTCCCATAAACCGGATCCGCGCTTCTTGCCGCCCACGGCTTCTCCGGGCAACATGAAAGCACAGAAAACTCATCTATGGTGGAGGTTTCATGGGCTTCTCCCTCAACCCGGAGGCATGGCGGTGGCTGGGCAACGGGCTGATCCTCCTGGGCGTGCTGGTCTGGGTCCCCTTCCTCACGGCGACGGTGGCGGGGGAGGACTGGCCGATCCTCCCCTTCCTGGCGGCGCATCTCGCGGGCGTGCTGGGCGGGTGGCGGCTGCGGGCCCGGGCGGCGGCAATGGAAGGACGTCCAGGCGAGGCGCAGCATGGTGGTCGGCGGCGCTGGCTCAGCCGGCTCCTGATCTATCTGGGTGTGCTGGCCTGGGCCCCCTATTTCTATCAAACCCGGATCCTGGGGCGAGAGCTGGACATCTCCCCCTACCTGGCCGCGCACCTCACTGGGGTCCTCAGCGGGGTCGCCCTGCGGCTCAGCCTCGAGCTGGAGCGGCTCCGGACTCGCCGGTGACCAAGCCCCGCGCTCACTCCGGCGCGCGGATCCCGGCCTCCAGAACACGTCCATCGGTCCACGCCCAGCTCATATGGGGCGTGTTGTGGGCGATGCCGATGCGGCCCTCCCGGTCGATGGCGATCAGCCCGCCCCGCCCATTCACCCGCTCCTCCAGCAGGCGGATGGCAGCCGTCACGGCACCCGAGGCGGAGAGCCCCAGGGCCATGAAGTCGCAGGCGGTCTTGGCGATCACCACCCGCATCAGGGTCTCCCCCCATCCGGTGGCTACTGCCGCCCCGCTCCGGTCGTCCGCATAAGCCCCGCAACCGATGAGGGCCGAATCCCCCACCCGGCCCGGCCACTTGTTCGACATACCACCGGTGGAGACCGCGGCGGCGAGGCGGCCCGCGGCATCCATAGCCGCCGCCCCGACGGTATCCATCGGCCCGGAGAGAGCCTGCGCCAGGATCTCCCGGAGATTCACAGACCCTTCCGGCCGGGGGAGCTCCTCGCCCAGGCGGTCCCGGGGAGCGGCCAACTCCGCATCGTCCGCCATGGGGAGCTCGAGCAGCTCGGCCAGGGCCTCCGCGGCCGGGCCCACGAGGAGGACATGGGGGGTGCGCTCCATCACCGCCCGGGCCAGGAGGATGGGGTTGCGGACTCGACGGACAGCCGCCACGGCCCCGGCGCGCAGGGTAGTCCCCTCCATGATCAGGGCATCCATCTCCACCGTGCCCGCTCGGGTTCGCACGCTGCCCCGCCCGGCGTTGAAGGTGGGGTCATCCTCTAACACCCGCACGGCGGCCTCCACCGCGTCCAGGGCGAAGCCGCCGGCCTCCAGGATCGACCATCCCGCCTGCACCGCCCGGCGGCATCCCTCCACCGCCGCCGCGTGGCGCTCCTCCGGGATGGTCCCCGCGCCACCGTGAACGATGAGGATCGGTCGCGGCATCAGAGCGCCTTTACCGCAAGGGAAGTTGGCGTCTCCAAGGATAACCGGGCTCAGGGGTCGGCCGCCAGTTCCCTCCTCACGGGCAGACGAAGGGCGGCGACATCACCAGCGGGAGATATACCCGATAGGGCCCGGGAGGCGGGCCGGGTGGGGGAGGCACCACGCTGCGGACCGCCGCTTCG
This sequence comes from Thermoflexus hugenholtzii JAD2, assembly GCF_900187885.1. Classification (NCBI taxonomy): domain Bacteria; kingdom Bacillati; phylum Chloroflexota; class Thermoflexia; order Thermoflexales; family Thermoflexaceae; genus Thermoflexus; species Thermoflexus hugenholtzii. Next base: position 25,222 of record NZ_FYEK01000020.1, on the reverse strand, counting down.
GCGTTCAACCGGCCGTATCCATAGATGTCATCCCGCCCGGGGGTCCCCAGGTCCACAGCGGTGCGGAGCAGGGCGCCGCACACCTGGCTCGCTGTCAGGGCCGGCCCCGCCGACCACACCAATCCCGCCACCCCCGCTACATGGGGCGTGGCCATGGAGGTGCCATCGGCAAAGTAATACCACCCCCACATTGTGGAAAGGATACTCACTCCCGGCGCAGCGATGTCCACATGGGATCCCCAGTTAGAGAATGATGCCCGCTGATCCGAGGAATCCGTGGCGGCGACGCCGATCACCCCGGGATAGGCCGCCGGATAGAACAGCTCATTGACGCCATCGTTCCCCGCCGCCGCCACGATCAGGGCGCCCTGGCCCTGGGCGTAGGCGACGGCGTCGGCGAGGACGCGGCTGGGATATGGGCTCCCCAGGCTCAGGTTGATGACCGTGCGCTTTCCGAAAGCCACCCCCCAGTCGGCGGCATACCGGATCCCATCCGCCACCCACGAAGCATAACCCCCTCCACTTGCATCCAGGACCTTCACCGCGAGCAGGTCACAGCCCCAGCACACGCCGGCGACGCCTTGGCCGTTGTTCGTATTCGCCCCGGCGATCCCCGCCACGTGGGTGCCGTGGCCATGGTCATCCATTGGATTGTTGTCGCTGTTTGCGAAATCCCACCCTAACCACAGCCGGGAGGAGGCGAGATCCGGATGGGTGTAATCCACCCCCGTGTCCACGATGGCAATCCAGACCCCGGCGGTCCCGGTGATGACGTCCCAGGCCTGGGGGGCGCGGATCTGCGGGAGGTTCCACTGATAGCCGTAGTAAAGATCGTTAGGGGTGAAGGCGATGCGGACCGGGCGGTCAACCTCGGCGGTTTCGACGTCGGGGCGCTGGCGCAGCCGCGCCGCCAGGGCCTCGGGGTCCTCCCCCGGCGGCACCGGGATACGCCACCAGCGGGGGACGGCTAAGGCCTCGGCGCCGGGGAAGCCGGCCGCGGCCAGGCCTACCCGGAAAGCACCCGGCGGGACGTCCGCCTTGCGCTTCACCAGAACGCCGAGGCCCCGGGAGGCCGAGGCCGTTTGCGCATGCGCTGCAGGCGGTGGGGCCGAATCAGCCAGGGTCGGCGGGGGAAGACAACGGCCATCCTCCAGCGGGAGAAAACACGCCGGCGCGGCGGAGGCGCCGGATGCACCCGGCCACGGCCTCGCGACCGGAAGCCCTCCCAGGATCCAGGCCAGCACCAGGACGAGCCGTCTGGACCCACGCATCATGCACCTCCTCCTTCAACCGTTGATATGCACAATTTTAGACCCGAGGTGGACTCCCCAAACCGACGGCATCGGCGTGCGAGTCAAAAGAGGGTTTGTGGGATAAAATGGATTTCTGGATCAGCAGCGGATGTTCGGGGACTCCTCGAACTTCGGACCTCCGATCCTCGGCCATCCCGCAAAAGGCAGAGCGCAACTCGTGCGAGGCAAGCCGGATCGCCATAGGAGGCCGGATGTTCTCGGACACCCATCCGAAGATCAGGGTCCTTCAAATCGAATGGATCCGGCGTATGCCGCCGTGGAAGAAATTCGCGATCGTGGATAGCCTCAACGAGACCGTCCGCACGCTGGCCATCCGCGGCATCCGACAGCGCCATCCCCAGGCCACGCCCGAAGAGGTGCGCCGGATGCTGGCGGAGATGATACTGGGGGCGGAGCTGGCTGAAAAGGTGTATGGCCGTGCTTGGTGAACGGACGATGTCCTTCGATGGGAGCGCGCCACGGGGAAGATGGAAATCAAGGGAGGGCTGGTCGCCCAGCTCCATAGAAGGCCGGATCGACGCGCCCCCTCTCCGCAGTGCGCTTCCTACGATTCCCCAAACACCTCCGCCTCGAAGCGGAAGAGGCGGGCTTCCGGCCACCGCCAGGCGTCCTCCGGGAGGCCCGCTTTGAGGCAGATGGCCCGCAGGAAGGCCTCCCGATCCCATCCCTGCTCCACCGGGACCTGGGGGAGCAGCAACCCCGTGCGGCCCCCCGCCAGGAGGAAGAGGCCGTCCCGCCCGATCACGATCTCCTCAGGGTCGGCCACCGGCCGCAGCGGGGAGAGGACGCTGATCTCATATTCCAGATGGGGCAACTCCTCCACGGTCACAGGAGGAAAACGGGGATCATCGAGGGCGGAGAGCACCGCCACCCGCTGCACGGCGTGGGCGAGATCCGAGCGCGGCCAGACCTCCCCCCGGCATCCCCGCAGGTGGCCGCCCCGGGTCAGGGTCACGAAACAGGCGCGGGGCAACTGCAAGGCGGGGGACGAAACCGACAGCTCCGGCAGGGGCCGCCCATGCACCGCGTGGGTCACCGCCTCCCGGGCGATCTCCAGAAGGGTGTGCCGATCCTCAGCGCCAAGGGGGGGATCCGGCTCCCGGGCGAAGCGGATAGCCGCGTAGCCCACCACATGGTCCTTGCGCCCGTAGGGGACGTCACTGGAGTTGGCGTAGCGGAGCAGGGTCGTGTGGACCGCGCCGGTGCGCCGGGCGTAGGCCATGGCCGTGCGCACGGGCCCCTCGCCGCACATCAGCGTCGCCAGCCCCGGGATCCGACGTGCCATCCATTCGGCGATGGTATGGCGGAGCAGCTCCTCATCCAGTGAGAGGATGGCACCGATGGCGCTGAGGTCCACCTGACGGGCGTGCTCATCCCGCGGGTAATGGGAGAGGTCGCTGCTGGCGATGACGATGGCCCGCCGGCCGGCCAGGGCCCGGGCCAGGGCATCCGCGAGGGCCTCGATGTTCTCCGGGGAAGGCTCCCCGATCATCACCGGGACGAAGCGCAACTCGGGGAACAGCCGCTGCAGAAAGGGAAGCTCCACCTCGATGGAATGTTCTTCCAGATGGACCTCGGGGACGAAGCGCAGCGGCGGGCCTGCGGCCAGCAGGGCGTCGGCCAGCTCCTCATCGATGGGGATCTCTCCCAAGGGAGTCCGCCACGCACCCCGGGCCCAGACAGAGATCTCGCGGAAGAAAGGCTCCACGTGGTTGGTGCCCAGCACCACCACAGCGTCGTAAGGACGGCCCTCCAGCTGCCGGAACCCCCACGCGGCCACATGGCCCGAGTAGATGTAGCCGGCGTGGGGGACGATCAGGGCGGCCGGCTCGGTCTCATAGCGAGGTGCCTCCGCGAGCAGGCGATCCACCATCTCCTGCAGCGCCCCCGGGTCCGCCGGGTAGAAGGCGCCGGCCACCGCAGGCTCGCGGACAAGCGTGGTCCGATACGCCATCCCAGGCTCCTTTCCCTGTGAACGGGCGAGCGCCCGCGGGAGCGTTCACAGGATCGCGATCTCCCAATCCACCACCATCACGTCCGGCCGATGGGCCTGGATCCAGCGGACGGCGCCCTCCAGGGTAGCGTGGATGTGGCCGGCGTCGTTGGAGATGGTGGCCAGGCCCAGCCGGGCCGATTGCGGGAAGTCCTGATGATCGATCTCCGCCGCCGCCACGTTGAAGGACTGGCGCAGATGGGCGATAAGGGATTTCATCACGCTGCGCTTGTCTTTCAACGACAGCGCCTCCGGCAGATGCAGCTCCACCGTGCAGGTGCCTACGACCATCGCCATGCTCCTTGCTGGGGCTCCCCTTCCCGCCGCAGGATGGCCACGCGATCCCGCCACGCCGGGATCCGCGCCGCCTCCGCCGGGATCAGGTCCCCCGGAAAGACATGGATGTTCAGGAGCTCGCGGAACGCGATCAGGATCGCCTCCGCCGCCACCTCGAAAGCCACCGGGTGCCCCACGGCCTCCCGAAGGGTGATCGCCCGCCGACGGAGCCGTTCGGGATCCGGCCCGCGGCGTAGATACCGGGCGATGGCCCCCGGGTCGCCGTCCAGGGGGAGGGAGCCGTGCTGCAGCACCACGCCGCGATGACGCCACTGGGCGCTGCCCATGATCTTGCGCCCGCCCACGGTGAGCTCGGAGTCCGTGGGCACCTCGAAGCAGACGAACCCCTCGCCCCGGACGCGCGGATCCAGCGGGGGGGCCAGGGCGACGTCGGGGACGCCCAGGGCGCGTAAGGCGGCCGCGAAGGCCTGGGCGAACCGGCGGAAGGTCTCCGGTATGCCGCCGGCCGCCCGGGGGTCGGCCTCCGGGAAGATCACGCTGTAAGTGAGCTCCTCCGCGTGGAGGATGGCTCGTCCCCCCGTGGGCCGCCGCACCACCTCGACCCCATCGGCCCGACAGCGCGAGAGATCCACCTCCTCCACCGGCTGGCTCCGCCCCAGGCTGAGGCAGGGCGGATCCCAGCGGTAGAAGCGCACTGTCGGCGGAGCTTCCCCGGCCGCCACGGCCTCCACAATGGCCCCATCGATGGCCATCTGGGTGGCGCCGTCCGCAGGAGGCGACCACAGCAGACGCCAGCGGGCGGGCGGGAAGGTCACGGGCGGGACAGGCGATCCTGCAGCCACTCGATCAACACCTCCTCCAGCTCCCGGCGACATTCCTCCAGGGTCGCTCCGGTGGCGTAGACCTCCGGGTACATCTCGATCTCCCCGTAATAGGTCCCGTCCTCCAGCTGGCGGAAGCGGGCCTTTTCCATCGCGGCCTCGACCAATGCGGAAAACATCGATTCGCTCCTCCCGGTGGCTCAGGGAAACCCGCGGGGCGCCCGCGCCCCGGAGCGCCCTCCTGGCGGATGATCCCCATCGAGTCCCCTTCTCTCACTCATTTTAACGCATCCAGGCGGACCGAACGCCTGCATCCTCACGCTCCGGGAAAGCCCGGAGGCCCTGGGCGGCGAGTAACTGAAGGAATCCTTCGGGATCGGGGACGGCGAAGAGATGGGTGGGGCAGCGGCAGTCGCTGCTTCCGAAGTGCGGGATGGCGGGGGGCAGGTGTTCGGCCAGGGCCCGGGCCAGGGCGCACTCCGCCGCGGGATCCTCAGTCTCCCTCACGAAAGCGCCCCGCCATTGCCCGGCGGTGAGCAGGTAATCGATGTGCCAGCGACGTGTCGAGCTCCGGCCCTCCGCCACCCTCCGGTGGCGCTCCAACCGTTGGAAGCCTCCGGGCCCCCGGGCCGAGCCCACATAGGCGTAGGTCCCAGCGAGGGGCCAGCGCCCGAGCCGGCCGATGACCACCTCCCCCCACGCCTCCAGCCACAGCACATAAACACCCCGCGCGGCTTTCATCCCGGACCCTCTAAAAGGACCTGGGCTTCCTCTATCCGTTCCAGAGCCCATGCGGCGTGCTCCTGCAAGATGGGATCCTCATCGGCCCGCCAGCGTTCGAGCAGCGGGCGGAGCGAACGCGCCCGCAGGTTCCCCGCGACCACCAGGGCGTTGCGCACCAGCCCCCGCCGTTTGGCCCGGCGGATGGCGCTGCGGCGGAACCGCGCCCGGAATGCTGCCTCATCCATCCCCAGGATCTCTGCCAGGGCCAAGCGGGGGATCCCCTCCCGGGGCTGGAAGGCCGGCTCGGCGGTCGGCCGGGCGAACCGCCGGTTCCAGGGGCAGACTTCCTGGCAGATGTCGCACCCGAAGATCCAGTCCCCGATCGCTGCCCGCCGCTCCATCGGGATCTCCTCCCGCCGCTCGATGGTCAGGTAAGAGAGGCAGCGCTCCGCCTCCAGCGTGCGATCGGGGCGGATGCAGCGCGTCGGGCACGCCTCGATGCAGCGGGTGCAGGTGCCGCAGTGGTCCGTCGGGAAGGGCGGGTCGGGCTCCAGCTCCAGATCCACCAGCAGGATCCCCAGGAACAGGTAGGAGCCCAGGCGGGGGTGGATGAGCATGCTGTTCTTGCCGATCCATCCCAGGCCGGCCTGGACGGCCCAGGCCCGCTCCAGCACCGGCCCGGTGTCCACGTAGATCCGTCCCCGCACCGGGCGGCCGGCCTCCCGGTTGAGGAACTCTAAGAGCGCCTCCAGGCGCTCCCGCAGGACCTCGTGGTAGTCCTCCCCCCAGGCGTAGCGGGCGACCCGTCCCTGCGGAACATCCTCCCGGGGCGGCGGGAAATCCCCGGCGTAGTAGTTCATGGCCCCCACGATGACGGAGCGGGCCTCCGGCCAGAGGTGGCGGACGTCCCGACGCTTCTCGATGGCCTCGGGCCGGGTGAGGTAGGCCATGGTGGCCGCGCGGCCCGCGCGGACCCATTCCTCGTAGCGATCGGCGGAGGGCGTGGGGCCCGCCGCGGCCACCCCGATCAGGTCGAAGCCGAGGGAGCGGGCATAGGCTTTCAGGCGTTCCTTGAGGACCACGGCTCACACCACATCCGCGGGGAGCGGCTCCGCCCGGACCAGCCCCAAGATGTGGCGGGCGATGACCAGGCGCTGGATCTCGCTGGTGCCCTCCCCGATGGTCATCAGCCGGGCGTCCCGGTAGAGCCGCTCCACCGGGAACTCCCGGCTGTAGCCGTAGCCGCCGTGGATCTGGATGGCGTTGCGGGTCACGCGCTCGGCCATCTCGCTGGCGAAGAGCTTGGCCATGGCCGCGGCCTGGGTGTAGGGGAGCCCCTGATCCCGCAGCCAGGCCGCCCGATACACCAGCAGCCGGGCGGCCTCGATCTCCACCGCCGCGTCGGCCAGCATCCACTGGACGGCCTGATAGGCGGCGATGGGCTGGCCGAAGGCGGTGCGCTCCTTCGCGTAACGGACCGCCTCCTCGAAGGCGGCCTGGGCCAGGCCCACCGAGAGGGCCCCGATACCGATGCGCCCTCCGTCTAAGACCTGGAGGGCGTAGGGCAAGCCTCGCCCCGGCTCCCCCAGGAGGTGATCCAGGGGCACCCGCACATGATCGAAGGTCACGGCGTGGGTGGGGGAGCCGTGGAGCCCCATCTTTTTCTCCGGCGGGGCGATGGAGAGGCCCGGGGCGTCCGTGGGGATGAGGATCAGGCTGAGGCCGCGCTTGCCGGCCTCCGGGTCCGTGCGGCACAGGGTGACGATCACCTCGGCGATGCCAGCGTTGGTGCACCACATCTTCTGGCCGGTGATCACCCACTCGTCCCCATCGCGGACCGCGGTGGTGCGCACGGCCCCCAGGTCGCTGCCGCAGTGAGGCTCCGTCAGGGCCAGGGCGGCCAGCCCGTTGCGGCCGCTGGTCAGGGCCGGCAGCCACCGCCGCTTCTGGGCCTCGCTGCCGAAGAGGAGGATCGGCGCCAGTCCCAGGCCGTTGTGGGCCGCCAGGGAGAGGGCGGTGGAGCCGCATCCCCGGGCGATCTCCTCGATGGCGATGGCCGCGCTGACGTGATCCAGCCCTGCCCCGCCGTAGGCCTCCGGGACCGTCAGGCCCAGCAGCCCCAGGGAGGCCCCTTTGCGGACCGCCTCCCAGTTGAACTCGCCGCGCTCATCCACATGGCGGGCGCGGGGCTTCAGCTCCTGCTCGGCGAACTCCCGCACCGCCTGTCGGAACAGCCGTTGCTCCTCGCTCAGGCGGAAATCCATGGCGCCTCCCGAAAACGCGAATCTCGGTCTCCTCGCTTCACAGCCTTCCTCCTCTACAGGGGGCATGCCAGGCCACGCGGGGACGCCGCGGCATCCCTTATGGCCCCGCCAGCTCCGGGAAGTCCGCTCCCAGGCGGATGACCAGATCGCAGGCGCAGGCGAGATCCGGCGTGGGCTGCACCGCGGTGAGGGGGAGGCCCAGCCATCCCGCCACCTGGCGGCCCGCCTCCAGGGCCTCCGGGCGGGCCAAGATGCGGGTTTCCCCGTAATCGGAGCGATCCGCGTTCCCCACCTCCACGATCTCCGCGCCGAGGGAGCGGAGGATCTCGGCCACCCGGGTCGCCAGGCCCGGCCGCAACGTCCCGTTCCGCACAGAGATCCGGGCCTTCAAGTGCATCGGCTGGGGCCCGAACAGGTCCGTCAGGGCCTCCTGGACCTTCTCAGGGATGCGGACCAGCACCTCAGCCCCATCGGGAGTCGTGGCGGGGATGGTCATCGAGGGACCGATGGTCACCATCCGGATGCGGTCATCGGGGATGCGGGCGGCCAGGCGGGCGAGGGCGATCATCTCCTCCAGGGAGAGGTTCGTGCGGACCCCGTCCTTCACCGTCTCCCAGAGCGCCGGGGCCCGGGCGATCAGCTCCGGCAGCATGTTCAGCCGAAGCACCCGCTCCCGCACCGCCTGGATCACCTGCTGCTGGCGGCGCATGCGATCGAAGTCCCCCCCACGGGTGGCCCGCGTCCGCGCGTATTTCAACGCCGTCCGCCCATCGAGATGCTGGCATCCCGCCTCGATGTGGAAGGGCTCATATCCGTAACGGGCGTCTGGATAATGGGGATCATCGATGGCCTCCGGGACGCAGAGCTCGATGCCGCCCAGCAGATCGATGGCCTTCTCAAAGGTGGTGAAGTTCACCCGCACGTAATAGGAGGTGGCGATCCCGAAGTTATAGCGCAGGGTCTCCTGGGCCAGGGCGATCCCGCCGCCCGGGTAGCCGTAGGCGTCCCCCAGAAAGTGGGCCGTGTTGATGCGGTTCTCCCCGAAACCGGGGATCGTCACCCACAGATCGCGGGGGATGGAGAGCACCCCGGCGGAGAGACCCACGGGATCGATCGTCACCACCATGATCGTGTCGGTGCGCCAGGGGCCCGACTCCCCCTCCCGCTGATCGATCCCCAAAACCAGGATGTTCACCCGCTCCTTCCCGGTCCACTCCGGAAGATGGAGGGGGCCGCTGTGGGTGGTGGGAGAGGAGGAGACCGAGGCGCCAGGGGGCGGGAGGATGGGGACGGCGCGCAGGGCCTCCTGGAAGGCCAAGCGATACGCCCCGAGGCCCAGCCCTGTCCCGATCCCCAGCACCCCCAGCGCCCAGAGGAGCCCGAGGAGGGGGAGCCGCCGCCATGGCGTCTGGATCCCGGGTGCCATGCCTGTCTCCTCAGCGAACCGCCTGGAGATCCCGGGGCCCGAAGGGTTCCGGCAGCAGGGCCCGCAGGGAGGTCTCCCGCACGTGTCCTTTCGCGTCGACCAGGAGGATCCGCAGGTCGGGGGAGAACTCGGAGAGGACCTGGCGGCAGGCTCCGCACGGCGTGCCGCCGTTTTCGGTGGCGACCGCGATGGCGGTGAAGTGATGCTCCCCTTCGGAGATGGCCTTGAACACGGCTACCCGCTCCGCGCACAGCCCAAGGGGGTAGACCGCGTTCTCCACGTTGCATCCGGTGAACACCTGGCCGGAGGCGCTCAGCAGGGCGGCCCCCACCCGGTAGCCGGAGTAAGGGGCATAGGCCCGCTCACGCATCCGGAGGGCCAGCTCCACCAGTGCCCGATCTTCCATCCGTGGGGTTCCTTTCCGCTGGAAGTTCATGCACGGGAATTATAGCGCAGCCGCCTCTTCCGATCGGGGGGCTGGCCCTACCCGCGGTGAAGCCCCAGCCGGCGCTCCAGCGTCCCAGCCAGCCGGCCGAGGGTGTAGTTAACGAGGAAATAGATCACCGAGATCACGTAGAGGGTTTCCATGGGGTTGCGCTCCCCTTGAAAGAGGATCACCCCCCGCCGGTAGAGCTCGATGAACCCGATGATGGCGCCCAGGGAGGTATCCTTCACCAGAGTGGCGAACTGGGCCACCAGCGGGGGAAGGGCCCGTCGGAAGGCCTGGGGGAGGATGACCAAGCGCATCGCCTGGCCGTAGGTCAAGCCCAGGGAGCGGGCGGCCTCCCACTGGCCTCGGGGGAGGGAGAGGATGGCCGCGCGCAGGGCCTCGCCGTTCACCGCGCCCGTGTAGAGCCAGAGGGCGGCGATCACCGCCGCGTCGGGCCGGGTCAGCGCCTCCATCCCCAGCTGCCGGCCCAGGGCGCTCAGGCGCAGGAAGAGATAAAACATCAGCCCCAGGAGGGGGAGAGCCCGGATGCCTTCCACCAGGGCGATCACGGGGTAGCGGAGCCAGAACGGGCCGCTCAGGCGGGCCAGAGCGAAGAAGAGGGCCAGCGGGATGCTGGCCAGGATGGCGATCGCCGAGGCCTCCAGGGTGAGGAGCAGCCCCAGGGCCAGGAACCGCCAGGTGGATCCCTCGAGGAACGGCGCGAACCGCGCCGGCTCCATACGGAAGGCCAGGGGGATCAGGGCCAGCACGATCCCCACGCCCGCCAGGGTCTGCCAGGGTCGCTCCGATGCCTGCATCCCCTCCGCCTCAGAAGAGGATCCGCAGACGGCGCTCCAGAAAGTTCACCAGCCCGCTGAGGGGCACGGTGATCACCAGATAGAGAAGAAAGGCGATCAGCATCGGCCAGTCAGCGAAGGTGCGGCCGATGACGAACTCCGCCTGATACAGCAGTTCCTCGACAGCGATGGCCGAGGCGATGGAGGTGTTCTTCACCAGGGCGATGAACACGGTGCCCAGGGGCGGGATCATCATGCGGAAGGCTTGAGGCAGCAACACCAGGCGGACCATCTGGGGGAAGGTCATGCCCAGGGAGAGGGCGGCCTCGATCTGACCCCTGTGGACCGACTGGAGGCCGGCCCGCACCACCTCCGCGACGAAGGCGGCCGTGTAAACCCCCAGCCCGGCCACCGCGCTATCGAAAGAAGTGGGGAGCCGGATTCCCGCCTTGGGCAACCCGCTGTAGACGAAGACCAGCACCGGCAACAGTGGGATATCCCGGAAGAACTCCACATACCCGGCGGCGAACCAGCGAAGGGGAGGCACCGGGGAGACCCGCAACACCCCGATCAGTGTCCCCAGGGCCAACGCCACCCCCATGCTGGCGAGGGAGAGCCGTAGGGTCGTCCACAGGCCCAGAAGCAGGTAATGCCAGACGTCCGCCGTGCTCATGGTTCCACCCGAATGGGAGGCCTGGGATCCGTGCGGATAAGAACCGGCGGGGCGCCGTGAGCGCCCCGCCGGCGGATCTTCGCATCGGGGGGGATCACGGCTGGCTCACCGCCCGCCAATCATCCGGCGGGGGCTCCGGCACCGTGTCACTGGGGATCCACTTCTTGTAGATCTCCTTCCAGCGGCCGGAAGACTTAAGCTCCCGGATCACTGTGTTCACCACCTCCAGGAGCTCCTCCTCGCCCTTCTTCACCCCCACGCCATAGGGCTCCACCGTGAAGCGCCCTCCGACCACCTTCCACTTATCCGGCTCCTGGCGCACGAAGCCGTAGAGGATGATGTCATCGGTGGTCACCGCGTCCACGCGGCCGGCGTCCATGGCCGCCACCGCCTCCGAGTAGGTGTCGAAGAGCACCACCTCGATGTTCAGCCCCTTCTGATCCGAGATGGCCCGGATGTTCTTCTCCGAGGTGGAACCCTTCACGGTGCCCACCCGCTTGCCTTTGAGGTCATCCAGGCCGTTGATGGGGCTGTTCTTGGGGACCAGGAGGGACTGGCCGGCGACGTAATAGACGACGGAGAAATCGATCTCCTTCAGGCGCTCCTCGTTGATGGTCATCGTCGAAGCCACGATGTCCACCACGCCCTCTTTGAGGAAGGGGATGCGGTTCTTGGAAATGGCCTCCTTAATCTCCACCGCGTTGGGATCGCCGAAGATGTACTCGGCGACGGCACGGCAGATCTCCACATCGAAGCCTTCCACCTGGTTGGTCTTAGGGTTGAGGTAACCGAAGGTGGGGATGTCATACTTCGTGCCGCAGATCAGCTTGCCGCGATCCTGGATCTTGCGCAGGAGGGTTCCTTCGGGGGCGAGAGGGGCGCGGCCCTTTTGAGGGGCCGGCGTGGCCCCGGGCGCCTGACAGGCTGCCAGGACCAGGGCGAGGGCCAACCCGAGCAAGGCCATTCGAGATAGTCTGAGCGCCATCGTCCACCTCCTGAGATTAAAAATGGCCTCCCGCCGCGGGGGTGAGGCCGCAACGGAAAGCCTTGCTCGCTAATGACGCAGGACCTGGCTCAGGAAGACCCGGGTGCGCTCGTGCCGGGGGTTCTCGAAGATCTCATCAGGGGTCCCGATCTCTACGATTCGGCCCCCTTCCAGGAAGACCATGCGGTCCGCCACGTGTCGGGCGAAGCCCATCTCGTGGGTGACCACCACCATGGTCATCCCCTCCCGGGCCAGATCCTCCATCACGTCCAGCACCTCCTTGATCATCTCGGGATCCAGGGCGCTGGTCGGCTCATCGAAGAGCATGATCTTCGGCCGCATAGCCAGGCCTCGGGCGATGGCCACCCGCTGCTGCTGTCCGCCCGACAGCTGGGCCGGGTAAGCGTGGGCCTTCTCGGGGATCCCCACCCGCTCCAGGAGCTGCATGGCCAGCCGCTCCGCCTCCGCCCGGGGGATCTTCTTCACATGCACCGGACCGAGGATGATGTTCTCCAGCACCGTCAGATGGGGGAAGAGATTGAACTGCTGGAAGACCATCCCGATCTCCTGACGGAGGCGGTTGACGTTGATGCGGGGATCGTGAACCGGGATGCCGTCCACCCACAGCTCACCGGAGTCGATGGGCTCCAGCCGGTTGATGGTGCGGATCAGGGTGCTCTTCCCGCCCCCGCTGGGGCCGAAGATCACCACCACTTCCCCTTCATAGATGTCCAGCGTGATGTCCCGCAGAACGTGCAGATTCCCGAACCATTTGTTCACCTGCCGGAAGGAGATGATCGGCCGGGTCCCCATCCGCGCTTTCCCCACATCCATGGATTCGCTCCCCGCGAACACACCGGAACACAAAGCCGGGCGTTCCGCCCGGCTTCTTCTCAAGTGCCCCCGGCGGGATTCGAACCCGCAACGCAGGACTTAGGACGCCCTTGCTCTATCCAGTTGAGCTACGGGGGCCTCTCGCTTTTTCCATTATAGCACATCCGTAAGGATGCGGGGCGCGGCCACTTTATGGGCGGGAGACAATGGGGAGGGTGAAGAAGAAATGGGAGCCCTGGCCGGGCTGGCTCTCGACCCCAATACGGCCTCCATGGGCCTCGATCAGGTGGCGGGCGATGGCCAGCCCCAGCCCCGACCCCCCGTCCGCCCGGGCCCGGGATTTCTCCGCCCGGTAGAACCGATCGAAGACATAGGGCAGATCCTCCGGGGCGATCCCCACCCCGGTGTCGCGGACGCTCACCTGCACTTGATCCCCGAGGGGCTGGGCCTCGATGGTGATCCGGCCGCCGGCAGGCGTGTAGCGGAGGGCATTGGTGAGCAGGTTCATTAGCACCTGCCGCAGACGCCCCGGATCCCCCCACGCCGGCGGCAGCCCTTCCGGAAGATGCACCTCCAGCCGGATCCCCTTCTCCGCCGCCTGCAAGGCGATGCGGTCGGCGGCCTCCTCGATTAGGGATCGCAGGTCCACAGGCCTCCGCTCCAGCCGCAGCTGACCGGCCTCCGCCAGGGCGAGGAGCCGCAGGTCCTCCACCAGCCGGGCCAGGTGCCGCACCTCGTCGTGGACCTGGACGATCTGTTCCGGCACCAGGGGAAGGACGCCATCCAGCAGCGCCTCCAGCTGCCCCTGCAGGATCCCCAGGGGGGTGCGGAGCTCGTGGGCGATGTCCGCCAGCATCTGACGCCGCTGCTGCTCCGCCCGGGCCAGCGCCTCCGCCATCTGATTGAACGCCCGAGCCACCTCCCCCAGCTCCCCAGCCTCCCGCGCCGGGATGCGCGCGCCGAGATCCCCCCTCGCGATCCGCCGGGACGCCTGCTGGAGGGCCTGGAGCGGACGCATCAGCCGGAAGAACACCCAGGAGCCCGCCCCCAGGGCCAGCGCGATCCCGAGCAGCGTGCTGAGGGCGATGGCCCGCCGCACCTGAGCCAAGAACTCCGCCGAGGGCCCGGTGGGGCTCTCCACCTCGCCGATGAGCAGCCACCCCACCGTCCGCCCCGCCACGCGGATCGGGACCCCCTGCTCTCGCGCCGCCGGGAGGAGGGTCCCCACTGCGCTCCCCTCGGAATCCAGCCGGACCCGCCCCGCCTCGTCGGTCAGGATCAGGCGGTGGCCCATCATCCGCCACATCGCCCGGTTCATCCCCATCATCCCCATGGGCGGATGCATGGGCCCCATGCCGGGCATGGGCATCGGCATGTCCTCAAGCACGGCCTCCACGCCCTCCCAGCTCCCAACCCGGGCGTAATATGCAGCGAAGAGCGGGGCCAGCCCTTCCGCCCAGCGCCGGTTCCCCCGGGCCACATAGACCCGGAACTCCCCTGCGGTGGCCAGGGCGATCAGGAGGGCCGTGGTCAGCAGGCTCAGGACGACCACGCCGATGAAGGCCAGGGTCAGCTTCGCCCACAGGCTCCGCATCCGGATCCCCCCGCTCACTCCTCCCGAAGCTTGTAGCCGACCCCATAGACGGTGAGGATATACTGCGGGTTGCGGGGATCCGGCTCGATCTTCTGGCGCAGGTTCTTGATGTGCGCGTCGATGGTCCGTTCATATCCTTCGTAGGCTGCGCCCTGGATCCGCTCCAGCAGCTGCAGTCGGGTGAAGACACGGCCCGGATGGCGCGCCATGGCCGTCAGCAGCTCGAACTCCGTGGGCGTCAGACGGACCTCCCGGTCGCCCACCCGCACCTCCCGGCGCTCCAGGTCAATGACCAGATCCCCCACCCGGAGGACGGCGGGCGGGGAGATCTCCCCCTGTGCCCGCCGCAGGACCGCGCGAACCCGCGCCACCAGCTCGCGCGGGCTGAAGGGCTTGGTGATGTAATCGTCCGCCCCCAGCTCCAGGCCCACCACCCGATCCTCTTCCTCCACCCGCGCCGTCAGGATGAGGATGGGCACCCCGGACTCCCGCCGGATGGCGCGACAGACGTCGAAGCCATCCATGCCCGGCAGCATCAGGTCCAGGACGATGAGGTCGGGCCGCTCCCGCCGGAAGGCATGCAACGCGCTGGGGCCGTCCCCCACCGCGATCACGCGGAACCCCGCCTGCTCCAGGTAGGCCCGGATCACCTGGCGCATCCGGGGCTCGTCCTCCACCACCAGCACCGTCCGCATGCCGACCCTCTGCTCTGCCTGACTCCGTGAGCCTTCAACCCTGCCGTGCCGACCCGCCGGTCAACGAAGCCCCACAGTAGGGGCAGTGGGCCCAGTCCGCCTGGACGGGGCGGCCGCACTGCGGACAGCGAGCCGCCGGAGGCGCAGCGGGGGGCAGGCCGCCGGCCCGGGTCACCTGCTGGATCCCCCAGACCACCGCGGCGATGATCAGGCCGAGGAACAGCAAGGGGAGCAGCAGGCCCAGCAGCATCATCCACAGCCCGAAGCCCCAGCCCATGCCGCCCCAGCCCCAGCGCCCCATCATCGGGCAACCCGGGCACCCCCAGCCCCACGCCGGGCCGGCCAGCAGGCCCAGGGCGCCGACCAGCAGGACCAGCAACACCAGCGCTCCGATCAGCAGGCCAATCCAGTTGCGGCTCATGGTTTTCCTCCTTCACAGGGAAATTATGGACAGGAACGCGAGGGCCGCGCCATCGCCCCCGAAGGATCCGTGCTCCCCCTCATGGCCGTAGACCATCCGCAGGAAGCTCCCATGCCAGGTATGCACCCACACCTGGCCAGTGCTGCCGTGCACGCTGAGCATCCCAACGATCCGGCCGTCCCGCAGGATGTGCAGCGTGTAGTAGCCGTAGAAGGGATCGGCCTCCTCATCTACCGTGGCCCCCGGCATCGCCGAATCCAGGTAAGCCTGGGCGATCCGCCGCGCCTCCTCCGGCGAGAGGCGCATCTCCCCGGAGACGCCCCACCCGCTCCCCATCATGCCGTGGTTCCTCATCATCCCGTAGCGGGCGTTCCACATCATGTTGGGCCCCGGCTCCGGATGGGCGGCCCCGGTGAACCGATCGATGAGAAACTCGAAGGCGTAGCGGCCGGTGGAGCGCTCCCGCGCCTGGGCGTAGAAGTGGTTATCGAAGGCCATGACCTCAGCCAGCTCCAGGTCTGGGTTCCCATAGGCGGCGATGACATCGCGGGCGATGCGCACCGCCTCCTCATCGGAGAGAGGCGTCCCCGGGATCGCCCCCCACCCCATCCCACTCCACGGACCCGTCCTCCCGCCGGGCCATCGGCCCGGCCCCGGAGCCGAGGGGACCGGCCCGGCCCCGTCGAAGGTGGGAAGGGTCCATCCCATCGCCATCCGTGCGATGCCGATTCCAACCCCCACCATCCCGATCAGAAGCACCAGCAACACCAGCGCCCCCACGATTTTCCAACGCTTCATCGGCTTCCTCCCGCCTGTGGATCTCACTTCCACCCTGGATTCTGCCCGGGTCCTGTGAAGATCCTGCGAAGATCCCCCGGAGGAAGGATGAAGGCGTCGGGACTCTCCGGCATCCCTCCCGGAGGCGTGGCGATAAAAAGGGGAGGAGACCTCCTCAGGCCTTCCTCCCCGGCGCACCGCATCCGCCTGGGACCGGCTTCTGGCTTTATCCTTCCGAATGCCGGAGGAGCGGGGCGAGGACCACCCGCACGGTGACGATCTCCTTGGGGCGGGCCCGGAAGGTCAGAGAGGACCTCTCCGGGCGAAGGGGCTCCTGGAGACGCTCCATGAGGTCCGCCCGCCAGGCCGCCTGAACCGGCTGCCAGAAGGTAAGCCGGACCTGGACGACCTCCTCGGCGGCGTTATACCCTCGCACGATGAGGCCCTCCCCCTCCTCAGGGGCCTTCACAGCGGTCAGGACAAAGGCGGCCGGCTCTACCTCCAGGAACGGTCGCTCCGACAGACGGCCCGGGCCCGCCCTGGCGAGGGGCGGCGCCTGAAAGCGCTGGGCCTCCCGGATCGCCTCCCAACGGTCGGTGTAGGGGATCAGGCTGTAGCGGAAGGCCCAGCGCCCGATCATCTGCGCAGCGGGCGTGGGCAGCGGCGGCCCCGCATGCCCCCGCCGGGATCGCAGATCCCCCCGCGACAGCCAGCCCACGCACCGCAACAGGGTGAGGACCAGCTCCACCTGTCCCTCCGCGTCCGTCCGGGCCTCGATCTCCGGGAGCCCCTGGTTCGCCACCAGGAGCCCGCCGGTGGCGTCCTCCACGAACGCGAAGCCCTGCTGGGGGGCGGTAGGGGCCGGCTGCTCCACCCAGGAGTCATCGGCCCGGACGCGGAGGCCCACCGGGCGAACCACGAGGTCAAACGCCCCCTCCGTCACCCAGGTCTCGGACCGGATGCCGGTGGGGAAGACCACACGCAGGCGGTGATCGGCCGCCCGATTGTCCACCACGACCTCCATATCGACCCGGGGAACTCCCGGTCGCAGCCATGCCCGCACGGCGATCGACAGCGGGATCATCTCCGCGGAGCGTCCCCGGCGGTCCGGCCGCAGCCCGGCCGGGATCTCATATGGCAAATCGACCTCCAGGCACTGACCGAACGGCTCCTCCTCCCAGGCCTCCACCCGGGGCGGCGCCGCCGGGCGGTCCACCCGCCGATCCTCTGCCGGCAGCTCATGGTTGTAGACATCCCCGGCATCCCCTTCATCTTCGAAGCGGTTCAGGCCGCGCCACCGCCGGCCCGTCCGGAGATCCTCCAGCTGCAGGGTCCCATCTGAGGGATCCGCTGTGAGGCGGAAGAACTCGTTGGCGATCTCCGGCTCCGCCCGGGGACGTCGGGTGACCAGGCGGGGTGTCCCGGGGCGGATCTGCAGCCGGTAGGCCTGGAGGCCGACCCCCCGGCCCTCGGGGAGGACGAAGGCCCAACGGGAGGCTCCTCCCATCGCCGCCGAGACCGTCCATGGGGCCGTGATGGCCGGTTGTCGCTCCCCCAGCTGGCGGGCCACGCGAACGACACGGGTGATCATCCCGTGATCCATATCTGCGGAGGCGTCCGCCCACTCCGCCCAGATCCGCTGCCCCTCGAGATCCACCCACACCCGCTTCGCCGCATAGGGGCCCACGTAGGCCCAGAGCAGGCGGTTCAGGAAGCCCGGCCACTCCGTCGAGCTGACAGTCCAGCGCGTCTCGTCAGGCGTCCCCCGCTCCACCTGAAAGAGCGGGAGCTCACGCCCTTCGGGATCCAGGAGGCAATACGTCAGGCCCGGCGGGAGGGCGGGGAGGGTCAGCTCCACGGGGCCTCGAACGGGGCCCGGGATCGGGCAGTAGACCAGCAGCGTCTGCTCCATTGACGCTGGGTCTGAGGCCAGCCAGCCGGGTGGGGCCTCGGCCGCCTCCGGCCGCAGGAGCCGCTCCAGGGATTCCCGACTCACCAGGCCAGCGATCTGCTCAGCGTGATCGAAGCGCGGCCGCATGTCTTCGTGAACCGCATCCACCCCCGTCCCGCAGATCGAATCGTGAAAGTGGTTCTGAAGGAGGAGCCGCCAGGCCTCGAAGAGGAAGGCCCGCCGATCCAGGCCGCAGAGAAGATGCGCGAAGGCCATCAGGGGCTCCGCGTAGCGCTCCAGCACGGTCTGGACGGCGGCGTTGCGCTGCTTGATCCAGATGCGGGTGGAGAGCACGCCGGGCAGGACCGGATGGCGTCGGCTGGAGCGCAGCTCCCCGTGAACCACGGGGAGATCCGACAGCCGCTCGCCGAGAGCAGTCCGCACCGCGGCGATGTAATCCGCCAGGGAAGCGAGGCGCAGGCGGAGATCCGGGAGATGCGTCTGGGCCGCCCGGAGCCGCTCCGTCAGCTGCGGATGGGGGAAGAGATGGTCCGTCCCGTTCATGAGCAAGAGGAGGGGAACCGGCGTGTGGGGCATCAGGGAGAGGGCCTGGGCCTTCAGGTAGGCCGCCAGGGCCTCCGCGTCCTCCGGGATCCAGGCGGCGTTCCCGTAGCCGTCCCGGAGATACACCGTGAAGATCCGGGTGCCGTCTGGGGCCTCCCACCAGAGGAGCGTGGGCTGCTCGTCCAGGCCGCGCTGGAACACGGCGGCCTCGATCCCGAACCCTTTCAGGATCTGGGGCAGCTGTCCCACATGGCCGAAGGGATCCGGCGTGTAGCCGATGGGCATCTCGCCGCCGAAGCGGCGGGCGATGCGAATCCCAACCTGGAGGTTGCGGACGAGCGCCTCCCCGCTCACCAGGAACTCGTCAGGGAGCACATACCAGGGGCCGATCCAGAGGCGGCCGGCCTCCACCGCTTGTCGGATCCGCGGCTCCAGATCCGGGCGCACCGTGAGGACGTCCTCCAGGATCACCGACTGGCCGTCGAGCAGGAACCCCCTGAAATCCGGATCCCCTTCGATCATCCGAAGGACCTGTTCGACCAGGTCCACCAGACGGTAACGAAAGGCCTGGAAGGGGCGATACCACTCCCGATCCCAGTGGGTGTGGGGGACGATGAAGGCTTCCGGTTGCATCCGCACGCCTCCGTGGGAAGATGTCCGCGTTCCGAGGCCGCTTCACGGCCCCTCCGGGCCCGGGCCTCCCCAGATGGGGTTGGTCATCGCGACCATGGGCAGGTCATCCGGGGTCTCCTCCGCGAAATGCCGCACGCCCCGTAGCTCCGCCCGGACGTAGCGATGGCGGCCCAGGTCGAGCTCCAGCACCCCCTCGAAGGGGGAACGATCCACCGGGAGGAAGAGGAGCTCCCCTTCCCGGGAGAGCAGCCGCAGATGCAGGCCCTTCCCTTCCCACACCCGATAGCGCACCCGGACAGCGCCGCCGGGTGGGACAGTCTCCCCCACCATCCAGGTCGTATCCCCGCGCTCGGCCGTGAGCTCCAGCCACGGGGCGTCCACGTCCGCGGTGATCACCACCCGGCCGGAGCGGATGGCCTCCAGGATGGCCGGGACCGTCCGATCCGCCGCATACACCCAGGTGGTGGGGTGGCCGACCTGATAAAAGGGCGTGCCCTCGCCGGGTCGGTCCTGGTGTTTATCGCTGCCGCCCACCGCCGTCACCCGGCGCCCGGCCCGCAACAGCCGGTCCCAGAAGGCCAGGGATTCCCAGTTGCGCAGGGGCCAGGGCCCCTGCCAGGCCTCTACCGCGTCCACCGGGAGATCCAGAGGATACTCCCAGGGCGGCCCGTCGGTCTTGGGATGGTTAATGGAGACCAGGGCGCCCATCGCGTGGGCGGCGTCGATGACCGCCCGCAGCTCCTCCACCGTCCGGCAGCGGAAATCCAGCCAGCGGGAGAGGCCCCAGGCGTTCATGTGGCCGTAATACGTGGTCACCTCCTCCCCCGGGATGAGCAGGAGATCCGGCCCGCTCCAGGCCCGCAGATAGGGGAAGTGGCTGACGGTGTTGTGCTCCGTCACCGCCAGGAAATCCAGCCCTCGCCGCCGGGCGGCGGCCACCAGGTCCTCTAAGGAGCCCGGCGCGTCGCTGTGGTGGCTGTGGCTCTGGAGATCCCCCCGCAGCCAGGCTGCCCCCCCGCCGGGCCGGGAGGGAAGCTCCTCGATTCCCCCCTCCGGGGGTGGGGGATGCGGGAGCGGCCCTTCCTCCTCGGAGGCCAGAACGGTCACTGCGCAGGCGCAACCCTGGGGGGCGATGCGGTAGAGCCCCAGGATCACGTGCCAGCGGCCGGGGAGGAGAGGGCCGGGCAGATAGCCTGGGGTGGCCGCCCAGGGCGTGAGCACCGCCTCCGTTCGGGCGCTCCCGCTCCAGCCCCGGAAGCCCTCCCCGCGCAGGAAGTCGGCCCCTCGCGGGTCGAACAGGCCCAGGTCGATGGCGTTCGGGCTCTCCGGCTGGCCCTGGCCCTCGAAGGTGTAGCGGACCTCAAGGCGGGCGATGCCAGGGGGGACCTCGAAGGGCAGGAGCACGTAATCCGAGGCCGCCTTGTCAGCCGGGGTGAAGCGGCCTTCCCAGCGCAATAGCGTCCGCATTGGCTTCCCCCTCACAGGGCCAGCTCGCCGCTCTCCCGGAAGAAGAGCGCCCGCTCCATCGGCACCCGCACCCACACCTGCTCCCGCAACACCGGCGGCTCATCCACCGACAGCCGCAGGGTGAGGCGCTCCTCGTCCACCTGAACCGTCACCAGCGTCTCCACCCCGAGCGGCTCCACCGCGTAGACCCGGGCGGAGAGATGGGTCGGCCCGGGCCCATCGGCCAGGGCCAGATGCTCGGGACGAACCCCCAGCCAGACCCGCTCGCCCTCCCGGAAGGCCTGGCGCAACGCCTCGACGCGGTCGGCCACCGAGAGCGCCTGGCCGTCCGTCAGGATCAGGGCGGACTCGGCCAGGTGGAGGCGGCCGGAGAGCAGGTTCATGGGAGGGCTTCCGATGAAGGTGGCGACGAAAGTGTTGCGGGGCCGCCGGTAGATCTCCAGGGGCGTCCCCACCTGCAGCAGGCGGCCCCGATCCATCACCCCGATGCGGTCCGCCAGGGCCATGGCCTCCGCCTGGTCGTGGGTGACGTAGACGGTGGTGATGCCCAGGGACTTCTGGAGATGCTTCAGGAAGCTGCGGGCCTCCAGGCGCAGCTTGGCGTCCAGATTGCTCAGCGGCTCGTCGAAGAGGAAGGCCTGGGGCTGGTAGACCAGGGCCCGGGCGACGGCGGCCCGCTGCTGCTGCCCGCCCGACAGCTGCCCCGGCCGTCGGTCCAGCAGATCCGCGATCTGCAGGACCTCCGCCACCTCCCGGACCCGGCGATGGATCTCGGGTTTGGCGTAACGGCGCACCTTGAGCGGGTAGCCAATGTTCTCCAGGACCGTCATATGCGGATAGAGGGCGTAGTCCTGGAAGACCATGGCCACGTCCCGGGCCTGTGGAGGGAGCTCGGTGACGTCGCGCTCCCCGATGAAGATCCGCCCCCGGGTGGGGCGCTCCAGCCCGGCGATCAGGCGCAGAGTGGTGGTCTTCCCGCACCCGGAGGGCCCCAGCAGGGCGAAGAACTCCCCGTCCTCGATGTCCAGGGTCACCGTGTCCACCGCCACCACCGCCCCGAACGCCTTCGTCACCCCCTCCAGCCGGATCCGCGCCATGGCACGCTCTGCCTCCTGAAGAAGATGCCTCGAGGATAAGGCTCCTGCACGCGGAGAAGGACACTGGATCCCAGTTGATGATCACGCGTTAAGATTCCGCAGCCAATTGCCCGAAGATGTGCTCTGCAGCACCTCGCCATGGAGAGGCGGTCCCATCCAGGACAAGGGAGCCGATCACCATCTGCACAGGGACACGGGTGCCTCGAATCACCCCGCCCAGGACCTCCGGATCCATGGAGATGTAATCCCGCCATTCCATCGACTCCCCCTTCGATCAAAGGCCTGCAGATCCCATTCTACCGGATCCATCTCGCCGGATCTCAGCGCTTGATCCCCCCGAAGAACCGGAACCCATAACGGGCGTTGACGAAGAGATAGAGAGCCAACACCGGGAGGGCGTAGAGCAGCGCGTAGGCCGAGGTGAGGGTAAGGATGGGGGTGCCCGCCTCGGTGTAGAAGGAGTAGATGGCGATGGCGGCGGGCATGCGCTCCGGGCTGCGCAGCAGCACGAAGGGGATGAGGAAGGCCCCCCAGACCTGCACGAAGGCCCAGATCCCCACCACCATCATCCCCGGCCGCAGCAGCGGCATCACCACATCCCATACCATCCGCCAGGGGCTCGCCCCGCAGACCATGGCCGACTCCTCGTAGGACCGAGGGAGGCCCTCCACGAAATCCCGCAGGATGAAAATGGCCGTGGGCAGCAGCCCCCCTGTGAAGGCCATAATCACCCCGACGTAAGTGTCCACCAGCCCCAGGGCATTGGCCAGAAGGAAGATGGGGACCATGGCCGCCGTGCCGGTGACCACCGAGGAGAAGAGGATCAGGCCATAGGTGAGGAGATCGTAGTAGGGCACCTCCGCCCGGGAGAGGGCGTAGGCGGCCAGGGTGGCCGCCAGGGTCACCACCAGCATCGTCCCCCCGGCCAGGATCAAGCTGTTGCCCAGAGCCCGCACGGCGAAGGTGTTGGCGAAGACGGCCTGGAAGTTGTCCAGGGTGAAGGGCCGGGGGATCTCCACCGCCAGGGTCCCCCGGGCGTTGAAGGGGGCCAGGGTCAGCCACAGCATGGGCAGGGCGAAGAAAGCGCCCACCAGGGCGGCGAAGCCGGCGAAGAGGATGCGGGAGAGAACGTAGCGGATCACCGTCATCGGGCACGGGCCTCCCGACGCAGGGTGGAGAGATAGGCCAGGGCCAGGGTCAGATTGATCAGCATCATCACTACCGCTACCGCCGCCCCGCGGCCGAACTCGAAATGCTGGAAGGCGACCCGGAAGGTGTAAATCGAGACCACCTCCGAGCGGAAGGTGGGGCCGCCCCCGGTGATCAGATACGGCGTGAAGGTGTTGAAGGTCCACAGGGTGATCAGGATCAGGTCCGTGACGATGTGGCTGCGGATGGAGGGAAGGATGATGTCCCGGAAGGCCTGATACGGGCGGGCCCCGGCCACCGCCGCCGCCTCCAGATACGAGGGAGGCAGCATCGCTAAGGCTGAGGAGAACAGCAACATCGAGAAGGCGGTCCCCCGCCAGGTGTTAAAGATGATGACCGAGAGCAGCGGCCGTTCGATCAGCCAGTCGACCCGCCCCAGGCCCAGGGCCGAGAGGAGGGCGTTCAGGGTCCCCCGATCCCGGTCCAGGTAGGCCACCCACATGAAGGCCACCACCACGTCCGGGATGATCCAGGCCAGGATGACCAGGGTGTAGAGGACCTCCCGCAGCAGGCCCCGGCGTCGGTGGAAGGCCCAGGCGATGGCCAACCCCAGCCCCGCCTGGCCGATCAGGCCTGAGCCGACGACGAAAAGGACGCTGTTGCGCAGGGCGTTCCCGAAGTAGCCCCGCACCGCCCAGTTCTCAGGGTCGAAGAGATACCGGAAGTTGGCCAGGCCCACGAACTGGGGCCGCAGGGCCGTCTCCCCGGTCAGGGTCTGGTTGGTCAGACTGATCCAGAGCACCCAGAGGGAGGGAAAGACCAGGAAGACGGCCACGAAGAAGAGAGCGGGCAGCAGAAACAGCAGCCCGATGGGAAGGGACAGGATGGGGCGACGCTGGACCACCGGTTCCTCCTCGCATGCTCCTCCCGATGAGGCCCGGGGCGCCGCCTCCCGACACCCCGGGCCTCCCGGATGACCTCACCACCCCCGTCGGGGCCTAGCGCGGCATGAGGTCCAGGACGTTGTCCGGCCCGACCAGGTCCGTCACCTCCTTCGCGTAGGCCTCCATGGCCCGCTCCGGCGTCATCTCGCCCGAGACCACCCGCTCGGTGGCCAACTGGGCCGCTTGGGAGACCTTGGGATAGACCGGGAGCATGGGGCGGACCGTGGTCAGCGGCAGCAGCTTGACCAGCTCCGTCATCACCGGATCCCCCGTCACCGGCACGTCGTCCCGGGCCCGGATCCGCGGCTCGATCTTCTGAAACTCCATCAGCATCTCCTTGCTGAACATGAACGAGAGGAAGGCCCAGGCCTCCTTCGGGTGCTTGGTGTTGGGGTTGAGGATGAAGCCGGTGCCGCCGGAGATGGTCACGAAGTCCTGGCCCCGGTAGCCCTGGCCCGGCTCCTTGGCCGGGATCTTGGCCCAGCCCACCACCTCATCCCGGTTAGGGATGGCCCACTCGGACTTAACGGCCGGGTTGACCACCGAGCGCCAGAAGTAATCCCCCTCCCACAGCATGGCGATCTTGCCGTCGCGGAACAGGGCGAAGGATTGGTTGCGGCCCTCCTTGATGAGCTGGAGGCGGGCGTCGCCCAGCTTCTCATCGAGGTAGACCCGCTTGTAGAAGTTCAGGGCGTCCAGCATCGCCGGGCTGCGCACAATCCACTTGTTTTGGTCCCAATCGTAGATGAAAGAGCCCGCCGACAGCAGCACCGGGTAGAAGCCCTGCATGGTGGTCGCCTCGCCCATGGCGGTCCCGGCGTTGACCTGCATAGGGATCACATCGGGGAGGGCCTTCTTGATCTGCCGGGCGGCGGCGAAGATGTCCTCCCAGGAGGTCGGCTGCCAGTCCGCCGGCAGGCCGGCCTTCTGGAAGAGGTCCTTGCGATACCAGATCACCCGGACGTCGGTGCCGGTGGGGATGCCGTAGCGCTTGCCCTGATACATCAGCAGCGCCTGCACCCGGTCCGGGATGTGAGCCCAGCCCTCCCACTGGTTGACCTCGGGGCCGGCGATCTCGTCCAGCGGCTTGATCAGCCCGCCGGCGACGAACTCCGCCGTCCAGAAGCCGTCGAAGGCCATCACGTCGTGGCCCTTGCCGGCTTTGAGGTCCAGGGCGTATTGGGCCTTGAGCTCCTCATCGCTGCCCCCGAACTCCACCAGCCGCACCTTGACGGGGGTCCCCTTGGCGGCCATCTGCTGCTCGAAGGTGGGGATGACGGTCTCGGTGAGCCACTTCACCGTGTTGGCGTTCACCCCGCCCTTGACGCAGCGGCAGGTGATGGAGATCTCCACCGGGGCCGGCGTGGGGGAGGGCGCGGGGGTGGGGCTGGGGGCCGGCGTGGGCGGCGGGGCGGCGGTCGGGGTGGGCGTCGG
>NZ_FYEK01000019.1 GCF_900187885.1 Thermoflexus hugenholtzii JAD2 | reverse complement strand
TTCGCCAGAAGCTCTGCCTCGCTCATTGCGCAGGGGAAGGGGGCCTTTCCCGGGCCGCGGTGGCCGCCCCATTTCCACAGGCGCCAGCCGGAGTCGGCGTGCTGGGGCCAGGGGGGTTCTTCCCAGACCAGGCGGGCGGTGGGGTGGAAGACCCCCCAGGGGTCCTCCCGGGCGACGAAGCCGACGGGGTAGGGGTGATGCGGAAGCGGTGGGGTGGGACCTGGACATGTAGTTTGACGACCTCGCCGTAATAGTCCTGCCAGGCGCAGGCGCCGGTGCTGTCGCCGATGCGGGAGCCGAGGGGATCCTCGCAGGTTTCCTTCCAGGCGGTGTTGGCGGTGGGGCAGAAGTCGGGGCCTTCGCCGAAGCGGTGGGTGATCTGAACATTTCCGGCGCAGTCGATCTCGGCCTGGGCCTCGGCGCAGGAATTGCGGCTGGAGCCGGGGAGGATCACCCCGATGGTCCAGGTCCCGGTGCACCGCCGCGCCTCCCGCCCCGAAGAACTAAAGTCCTGAGTCTGACGCACCTCGTAGGTGAATCCGCAGACATCATTTTCGCACTGATCCCCGCCTTGGGCGGCGGCGGGAACCGGATGACCTGCTGTCCACTCGAACAACAGAAGAAGGACCGGAAGCATTGCAATCCACTGTATCCTCATTCCTCACCTCCGGGCCTCCGTCCCCTCGGGGCTGACGATGAGGGTGCCGATGGGCTTGGCCTTCGACGGATCCACTGCCTCTGGGAAGATCTCCTTCAGGCCGAAGCGGGCCAGCAGCTCTGAGCGCCGCCAGAGGGGCAATCCGAACAGTTTCGCCAGGTCCTCCGCCGAGCCCGCCGGCACA
>NZ_FYEK01000018.1 GCF_900187885.1 Thermoflexus hugenholtzii JAD2 | reverse complement strand
CGAAACGGCCCTCCAGCGCCTGGAGGAGGCCTTCTATGCGGCCGCCCAGGCGATCGAGGAGGGCTGGATCGCTCCACGTTGACGGACGGCCAGCGCTGGATCGGGCCGTGGCCTCTGGATCTCACCATGCCCTTCTGGACGCTCTGGAATGGACACCTGCATTTCTGTTATTGGCGGGACAGCGAATGGTTCGCCGAACTGGCCACTACCGACGTCCCTCCCCACTGTGTCCAGGCCCCAGACATCCTGGCGATCCGCAAGGATCGCAGCGGGCCTCAGGGAAATAAGATCTACCACCTTAAACCGTGCGGAACTCCGCGCGCAAATCCCGCCGGACAAGCGGCTCTCTCCTCCCTTGCGCTTCCCGATCTCGGAATCCGTGGTCTTCAACCAATGGAAGATCTATGATCGCGTCGATGCGGAGGGATGTCTCTCGCCGGATCAGCGGCACGCCCTGATCGCCGTTGCTCCCGAGGGAGGGCCGATGTCCGAAGGGGAAGAGCTTTTCCGGAAAGTGGTTCCGGATTTCACGCCCTCACCTCTCACGTTTCCGGGGGGCCTTTACTGGGTCGATCTCCGCTCCAGGAAGGTTCTGACCGCTCCGACGAATGCATCCGGGTGGCCGGATCAGCATGCCCTGGCCCGCACCCTGGCCGAGCAGGGACGCTTCCCGATCGCCTTCCTTTCGTTTCTACGAAGCACACTAGAGCCCACCCAGAGCTGTTCGACCACAACTTCCGGCCTCCGCCGTATGCCACCCTCTGGTGGATCTGGGTGATCCGGATCGAGGATAGAACAGGCCATTCCATCACCCTCCTGGAGGATCTGTTCAACACGGAGCTCTCGAAGGCGATCGCCGACTGGGTTTCGTTTTATATGCTTCCCAAGGACATGCCGCAGGTTCCCCTTTCTCCCTGCTCGCCGGAGCATCCATCCCCCCGGGGAGCTCCTTGACGGGAAAGCGCATACCCCTTATTTCGCTCAGGTAACGATTCAGCCAATAGAAATCCGTCCTCCCTGGGCCCTGCGGACCGGGTGTCGGCCTTCGCCCATACCCTTCTATATGCATCCCACTCTATATGCATTCCACCCGGAAAGGGTCAGCGAAGGCCGACCCTCGGCCACAGGCCCAGGAAGGAGGACTTTCGTCTTAATCGGGCTTTCTTTCGTCAGAGGTCTTGATCTCTTGAAAGCCCTCACTTCTGCGGGGATGCAATGACCCCTGGAATCTTCACCGCTTTATTAGATCACGTTGTATTCCGCGGGCGGTGGGGAGGTCAGGAACCGCTCGTAACGCAGCGGGGCGATGTCCAGGGTGTGGGCCCGGCCGTCCAGGATCTCCTCCGCCATCAGCAGGCCGGCGATGGGGCCGTGCATCACCCCATGCCCGCTGAAACCCGCCACCACATAGAAGCCCTCCACCCCCGGGATGCGCCCGAGGATGGGATGGGCGTCCGGGGTCACCTCGTAGAGGCCGGCCACCCGGGCTCGCACCCCCGCCCGCTCCAGCAACGGCATCCGCGCCACCGCCGCCTCCATATGGATCAACTCCTATGTAGCGGCTCCCCTCAACGACAGAAGCGCTCCCCACGAGGCCCCAGCCCCGGTCGCGAGCGATCCTCGCCTTGAATCCAAACGAGATGGTTCCGATTAGCATAAAATTGACCCACTCATCCTTCACGAATATAATGTCTGGTGATCGCAAAGATTGGAGGGATGACGATGGGAGTCAACGTGGTCTTTCCAGAAGAATTACTGATCGCACTCAAGGTGGATCCTGAAACTTTTCGCAAAAAAGCTCTGGTTTATACCCTTGGAAAGCTCTATGAAACAGGACAGATCTCCGGAGGGCTGGGCGCTCAGATCCTTGGCTGTGATCGTTGGGAATTCTACCGGCTCCTTTCCGAGAACGGTTTCGCAGTGATCGACTACCCTCCCGAGGATCTGGAACAGGAGGCTGAAACCAGCCGTCAACTCGCAGAAAGGATCCGTCCACGATGATCCGGGTTGTCGTGGACAGCACCCCTCTGATCGCGCTTTCTTTCATCGGACGTCTCGATCTCCTGAAGGCCCTCTTCGATGAAGTGCTCGTCCCTGCCTCGGTCTATCAGGAGGTGGTCGCCCAGGGGCGCGGGCGACCGGGCGAGGAGGAGGTCAGGCAAGCAGACTGGTTGGTGGTTCGGAAGCCCGAACAAAGCCTGCCTCTTCCTCCCGCGCTCCTCGGTCTGGATAGAGGCGAAGTGGATGTGATCCTATTGGCTCAAGAAGTTATGGCCGATTGGGTGCTGATCGACGAGAGGCTGGGTAGAAAGATCGCCCGTGCCCTGGGACTCCAGGTAAAGGGAACCTTAGGAGTGCTACTGGCCGCTTACCACGCAGGCTTCCTTTCACGGGCGGAAGCAGAGGAAGCGGTGGATCAACTCGCAAACAGCCCCATCCGAATCAGCTCCCGGCTGGCAGAGTGGTTCAAAGGGCAACTCTCTCCTTAGATCTTTCAGCCAGCCACCTACTCAACAAGCATCTCCTTGTCTCCATAGGCCCTCAGCGAACGTCGAACGTTCACTCCATCTCCTGGTTGGGACGAGAGGACCTGCGGGATCTTCGCTTCCCGATTAGATCACGTTGTATTCCGCGGGCGGTGGGGAGGTCAGGAACCGCTCGTAACGCAGCGGGGCGATGTCCAGGGTGTGGGCCCGGCCGTCCAGGATCTCCTCCGCCATCAGCAGGCCGGCGATGGGGCCGTGCATCACCCCATGCCCGCTGAAACCCGCCACCACATAGAAGCCCTCCACCCCCGGGATGCGCCCGAGGATCGGATGCGCGTCCGGGGTCACCTCATAGAGGCCAGCCACCCGGGCCCGCACCCCCGCCCGCTCCAGCAGCGGCATCCGCGCCACCGCCGCCTCCATATGGATCAGCTCCCACTCCGAATCCGGCTGCTCGCGGAAGCCCGGAGGCTCGTCCCGATTGGACATCCCGGTCAGGATCCCCTCCCCCTCCCGATGGAAATACAGGCTGCGGGCGAAGTCGATGACCATGGGGAAGTCCTCCGGGATCTCCGGAATAGGCGTGGTGATCAGATACTGACGCCGATAGGGGCGGATCGGAAGAGAGATGCCCACCATCTCGCCGATCTGCGCCGCCCACGCCCCAGCGGCGTTGACCAGGACCGGCGCCGCGATCTCCCCCAGAGGAGTGATCACCCCCACGACGCGCCCGCCCTGCCGCCGCACGCCTGTCACCGGCGTGTCCGTCCGCAGGATCCCCCCCAGGCGGCGGATCCCCGCGGCGTAGCCGTTCACCAGGTCCATCGGGCTGAGCAGCCCATCCCGGGGGCAGAACGTGCCGGCGATCACGTCATCCAAGCGCATCATCGGAAGGCGGCGGCGGACCTCCTCCCCGTCCAGCCACTCCGTGGGCACTCCCAAGCGGCGCTGGAGGGCCACCTGATCCCGGAAGATCGCCACATCCTCCTCCCGGGTGAGCAGGAAGAGATAGCCGCAGAAACGCATCGCCAGCGGCGCCCCGGGGTCCTCGGCGAAGCGTTCCATCATCGCGACGCTCAGGAGGGAGAGGCGGATGTGGATCTCCGTGGCGAACTGATGGCGGAAGCCGCCGGCGGCCTTGCTGGTGGAGCCACAGCCAAAGAAGGGGCCTTTCTCCAGGACAACCACGCGGAGGCCGGGCTGTTTCTTGAGGAGATGATAGGCCGTGCTCAGGCCCATCACCCCACCTCCCACGATCACCACGTCCGCCGTGGCAGGCAGCGTCATCACTTCCCCTCCATCCGCAGATTCGCCGGAGGCTATCCTGAACTCTGGGCCCATCATCTCCTCCCATTTTCCTCACAACGATGGCCGGCGGCCAGCCGCCTTGCGGGGTCCTCTTGCGAAGGGCCCTGCTTCTCTCCGGGCTCGCCATGGTATAATTCATCCAACCCGGAGGGACAACCACGAGCGCTGATCCGCCGAGCGTCCCGACTCTGAATCCGGAGGGATCGTCCATGCGTAGAGGCCTGTGGGGGACGCTGATCCTGATCCTCCTTGCGGGTTGTTTCCCATCGTTCTCCTTCCGCGAGGAGGGGCCCACGAAGGCACCGACCAGAACGGCGGCGCCCGCCCTCCGCAGCCCAGCGACACCGTCCCCGTCGCGGATGGTTTCTTCCTTGGCGACGCCTTTTTCTTCCTTGGCGACGCCTTCGCCGACGCGGGCGCATTCTCCCACGCCGACCCTTGCACGTCCCACGCCCACCGCGGGCCCGACCCGCACCCCCGGCCCAACGAAGACGCCGCGCCCTACCCGAACGCCCGGGCCCACGGCCACGCCGCGCCCATCTCCCACTCCCGCGCCCACCCGGACGCCCGCCGCGGAAACTTCGGGGATCCACCCTGCGGTCCCCCCCATGGTCCTGGCCAACTATTTCCCCTGGTATGATCCATGGACCTGGTCCACGGGCTGCACGTCGGACAGCGATCAGCCGCGGGACGGGGTGTATCATTCCGACGATCCCGGCGTGATCGCCCGCCACATCGGCCAGGCCCGCGCCGCCGGTATCGACGGCTTCGCCGTCCACTGGTTCGCCCCCGGCAACCGCACCGACGCCAACTTTGAGAAGGTCCTGAACCTCTCCCCCGAAGGCTTCCAATCCACCATCACTTTTCTCTATCACATCCTTCCCGGGGCGAATCAGCAGGGAGTTATCGACGCCCTGCGCTATGTGATGGGCCGCTACACCGCTCACCCTCGCTTCCTCCGCATCGCCGGGCGGCCGGTGATCCTGTTCAGCGACATGTATCGAGTCCCGGATCCCGCCGGCAACCGCCCCGCCTCGGATAAGGATGTCGCCACCGCCGTGGCCCGCTGGGCAGCGATCCGGGAGGCGGTGGATCCGAACCACACGGCCTGGTGGATCGCGGAGGGCCTGCAGCCGGATTATCTCTCCGTCTTCGACGGGCTCTATGTCTACAAGATTGACCACGCCTGCTGCCCCAACGCCTATCGGGGGGCCTCCCGCTGGGCCGGATGGGTGCGGGACTGGGAGCGGCGGACCGGCCGGCCCAAGCTGTGGGTGGGCACGGTGATGCCCGGATGGGACGACCTGAACTCCGCCCAGCCCCAGTGCGCCGACCTACGGGTGAGCAGCGCCCCCTTCGCCCGGGACCGGGAGAACGGAGCGTATTACGCACGGACGTGGGAGGCGGTGCTGCCCACGCGACCCGACTTCATCCTGATCCACTCCTTCAACGAGTGGGTGGAGGGCTCCTACATCGAGCCCAGCGTCCGCTTCGGCGATCTCTACCTGCAGCTCACCGCCCAGTGGGCCGCCCGCTACAAAGGGCGCTGAGGGCCAAGGGGTAGGAGGCCATCCCTTAATTCGCATCCTCGCGTTACAATGGCGGCGAACACGATCCTTCGCCTTGGAGGAAACCATGGGCGGGCCGTGGGCGGTGGTGGCGGTGCTGTTCGCCTTCATGCTGCTGCACCAGACGGACAAGCTCCTGCTGGGCCCCCTGACCACGGAGATCATGAACACCTTCCATATCGGGGAAGATCTCATGGGGCTGGCCTCCACGGCGGCGCTGCTGGTGGGCCTCTTCCTCTATCCGCTGTGGGGCTACCTGGCCGATCGCTTCGCCCGGCCCGCCCTCATCGCCCTGGCCTCCTTCATCTGGGGGGCCACCACCTGGCTCAGCGCCATCGCCCCCACTTACCCGCTCTTCCTGCTCACCCGAGCCTCCACCGGGATCGATGACAACGCCTACCCCAGCCTCTACAGCCTGATCTCCGACTACTTCGGGCCCCAGCTCCGCAGCCGCATCTACGGCTTCCTGCAGATGACCGGCCCCGTGGGCTACCTCATGGGCGTGGCCCTGGCCCTCGGCCTCAAGGACCTCATCGGCTGGCGCGCCATCTACTTGATCACCGGCTCCCTGGGCCTGATCATGGCCCTGCTGATCTGGCGTGTCGTCCGCGAGGTCCCCCGGGGGCGCAGCGAGCCGGAGCTGGCCGCCCTGGCCGAGATCCCCGCCTACCGCTTCAACCTCCACGAGGTCCGCGCCCTGTTGCGCAAGCCCACCTTCCTCTTTCTGGTCACCCAGGGGTTCTTCGGGGTCTTCCCCTGGAACGTGATCTCTTTCTGGTTCTTCCGCTACCTAGAGGTGGAGCGGGGCTACAGCAACGCCCAGATCTTCGTGGTCATGGCCTCCGCGGTGATCGTGATGTCCCTGGGGTATCTGGCCGGCGGGGCGATGGGCGACTGGCTGTTCCGACGCACCCTGCGGGGACGGCTCATCGTCTCCATGGCCGGGGTGCTGGCCGGCGCGGTCCTGCTGGCGATTACCATGTCCATCCCGCCGCAGGCCTTCGGAGCCTTCTGGGCGATGGTGATCCTCACCGCCTTCACCATCCCCCTGGCCGCCCCCAACGTCCTGGCCACGGTCTTCGACATCAGCCCGCCGGAGATCCGGGGCTCGGCCCAGGCCCTGGAGTCCTTCATCGAGGGCAGCGGGGCCTCCCTGGCCCCCTTCCTCACCGGCCTGCTGGCCGTGCGGACCTCGCTGCACACCGCCATCCTGACGATCTGCGTGGGGACCTGGCTCCTGTGTGGCTTCCTGTTCGCCCTGGCCATCTGGTCCGCTCCCCGGGACATCATGGCGCTGCGGGCGGAGCTCCGCGCCCGCGCCGCCCAGGCCGCTTCGGGATCCTGATCGGCCCGGGAAGGTATCTGCAACATACATGGCTGGCAGACTGCGGAAAGCAGAAATGAGAGCGGGCAGCCACGTCCCCTTTCTCCAAAAGGTTGGATAAAGAGGCCATATGGAGGTATGCCTACACTGTAAGCACACCCTGAGGAAAAGCACGCCATGGTGCGGAAAATCTTCCGGTTGGGCAACAGCCTCGTGGTCTCCCTCCCCAAGGACATCCTGGATATGCTGGGCCTGGATGAAGGAGCGGAGGTCTCCGTGGAAATCGAGTGGGAGCAGCGACGGATCATCATCACCCCAGCAGGTCTCGCTCTCCCCGGCGTCAATGAGGAGTTCGCCCGCTAGGTCACCGAGTTCATGGAGCAGTATCGCCCCGCTCTGGAGGCCCTGGCCCGGCGATGAGAGGCCTTACCATTGAGCAGGTGCTCTTCCTCCATTCCTCCATGCTCGCCTCATCGAGGAGACGGGCGGCCCGCCCAGGAGGCCACCCATTGCAAGATTTCCTCTGCGAGACGAAGGCGCGCGGCGGGATCCAGAATGAGGATATCGGTGACCAGCGGGCGGATCCCCATCGCCGCCACGGCCGGGGCCAGCGCCGCATCCGTCCGGTCCAGCACGAAGCCGTCCAGGAAGGCCTGATAGCGCCGGGCGACGGCGAGGGCGGAAGGGGCTTCCCCCAGCTCGGCCATCATCTTCGCCGCCGGCCCCTTCAGCGCCCGCCCCCCGAGGATCGGCGAGACGGCCACCACCGTCCGCTCCTTCAAGAGCTCCGGAACGCCTGGGAGGGCCAGGATTGGGCCGATGCTGACATACGGATTCGAGGGGGCGATCACCACCAGGTCCGCCTCCTCCAGGGCGGCCCGGGCCTCCGGAGCCAGGCGCGCCCGCTCCAGCCCCTCCCAGCGGAACCCCCGCACCCGGGGCTGGCATCCCCGGCGCACGAAATACTCCTGGAACGGCAACGGCCCCTCCTCCGTGTCCACGATGGTGCGCACCGGCTCGTCGCTCATCGGCCAGACGGCGACGCGCACCCCCAGGGCGCGGCAGAGGCGGGCGGCCACCTCGCTCAGCCGCAGGCCCTGCCCCAGCAGGAACGTGCGGTAGACATGGGTGGCCAGATCCCGATCCCCGACCCGGAACCAAGTTTCCCCGCCGTATCGCCCCAGCATCTCCAGGGCCTCCCAGGTGTCCCCGGCGATCCCCCACCCGGTCTCCGGGTTGGCGATCCCGGCCAGGGTATACATCACCGTGTCCAGGTCCGGGCACACCCGCAGGCCGTGCCACTCGAAATCGTCGCCGGTGTTCACCACCACCGCGAGCAGCTCCGGCGGGAGGATGCGGGCGAACCCGTCCGCCATGCGAGCACCGCCGACACCTCCGGATAAGACCACCAGGCGCATCGGTTCCTCCAGGCTTCCGCGTGGGTTTGACAGCCGATCCTCCCTCCTTCATCGTCTACTGCCACGTGGGCCACTCCCACTTCCGCGTGGATTTGACAGCCGATCCTCCCCCGATTATGGTGGAAATCAACATCGGGCGAACACAGGCCTATCCCCTGTCGCGGCTCCTACGCGCGAGGGAGAGGGGGCAGAGTGGAAGCCCCTTGCGCGGACGTCCCGGAAGGAACGGTGCCGATGACCCGAAATATCCCGCCCGGCCATTCCGTGATCGAGGAGATCAAGTCCCGACTGGATATCGTGGAGATCGTCGGGGAGACCGTCCCGTTGCGGCGATCGGGGAAGAACTACATCGGGTTCTGCCCCTTCCATCATAACGTGCGCACGCCGGCCTTCGTGGTCTTCCCCGACACCCAGACATGGCGGTGTTTCGGGGCGTGCAACACCGGCGGGGATGTTTTCCAGTTCGTGATGAAGCGGGACGGCCTGTCGTTCTCCGAAGCCTTGCGGGTTCTGGCGGAGCGGGCCGGCGTTCCCCTCACGCCGAAGACGCCCGAGATGGAAGCCCGGGAACGGGAGCGCGCCCGCCTGCGGGAAGCCCTGGCGGCTGCTGCCCTCTTTTATCAACACCAGCTCCGCCAGCTGCCGGAGGCGGAGCCGGCGCGGGCGTATCTGGTCGCCCGTGGGCTGACCCCGGAGACCATCGAGCGCTTCGGCCTGGGCTACAGCCCCGGGGCCTGGCATGCCCTGCTGGACTACCTGAGCGGCCGCGGCTTCTCTATAGAGGAAATGCAGGCCGCCGGGCTCATCGTGGTGCGGGAGGACGGCACGGCCTTCGATCGCTTCCGGGGACGCCTGATGATCCCCATCCGGGATCCCCAGGGCCACGTGATCGGCTTCGGGGCCCGCGCCCTCTCCGGCGAGGAGCCCAAGTATCTGAACTCCCCCCAGACCCTCCTCTTCGACAAAAGCGCGGTGCTCTTCGCCCTGGACCTGGCCCGGGCGGAGATCCGGCGGACGGGGGTGGCGGTGATCGTGGAGGGCTACTTCGACGCTATCATGGCCCATCAGGCCGGCTTCACCAATGTGGTGGCCGCCCTGGGGACCAGCCTGAGCGAGGCGCAGCTGCGGCAGCTGCACCGTGGACTCCAGCGTCTGGTGCTGGCCCTGGACGCCGACCCGGCAGGGATGCATGCGGTGCTGCGGGGTCTCGCCTCCGCCCGCGAGGCTTTCGCTGAGACCTCCCTGGAGCTCGGGCCGCGGGGGCTGATCCGCCTGAGCGGCCAGCTCGGAGTGGACCTGCGGGTGCTGACCCTGCCCGAAGGGATGGATCCTGACGAGCTGATCCGTCGCGACCCCCAGGCCTGGGCCCGGGCGGTGGAGACAGCCCGCCCGGTGATCGCCTTCCTGCTTGATTACTTGGCTGCCCGGTTCCCCATGGAGGATCCGAAGGGGAAGGCCGCCTTCGTCCGCGAGGTGGTGCCCATCCTGGCCGCCATCCCCGATCCGGTGGAGCGGGACGTTTACATCCAGCAGGCCGCCCGCATGGCCCGGCTCAACGAGCGGGTGCTGCTGGAACAGGTGACCAGCCGCCGGATGGAGGAGACGGAACGGCGCCTCCGCAAAGCCCCTGCGCCCTCCCTCGCGCCGCAGAGGGAGCGGGGAGGAGGGGCGGAGGCGGAGGCGACGCTCCTGGTCATGCTGGGCCTGGCCCCGGATCTCCTGCCCTACCTGCACGTCCGCTTCGCCGAGCTGGGGCTGGATCCCCTTTCCGAAGAGGATTTCATGGACTCCACCTTCCGCGCGCTGTTCCGACACATCGCGGAGCTCGGGCCCGTGGAGGAATGGCCGGAGGAGGAAGGGGAGCCGTTCTTGCGGGCGGCCTGGGCGAGGCTGCTGGAGCGCCGCAGGGCCCTGCTGCAGGGCTTCGACCCGGAGGACGAACGATGGGCGGAGGAGACGCTGCGCCTCGCCCTCTGGGTCCGCGAGCAGCGCCTGAAGGAGCTTCTTACGGATCTGCACGCCCTGGCCGACTCCGCGCCCGATTGGCCTCAAGAGGAATTCATGGCAAAATGGCAACGGCTGACGGAGGCGTTGAATCAAATCCAGCGCTTCCGTTACCGGCGCGCGATCCCGGAGGATCGACTGTCCACAACGGAGCGTTGATCGGGATCCGGCGATGCAGGCCCACAGGGCTCACCCTCGAAGGGCCTGTCCTTTTTTGAAGGTACTCCACTACAGGGGTCGCGACCACTGCCCGGTTGCCTGAGGCGATGGGAAGGGAGCGGATGCGAATGACTCAGCCATCGTGGGAGAACGAAGAGCCGCGGGGCCTCGAGGAGGAGTGGCTGGAGGAAGAAGAGGGGATCCTGGAAGAGGAGGAAGAGGGGATCCCCGAGGAGCCACTCCCGGAGGAGCCCGAGGAAACGGAGCTGGAGGAGATCGAGAGCGAACCCATCGAGGAGGAGATCGAGGCCCTGGGCGAATGGTGGGGTCCGGAGCTGGCCGAGGACCCGGTGCGGATGTATCTGCGGGAGATCAGCCGGGTTCCCCTGCTGGAGCCCACCCAGGAGCTGGATCTGGCCATCCGCCTCCAGGCCCCCCGGGTCCTCGACGCCCTCCGCAGTTCGCTCCGCAAGCCCTCCCAGGCCGATCTGGCCCTGGTGGTTTACCGGGACCTGGTGGCCACCTGGGCCCAAGCGGAAGCGACCGCGGCCCGTCTCCACCGCCCGATGCCGCGCCTGACCGACCTCATCGCCGACCTCAGCCGCCCCATCCCGGAGGCGCGGGCCACCTCCCTGGAGCCCTACCTGGAGCGCCAGCGGGGCGGCCGCCGCCTGGCCGAGCTGCTGCGCCTGCTCGTCCGGATCTACGCCGACCTGCTGCTGTTGCCCCCCGAAGTGCTCTCGTATCTCGCAGCGCACGCAGCCTCGGATCCCGCCCGACCCGGCTCCGGGCGCCCGCCGGCGGTCCAGTGGCCGGGGGAGCGGGCCCTTCGGGCCCACCTGCCTTCGGAGGAGCGGCTGAGCCGATGGTGGCAGCACGTGCGGGATCAGGCCGCGGAGGCCCGCTCCTATCTGATCCGTGCCAACCTGCGCTTGGTGGTCAGCGTGGCTAAGAAATACCTGGGCCGGGGCGTCTCCTTCCTGGACCTGATCCAGGAAGGGAACCTGGGGCTGTTGCGGGCGGTGGAGAAATTCGATCCCGGGCGGGGCTTTAAATTCTCGACCTACGCCACCTGGTGGATCCGTCAGGCCATCACCCGGGCCATCGCCGATCAGGCCCGCACCATCCGGATCCCGGTGCATCTGGCGGAGTTCCTCAGCCGGGTGCTGCGCGCCCAGCAGAAGCTCCAGCAGACCCTGGGGCGGGACCCCTCCCCGGAGGAGCTGGCCCTGGAGCTGGATCTGCTGTCCCCACAGGAGGTGCTGGAGATCCAGGCCGCGTGGAACGCCAACCAGCCCCTGCCCCCTTATCTGGCCCGCCGTCTCCGGGAGGCCACCCGGAAGGTGGAGCAGGCGCTGCGCTGGGCCGCTGAGCCCATGTCGTTGGAGACGCCGGTGGGCGAGGAGGAGGACAGCGAGCTAGGGGACTTCATTGAGGATCACGGGACCCTCAGCCCGCTGGAGGAGGCCCACCTGAAGATGCTGCGGGAGCAGCTGCGGGAGATCCTGGACACCCTGCCCGAGCGGGAGCGGCAGGTGCTGGAGGTCCGCTTCGGCCTGAAGGACGGCCAGTGGCGGACCCTGGACGAGGTCGGGCAGATGTTCGGGCTGACCCGGGAGCGGATCCGCCAGATCGAGAGCAAGGCCCTGCGTCGGCTCCGCCATCCCCAGTTCAGCCGCAAGTTGAAGGATTACCTGGCCTAACGCATTCGGGCCTTCGGATGGGGGGTGACCCGGATCCCCTCACCGAAGGCCGCCCCTTTTGGGCCTCAATTCGGGCCTTGATCCGAGCCAGGGCCTTGCAGATAGGGCGGAACCACCCCTCCGGCCATGCTCCCTACACACGCCGCAAAGCTCGGGATCGCCGCGCGCCGCGACACCCCTTCGGTCGTTGAAACGCCGTTCCCGCCGGGCTGCCGGCACAGGGAGGCCCGGCTCCGCTCCCCCGGGCCCCTGAAGCCCCTGACGCCTACTTTAATCCGTCCTGAAGGCGCTGACCTCCCACACCTCGCCGGACCCGACCGTGCGCGTGCGTAGCTCCATGGAGAAAGCGAACTTCTCTCCACCCGCCGTCGTGAGGGTTCCTCCCAGCGTGGCCTGTCGAACCCCGTTTTTCACCTCCACACTCCAGTTGGAGAAAGACCATTCGG
Organism: Thermoflexus hugenholtzii JAD2; assembly: GCF_900187885.1. Taxonomy (NCBI): domain Bacteria; kingdom Bacillati; phylum Chloroflexota; class Thermoflexia; order Thermoflexales; family Thermoflexaceae; genus Thermoflexus; species Thermoflexus hugenholtzii. Next base: position 86,920 of record NZ_FYEK01000018.1, on the reverse strand, counting down.
CCGGCCGGTGATCGCCCCTATACCGCCGGGCCAGCTCCTCCGGCCCGCCCAGCTGCCTCTGAAGGGACGGAGCGCAACGGGCGTAGGCGTCCTCCCATCGTTCATCCCGCAAGGCGGAGAGGAACTGCTCCGCAGCCTCCTGGGCCGGCCGGACCTCTCCAGCGATCAGGCCTACCAAACCCACGGTTCCCAGAAGCGTGGCTCCCAGACCGCTGATCACACAGAACGCGCAGAGACACACGGGAAGCGCCACCAGCCCGCCGATCACCGCCCACAGTTTCCACGAAGAGGACGTCGAACCCTGTCCCGACATCGGCGCCTCCTCAACCAAGATCCTTGGCGAATCTACCCGCCTGCTATGAACGCCGTGCGAACATCCGATGGGGCTGAGGGAACAACTTCGGGCGTCGCCCGGCACCGGGGGGCTTGCTTTCCCTCCTCCGGATTCATATAATCAAGCCGCTCTCCCAAGCCCGATCACCGGGAGAGCCGGGAGAAAAGGGCGAAAACCCGCCGCATCCTCCTGCCGCCTGAACGAGGTCAACCTGATCCGAGGGTGAATTTCCCGATGCGCAACCGGAATCTCTGGCTGGCGCTGATCGGCCTGCTGGCCGTCCTCGCCCTTTGGGTGGACTTCACGGAAACCCGGATTGAGATCGGTTTCCTGGGGCTGCAGCGGGAGATCCGCACCGTGCTCGGCCTGGACCTCCAGGGAGGCATCCAGATCCTCCTGGAGGCGGACGTCCCGCCGAACCAGCCCGTGGACCGGGGCAACCTGGAGGACACGCGCCGGATCATCGAGAACCGAGTGAACGCCCTGGGCGTCTCCGAGCCCGTCGTCCAGATCGCAGGGACACGCCGGATCGTGGTGGAATTGCCCGGGGTGACGAACCTGGAGCAAGCCGTGAACACGATCAAGCAGACCGGCTTGCTGGAGTTCGTAGACGCCGGCGCAACCCCGATCCCGGAAGGCACCACCATCCGCACCAGCCTGGACCTTCCGATCACCGGGACCGCGCCGGTCACCGCCACGCCGTCCCTTGCTCCCACTCCTTCCCTGACCGGAACAGCGGAGGTGACCGGAACGGCGCCCCTCAGCCCGACGGAGCCGGTTTACCGGACCATCATGACCGGCCGGAACCTGCGCAGCGCCCGGCCCCAGCTGGATGAGTTCCGTCAGCCGGAGGTGGCCTTCACCCTGGACGCGGAGGGCACCCGGCTCTTCGCCGAATACACCTCCCGGAACGTGGGGCGCTACCTTTGCATCGTGCTGGACAAGAAAGTCATCTCCTGCCCGGTGATCCAGGAGCCGATCACCCAGGGCCAGGGGGTGATCCGGATGGGCTCCGGGAGCACCCTGGCGGACGCGGAGGCCCTGGCGGTGACCCTGCGCTACGGGGCGCTTCCGGTGCCGCTGAAGATCGTGGATACCCGCAACATCGGCCCGACGCTGGGGCAGGAGTCCATCCGTCGCAGCCTGATCGCCGGCATCATCGGGTTCTCCACCGTCGCCCTGTTCATGATCCTCTACTACCGAGTCCCCGGGGTGCTGGCGGTGCTGGCCCTCAGCCTCTACACCGCCCTGGTTTTCGCCATCTTCAAGCTGCTCCCGGTGACCCTGACCCTGCCCGGGATCGCCGGGTTTGTGCTCTCCATCGGGATGGCGGTGGACGCCAACATCCTGATCTTCGAGCGACTGAAGGAGGAGCTCCGCGCCGGGCGGGATCTGTCCATGGCGATCGATTATGGGTTCGAGCGGGCCTGGCCCTCCATCCGGGATTCCAACATCTCCACCCTGATCACCTGCGCCATCCTCTATATCTTCGGGTTGAACTTCGGGGCCAGCATGGTGCGGGGGTTCGCCCTGACCCTGGCCATCGGGGTGGCCGCCAGCCTGTTCACCGGCATCTGGGTGACCCGGGCCTTCCTCCACGCGCTGCTGGATCGCCTGCGCCCCGGCGTCCACCGGGGATGGTTCGGGCTTTGATCATCTGCGGATGCATCACGGACGCATTCCTGAACTTCTCCAATCGCGAGGCGAAGGGATGATCGACATCATCGGCAAGCGATACTGGTATTTCGCGCTCTCCCTGCTGGTCATCGTGCCGGGCCTGATCTCTCTGGCCCTCTACGGGCTGCCCCTGGCCATCGACTACACCGGCGGCTCGATGCTGGAGCTCCGTCTCCCCGCGGGGGCGACGCCCTCCAGCGAGGAGGTGATCCGGATCGTGGGGCAGGCGACCGGCTTCTCCACGGCCGACATCCGGGCCCAGCCCTCCCTGCAGGGGACGCTGATCATCCGCACCCGGGAGATGGACGCGACGACCCAGGCCCGGGTGATGGAAGCCCTGCGCGCCCGCTACGGCGATGTCGTCCTGGAGCGCTTCGAGTCGGTGGGGCCCACGGTGGGAGCGGAGGTCACACGAGGCGCCCTGGTGGCGGTGGCCATGGCCTCCCTGGCCATCATGCTCTACCTCACCTTCGCCTTCCGCCAGGTCCCCCACGCCTTCCGCTACGGCGTGGCCGCGGTCCTGGCCCTGCTGCACGATGTGGCGGTGGTGGTGGGCACCGCCTCGATCTTCGGGAAAGTCTTCGGGTGGGAGGTGGACGCCCTCTTCCTCACCGCCGTGCTCACCATCATCGGCTTCTCCGTGCACGACTCCATCGTGGTCTTCGACCGGATCCGGGAGAACCTGCTCCGCTATCGCGGCGAGCCCTACGAGCGGATCGTGAACCACAGCATCCTGCAGACCCTGGACCGCTCGATCAACACCCAGCTGACGCTGATCTTCACCCTGGTCGCCCTGCTCCTCTTCGGGGGGACGACGATCCGCCAGTTCATCGCCACGTTGCTGATCGGGATGATCAGCGGGACCTATTCCTCGATCTTCAACGCGGCGCCCATCCTGGTGGTCTGGGAGAAGCGGGAGTGGCGGACATGGTTCCGCCGTCCGGCGGAGCAGCCGGTCCCGTAAGAGCTGTGCTTTTGAAACGCCGGGGGGGCCTTCCCCACATGGCCTCCCCGGCGGATCCCCCTCTTACCGGCCTTCCAGAAAGCAACGCAGACCCTCCACGATGCCTTCCACCACTCGCTCCCGCCTCTCGGTGAGGATCCTTCGATCGAGGTAGAGGAACCCGGTCTCGATGATCGCCGCGGGGGTGCGAGGATCGATCTCCCGGAAGGCATGGTAGTCGGTCATATCGTAGGTGATGCTGTCGGCGTGGAAGCGCAGCCCGGTGTGCTGCCGGTAGGCGGAGATCAGGCAGGCCACCAGGCGATCGCTCTGCTCCGGCACAGCGTCGGCCTGAGCCCGGGCCACCTTGAAGCCGGTCGCCTGCTCGTTGATGTATTCGCAGGAGTCGGCGTGGATGGAGAGCAGGGCCGCCGCCCGATAGCCGTTCAGCCGCTCGTCGAACTCCTCCAGGACGTCCACCTGATACCCTAGGTCCTCCAGACGGCGGGCCACCTCCCGGGCGATGGCCACGTTGACCTCGACCTCGGTGAGTCCATCGGCGCAGACCGCCCCGCTGTCGTGCCCCAGATGCCCGGCCACCAGACCCACCCGCGGGGTCCGAGCAGAGGAGGTCGGCTGGGGCGCCAGATAAGGTTCGGAGCTGGAGGAGAGCATCCACAGGCCCCGGGCAATGCCCAGGCCGGCCAGGAGACCGCCCAATATAAGCAGGAGAATCCACCATGGGCTGAACAGGGGCGCCCCAGGCCGCCCAGGAGGTCGTTCCCCACGTGGATAGGCCATGGGCGGCCGAGTCCGTCGATGGAGGCCCTTCGAGGCCGGGTTTATCCCCTGCGGCTTCGTTTTCCCGCTCATGAGCGACGCTGAGCGATCAGGGAGAGCACCACGAAGGTCAAAGAGGCGCCGAAGAGCAGAGAGGAGATCGCGTTGAGCTCCGGGGTGATCCCAAGCCGCACCTTGGAATAGAGCAACACCGGCAGAGTGGTCGAACCGGGCCCGGTGACGAAGAAAGTGATGACGAAGTCATCGATGGATAGGGTGAAGGCCATCAGCGCCCCGCCCAGGATCCCCGGCATCAGCAGCGGCAAGGTGATGCGGCGGAAAGTCTCCCACTCGTTCGCCCCCAGATCCTGAGCCGCCTCCTCCAGCGTGCGATCATAAGTGGCCAGCCGGGCGCGGACGATCACATACACAAAGGGGATGCAGAAGGCCACGTGGGCGATGAGGATGGTCCAGAGGCCGAGGGGCGTGCGGGTCAGGACGAAGAAGAGCAGCAGCCCCACCCCCATCACGATCTCGGGGATGATGATGGGAAGATAGAGCAGGCCCTCGAGGAAGGCCTTTCCGAAGAAGCGATGGCGATCCAGCCCCAGGGCCAGCATCGTGCCCAGGATGGTGGAGATCAACGTGGCAAGGAAAGCGATAAGGAGGCTGCGCCCAGCCGCCCCTCGCACCAGCTCATCCTGGAGCACCCGCTGATACCAGGCCGTGGAAAAACCCTGCCAGACCGTGGAGATCGGCGAGGCGTTGAAGGAAAAGAGGACCAGGATGAAGATCGGCACATACAGAAACAAGAAGGTCAGCCCGATCATCCCTGCCCGCCATTCCGCGGCAAAACGAAAGGCGGGGACCGGCCAGGGCTCCACCCGCAGGAAGCGGTTCAACAGATGCTCGCGGTTGAGATCCAGCAGGATCAGGAGCAGGAAGACCAGGGTGAGGGAACCCCAGGTCAACAGATGCCGCAGGATCCGCCCCATCCGGCCGGGGCGACGCCACAGGTAGCCGCACAGCAACAGCAGACCGTAGAGGGCCAGCCAGCCGCTGGCCAGCGAAACCCATCCGGGACCCTCCGGGCCCGTCCACATCCGGGCCAGGCGGAGCAGGTCGCCCAGCACCCCCAGGCCGGTCAGCCAGGGGATGAGGGTCCCGAGGGCGCTCCCCAGATGCAGCAGCGCCAGGCCCACAGCCGTCCACTCCAGCCCTTCCACCAGATACAGCACCAGGGGCGGCCACACGCGCGCCGCCGCGCGCTCCGGCCGGGTGACCGCAGGGACGCTCATAGCACACGCTCCCTTCCGCCGACGCGCAGGTAGATCATCGTCGCCGCCAGGACCATGGCCATCAAGATCAAAGAGAGGGCAGACCCGAAGGGCCAGTGGCGCACCGTGAGGAACTGATACTGAACGACGTTGCCGATCATGATCGTTTTGGCCCCTCCCAGGAGATCCGGGGTGATGAAGGCCCCCACGGAGGGGATGAAGACCAAGGTGGAGCCGGCCAGGACCCCTGGGAGGGTGAGGGGCCAGATCACCCGCCGGAAGGCATGCCATTCGTTCGCCCCCAGGTCCTGGGCCGCCTCCACCAGGGAGAAATCGAACCGCTCCAGGGTAGCATAGAGGGGAAGGATCATAAAGGGCAGCTCCCCATATACCAGGCCCAGGATCACCGCGTTTTGCGTGAACAGGAGGGGGAGAGGCTCCGAGATCAGGCCCAGCGCCATCAGCAGGCCGTTGATCGGACCATCCGAGCGCAACACGAACATCAGGGCCAGGGTGCGCACCAGGAAGTTGGTCCAGAAGGGGATCATCGTCAGGACCAGCAGAGTGTTGCGCCAGCGGGCCGGCGCCCGGGCCATAGCGTAGGCAACGGGATAGCCGATGAGCAGACAGAGGACCGTGGTGACGAGGGCGATCCAGAGGGAGGTCAGAACGATCTGGATGTAGAGGGGATCCAGAGCCCGCTGGTAGTTCTCCAAGGTGAAAATCCAGCGGATCCCCCCATAAGGTCCCCGTTTCATGAAGCTGATGACGGCGATGATGCCGACGGCGAAAGAGAAGAAGACCATCAGATAAAAGGTCCCAGGGAGGATGAGGAGCATGGGAAGCCGAGCCCGGGGGAGTGCGGCGATGAGGAGGGCCATGCCCAGGAGGGCGATCACCAGACCCCGCTCCAGGCCCAGGGCGAACATCGCCCCCACCCCTCCGACGAGCCCCGCCCCGGCGCGGGCGAGGATCAGGGCGGAGACCCCCGGAAGACCCAGGATCCAGACGGCCGCCAGGACCCCATCCAGCAGCCCCAGCCCACCCAGGATCATCCGCCCAGGAGGCTCCGTGTTCTGGGCCAGGAGAAGAAGGGCCACCCCGCTTCCCACCAGGACCCCGAACACGCCGAGCGCGGTCCCGGTTCGACCTCCGAAACGCAACACGCCTACCATAGTGACGACCTCCGGCCCTCATCCGACCGTGTCCAGGCACGCGATGGCCCCGCCTGCCGGCGCCCTTGCCTCACTCCCGCAACACCCGGACGCTCTCCGGGATCCACGCGACCCAGATCGCGGACCCCGGCGCATAGCCGGCCAGGGGCGCGGTGCCCTCCCGGTTCTGCATGCGCGCCCGCAGGGCGAGGCGCTCGTTCAAGCGGATCCGAAAGAGGGTGTCCGTCCCGATGTAAATCACCTCCTCGATCTGGCCGGGATAGCGATTGGGGAACGCGAGGGGCTCCTCCAGGCTCACATGGATCCGCTCGGGGCGGATGGCGACCGTGACCGACTGGCCCGGGAAGAGCCCATCCGGCCGCGCGGCGAGGAGGGGGAATCCTTCCACCTCCACCCGGGCGTATCCTTCCTCAAAGGCGACCAGCCGACCCTCCAGGAAATTGGTCTCCCCGATGAAATCGGCCACAAAGCGCGTGGCGGGGCGCTCGTAGATCTCCACCGGCGTGCCCACCTGGAGCACCCGCCCCTGATTCATCACGGCGATGCGGTCGGACATGGTCATGGCCTCTTCCTGATCATGGGTGACGTAGATGAACGTGATGCCGACCTGATGCTGGAGGTTCTTCAATTCCAGCTGCATTTCCTTGCGCAGCTTGAGGTCCAGGGCGCCCAGGGGCTCGTCCAGGAGCAGAACCGCCGGGCGGTTGACCAGGGCGCGGGCCAGGGCCACCCGCTGCTGCTGGCCACCGGAAAGCTGGCGAGGATAGCGGTTCTCCAGCCCGGTCAGGCGCACCAGGCGCAGGGCCTCCGCCACCCGACGGCGGATCTCCTCCCGGGGGAGACGTTTCATCTCCAGGCCGAAGGCGACGTTCTCGAAGACCGTCATATGGGGGAAGAGGGCGTAGTGCTGGAAGACGGTGTTCACCGGGCGGTGGAACGGGGGGACCTCATTCATACGCTGGCCGCGGATGAGGATCTCGCCGGCATCCGGCCGCTCGAAGCCGGCGATCATGCGCAGGGTGGTGGTCTTCCCGCACCCTGAAGGGCCGAGCAGCGAGAAGAACTCCCCTTCCCGGATCTGCAGGGAGACCTGATGGACGGCCTCCACCTCTCCAAAGCGCTTGCTCACCTCCCGCAGCTCGACTGCGTAAACCATCCCGGAAGCCCCTCCTTCCAAGATGGATCCGATCCCGGCCTCACATGCCCTCCGGCCGGGCGCCGAGCAACGCGACGGCGGGCAGGCCATCCCGCCGGCGGGCGGCCAGCAACGCCAAGACTTCGTAGACGACGTTGGCCGCCAGGAGGGCCGTGATCCCTGCCGGATCATAGGCCGGCAGCACCTCCACCACGTCCATCCCCACCAGCGGCAGGCCGATGAGACCCCTCAGGAGGGTCAAGCCCTCCCACGAGGCGAAGCCGCCCACCTCCGGCGTGCCGGTGCCCGGCGCATAAGCCGGATCGAAGAAATCGATGTCCACGGAAAGGAACGCGGGATGATCTCCTACCCGCTGGAGGATGCGGCGGGCGGTGCCCTCCAGACCCAAGGCGCGTGCCTCCCCGGCGGTCACGATCTCCAGGCCCAGGGCCCGGGCCGCCTCCCAGTCCTCGGGGCCGTAGATCGGCCCGCGCAGCCCCACCTGGATGGACCGCTGGGGGAGGATCAGCCCTTCTTCGATGGCCCGTCGCACCACCGTGCCGTGGGTATACCGATGCCCGAAATAAGCGTCCCAGGTATCGGGATGGCTGTCGAGCTGAACCAGGGCCACCGGCCCGTACGCCGCGGCCACTGCCCGCAGCTCCCCCAGAAGAACCGAGTGATCCCCGCCCAACCCGATGAGGATCACGCCGGCGGCGGCCCACGGCGTCAGGAACTCCGCGATGCGCCGCAGGGAATCCTCGATGAAGCCGGGGGCCACCGGAGCGTCCCCAGCATCGACCACGGAGAGATGTTCGAAGAGGTTCACCCGGAGAAACGGATGATAGGGACGCAGGAGGACCGAGGCGCTGCGGATGGCCTCCGGGCCGAAGCGAGCGCCCACCCGGAACGTGGCCCCGGTATCGAAGGGCAAACCCACGACGGCCACATCCACCCCCTCCGGGCTCTGGACGTGGGGCAGGCGCATGAAGGTGCGGATCCCCGCAAACCGCGGGAAAGCCAGCGCGTCCGGTGGCTGATATCGCCCCATCCCCGCTTCTCCTCCGGAAACGATCGACGATCCGGTTCACTCCGGGCCGGCGGAGCCTCCTCGGGCGGGGGCGGCGAGAGCCGGGGAGGGCGCGGCCCCGCTCACGCTGACCCCACAGTAGGGACAGAGGGTCCACTCCAGGCGAAGCGGCCGCTGGCACCGCGGGCAGCGCTGCTTCAGACGAGTGTGGCAGTAGGGGCAAACGATGAACTCGGCCTTCACCCGGCGGCCACACGCCGGGCACTGTTCGATCTCCTCCAGGGTCTGGAGGATCAGCTCCTCCTCCAGGGCCCGCTCATAGGCCTCCGCCAGCGTCTCCCGGGGGCGCAGGATCAGGTAAATCAACAGGCCCGGGACGTTCAGCACCGCCACCAGCAGGGTGGCCAGAAACTGGGTCGGCAGATCCCGGGTGCGCGACCGGATGTCCCGGAAGGTCCAGATCACCATGCTCAGCCAGAAGGCGGCGACGGTCGCGCCCAGGAAGGCGATGGGCAATAGGATCAGATCGGTGAGATCCATAGGCTTCGGATCCTCTCCCAGGATGGCCTGTCCGGTTGCCCCAAATTATAGCCGAATCCCCGATCTCCCACACCACGCTCCCGCGGGCTTAGGGGAGGACCCGGATCTCCCCCAGCTCCACCGCCCGATGGGGCGGGCGTTCGCCATCCGGCATGACGACCTCCGCGCGCTCGCCGCCTGGCTGATACAGGCCGGCGCGCAGGCCGTAGAGACCCGGCGGCAGATCCCCTGGGATCCAGAGAGGATGCGGATCGGCGAAGCGGTCACCGGGCTCCCACCACGAGGAGGGCAACTCCCCCAGAGCAGGAGGGCCATCGTGCTGGGCCCGAGGCGGCTGATCGGGATCCCCCAAATGGAGGAAGACCCGCCATTCCGTTGAAGGGACCGCCTCGACCTGCCAGTAGAGGGTCACCGTCATCACCTCCCCGCGTCGGACCTCCGCCGGCCGGTCCACGCCGATCAGGCGGGCGGGCCCGACCCGCACATTCAGGGGCACGGCGGGGGACAACACGGAGGTCCCCCGCAGCTTTCCCGCCTCCAGGATCACATACTCGACAGGCCGTCCCCGGCCGTCCCGCGCCGGGGCGATCCAGCCGGTGTCCGCCTCATAGAGCCCCACATGCAGGCGGATCACGGCCGGAGGGATGTTACCGGTTCCGACGGGCACCCAGTATGGATCGGCGAAGCGGAAGCCAGGGCGGCAATCGGTGGTGGAGAACAGGCCGCGGCCGGGATGGCGATCCACTTGCCGGACATCCTGAACCAGAGGGGTTCGAACCGGATGCAGGAAGGCGCTCCACGGCCGGGCGGTGGGCTCCAGGCACTCCCAGAACAACGTCAAGTGGAGCGCGCCGCCAAGCGTCACTGTGCCGGGGAGGTAGCCCAGCAGGCGCAAGCGATCGCCGAAGACGGCCTCCACCCGTCGGGCCTGCGGAGGGAGCTCGCGGATCGGTGTGGGGCCGGCATAGGTCGGTGCGATGTAGCGGATCGGCGCGATCCAGGCCACTGCCATCCAGATCACCGCCGGGGCCCATCGCCCGACGGTTCGCCCCCAGGGGATCCCGCGCTCCACGATGGACTCCCAGCCGACCCAGAGCATCCAGGCGATGGGGCCGATGGCCGGGAACATCAACCGACCCTGGGAGGCAGAGGTCATGGAGGTCCATCGCACCAGCCCGGCGAAGATCAGGCCGGTATAGCCCAAGGCGCCTGCCCAGAGAGCCCAGGCCTCCGGATCCGGCCTCCGCCATGCCCGGTGTATGGCGAAGGCCGCTCCGATCCCGGACAGCAGCAGCCAAGTTTCCAGAAAGAAATACACCGGCGGGTCCGCCACGATGTTGAACCAGCCCCAGACCGCCCAGAAGGACCAGACGAAGCCCCGGGCCTCGGCGAGCAGCTGGGCCGGCGTGACCGAACGGCGCCCGAAGATCTCCAGCATCGCGTTCAGCCCGGTGGGATCCCCATACAGCATCCAGTTGCGCAGGAACCACCACCCGGAGAGGAGACCGGCGATGGCATAGATCAGGATTCCGTGGAAGAGCAGCGAACGGATGCGCAAGCGCCTTTCCCAGGCGAGGGCGAAGAGGACACCGGCGGTGAAGATCCAGAGGGCCAGGCCGCTGAGTTTGCTCAGGGCGGCCAACCCCAGCAGGAGCCCGAGGAGGATCGCCCGGGGCCACGTCATCCCGTATCGCCAGAGGCGGGCCAGCGCCCACAGGGTGAGGGCGGACAGGGCGTTGATCAGCGTGTCGTTGTTGATCGCGCTCATCACGAAGGGAAACATGGGGTTCCACGCGGTCAACGCGGCCGTCCCCAGGGCCCAGCGCGGGCGGCCGGGAGCCACCGTCCGAACCGCGGCGTAGATCGCCCCCACGGTGATCAGCCCGAGGAGCAGGGAGATCAGACGCCACCGATGCAGGGTGCCCACCGCCCCCGGCCAGGGGAACCGCTCCCAGGAGCCGTGCAGGGCCATGTTCTTGTTGTCCGGCAACTCCGCGTTCCCCGGGGATGGATGCCGGTTCTCCACGCGCACGGCCTCCAAGTCCTCCAGGGGCCAGCGGAAAAGGCGGGAGAAGGCGGCCAGCATCGCGTAATAGAGCGGCGGCTGGCTACCCTCCTGTCGCCAGGGCGTGTCCTCGCCGGGCCGCTGCACCGGCAATCCCCCTCCTCGGGCCAAGTGCGCCGCCATCCCCACATGCCAGAGCTCGTCGGGTGTCTCAAAGAGCGGCGTCGCGATTTGAAAGAGCGCCCCGATGAGCGCAAAGGAAAGCAGGAGCAGATGGATGGGCCGCATCGCCTCCTCCGCTCAGGATGGGCTGGCCGTTATCCCCCCAGGGCTTTCCAGTCTGTCCAGATGCGGGAGGGAGAAGAGCACTGGGGGATCGATTCCTGGAATATGCGCCTCATGCGGGCGACCCGCCGGATCGCCCCTACCCGATTGGACACGGGCCCATGGCCTCGCTAAGATGAAGGCTCAGAGATCCTGGAGATCCCGGAGGTTCCATGATGCCACGGCAACGGATGCGATGGCCGCTGGCCCTGGCCCTGGCGGCCGCCGGTCTCGGGCTGATCGGCGGGCTGGCCTGGGCACTGCGGCCACGGGCGGAGGCGGAGACCGCTGCGCTGGCCCGTCGGTCGCTGCGGGAGGCGACCCACCAGCTGGATCTATTCCTGCAGACGTATCCGACTGCCCCCGGCGAGGCTCGGGGAGCGCTGCAACGGGCCCGCTCCGCTTTCGATCAGGCCGCCGGGCACCTGTCCCTCACCCGCCCGGCGGAGGTGCGACAGGGGCGAGCGGATTTCGAACAGCTCCAGGCGCTGACGGCCGCTGAGGCGCCGCCGGAAACGGTGCTCCCGCTGGCCCGCAGGCTGCGAGAGCGGATCCAGGCGCTGCAAGGGGAATGAGCGGTGCCCCTATTCCCGGAATCGTTACCCTGAAGCACGGAGGAAGTTCCCATGGCGGACCTCTCTCTCATCGCGGAGCTGGCGACCGAGGGGACGACGAAGATCGTCCTGCTGGTGATGGACGGGCTGGGCGGGATGCCGGTGGAACCGGGCGGGCCTACGGAGCTGGAGGCCGCCCGCACGCCGAACATGGACCGCCTCGCCGCGGAAGGGACGCTGGGGCTGCACATCCCGATACGGCCGGGGTTGGCCCCGGGGAGCGGCTACGCCCATCTCGCCCTCTTCGGCTACGATCCGCTGATCTATCCGGTGGGCCGGGGTGTGTTGGAGGCCGTCGGGATCGGCTTCCCCCTGGAACCTCACGACATCGCCGCGCGGGGCAACTTCGTCACCGTCGATGCGGAGGGCCGCATCGTCGACCGGCGGGCCGGCCGGATCCCCACCGAGGTGAACGCCCGCCTGGTGGAGCGGCTGCGGACCATCCGGCTGGAGGGCGTGGAGGTGCGCATCGAGCCGGTCAAGGAGCACCGCTTCGTCCTGGTCCTGCGCGGAGAAGGGCTCTCCCCGGCCCTCACGGAGACGGACCCCGGCAAAACCGGCGTGCCGCCCCTGCCGGTCCGCGCCCTCCAGCCCGAGGCCGAGCGCACCGCCGCCCTGGTCAACCGGTGGATCGAGCAGGCGCGGGCGCTGCTGGCCGATGCCCACCCGGCGAACATGGTCACCCTGCGAGGATTTGACCGTCCGCCGCGCCTTCCTTCCGTTTCGGAAGTGTACAAACTCCGGGCCGCCGCTATCGCCGCTTACCCGATGTATCGTGGGGTCGCCCGCCTGGTAGGGATGGAGGTCCTGGAGGTCCATGGAGAGAGCCCGGAGGCGCTCTTCCGGGAGGCCGTCGCCCGGTGGGACGATTTTGATTTCTTCTTCATCCACATCAAGCCCACCGACAGCCGGGGGGAAGATGGCGACTTCGCCGCCAAGGTCCGGGTCATCGAAGCGGTGGACGCCGCGCTTCCCATCCTGCTGGAGCGCGGCCCGGACGTCCTGGTGATCACGGGGGATCATTCCACCCCGGCGGCCCTGCGCACCCACACCTGGCATCCGGTGCCGGTGCTGCTGTGGGCGCCGCGGACGGCGCGGCCGGATGGGGCCCCGGGCTTCGGGGAGCGGGCGTGCCGGACCGGCGGGCTGGGGATCTTCATGGCCACGGATCTGATGCCGCTGATCCTCGCCCACGCCGGGCGCCTGAGCCGCCTGGGCGCGTGAGGGAAGAGGATGCTTCGGGGATCCTCACCCCGGCTCGGGCTGCTGATCCTGCTCCTGATCGGGGCCTGCCGTCCTTCCGCTCCGGCCGGGGGGCGGACCTTCGACGGCCGGGAGGCCTTCCGCCACGTGCAGGCCCAGCTGGCCCTGGGTCCCCGCTATCCCGGAAGCCCGGGATGGGAAGCCGTGCAGCGCTACATTGAGGAACACGTAACCCGAGAGGGCTGGGCCTTCGAGGTTCAGCCTTTCGCCGCTGCGGGGCTCTCCGGCCGCAACCTGATCGCCCGGGCCGGTCGAGGGCCGGTCCTCGTGATCGGGGCCCACTACGACACCCGACGCCGGGCGGATCGGGATCCCGAGCGTCCCGATGATCCGGTGCCCGGGGCCAACGATGGAGCTAGCGGGGTGGCCGTGCTCCTGGAGCTGGCCCGCGTCTTGGACCGCTCTCGCCTGCGCTATGAGGTGTGGCTGGTCTTCTTCGATGCCGAGGACCAGGGAGGCCTGGAGGGTCTCCCCTGGATCCTCGGCTCCACCCACTTCGCCGCCACCATGGCGGTGACCCCCACGGCGATGATCCTGGTGGACATGGTCGGGGATGCGGATCCCCAGTTCTATTACGAACAGCACTCGGATCCCGCCCTGCGGGAGCAGCTATGGCGGATCGCGGCCGAGCTGGGCTACGGGGCCTGGTTCATCCCCGAGCCCCGCTGGGCGCTGATCGACGATCATCTCCCCTTCCTGCAGCGAGGCATCCCCGCCGTGGACATCATCGACTTCGACTACCCGGCCTGGCACACCACGGCGGACACCCTGGATCGGATCTCCCCGGCTACCCTGGAAGCGGTCGGCCGCGTGATCGAGCGGTTCGTCGAACGCGAACCGGACGAGCTGGAGGCCCCCTGAAACCTCCGCGCCTGCTTTCTGGGAGCCCTGAAAACTTGACCGTCGGGAAAGCGAACGATAATCTTAGGCTGCCCAAAGAGTTAGGGGGGGCTCAACGGATCGATGGGATCGGCTTGTGGGCACCCTCGCGACTCCGCGCAGCGCTCCGGACCCTCTTTCCCAACCTCCGTCCGCTCTGCAACGTGGAGGAGCTGGACACCTGCTCCGAGGCCCTTCCCCTGCTACTAACCGGCGAGGGGGTTGCCCCTCCGGGTGGCTTCTTGCCGCCTTCTTGCGAGAACGAAACCCATATCGGCCCATAGCTCTATTGGAGAGCCGATGCACCCCTCTCTCTATTTGGATCGCCTGGGAGATCGGTCTGAGCGGCATCTTGGATCTCATCCAAACCCCGGAAGAATGGGCGGAGACCCTTTCCCGTCTGGCCCACGGCCAAGTGGCTTGGCCCTCAGAGCTCGTGGATCAAGCCATTGCTTTCGAGCGCGCTCTCGGTGGACGGCTGCGTCGCCTCTCCGCCCGGGACTGGCGCCGCTGGCGGGATCTGGCCGCCGGGCTTCCCCTCAAGGCCCTGGCGGCCCGCTGGGGTCTCTCCCTTGCTGGCGTGAGCCGTTATCTCCACCGCCTCGCCGAGCGTCTGGGGGCACCAAGCCCAATGGACTTACGCTCCTGGGGCTTTGCCATCGGGATCTGGGTGGGCTCTCCCAGCGCCCCCCGACTGGCACCCCCTCTTCAGGCTTGGCGACTCCTTCGCACCATCGCAGATCCGCCCGCTGTCAAAAATCGGAACACCCACATGTCAAAAACATGAACACTCCGAGCTGGACACAGCCCCCCAAACTCTCTATGATTGGACTCAGAAAGCTCCTCCCCAAACCTGCTATTCGGAGGAAACAATATATGAACAACCGGAAACGCGGGATGCTCCGATGGCTCCTGCTCGGCGCGCTGGGCAGCCTGGCCCTGACCCAGGCCCAGACCTCAGACCCCCCCTCACCTAGCAAACCTGTAGCGCATGCCCCTGTAGCGCATGCCCGGAGCCGCCCGAAATCGCCTTCTCAGGCGCCCCCCTCTGGCGAGGGACCGCCGTGACCAATACCCTGCACCTGGGACGCCCTCAGGTTCCAGAAAGGGCCAGCCAGAACACCAGCATCCACGGAGCCTCCCTCCCCCTGCCCCCCGCCTGGGGCTATCGGGTGGCGTTCACCTTCACCCTCGCCACCTGGGATTCTTATAACGCCCCCGGAACGCCCAATCCCCCTTACAACGGTGGAACCGGTTACTGGGATTCGTTCTCCGTGAGCCTCTCCAACGCCCCTTACTGGGCTCTCCCGCTCTCCGATCCCCTGGGAGACACCGATCCCCTGCGCCTGGGCTTCCTGTGGGGCGGCACCTCCTACGGAGATGGCTTCCTGGAAACCCGGATGGGAAGCGAGCAGGTGTTCCTGGAGGCCAGGCCCTGGGCTCCCAACTTCCTCAATGTGGTGCTGGACACCGCCACCCTGCCCGCGGCCAATCACAACTATCCCTCCTGGGGCACCGTTCGCCTTCAGTGGATCGATCCCCTCACCACCCTCTCCCGCTATGTGGCGCGAAAAGATCAGCTCTCCCCCGAAACCTTCCGGGCCTGGGGCTGCGCCCGAGGAGAATCCCTCCCCCCGTGGGGCTGGGGCACCGTCATCCTGGACTTCGGATATCCCCGGATGCAGAATGGAGAATATGGAGCAGAAACCCTCGTTGATTTCACTTTTGTTTCCACTACGACCATCGTCACTCTGACCCGAAGCTTTCTGGATGGCTTTGCGGAGTGCAATGGAACCGCCCGGCTTTATCTGGCTTTGGGCGTTAACAATGCCAGCAAGGCCGTGACCCGGGCGCACGGGCGAGCGTGGGCGCAGATGATCAACCGGCTTAACCAGGACGTCTGGGATAACCCCCACTGGCTGGGGCGCTTCTGGGCCCTGGGCGCCATCGATGCGGAGCCAGGCTGGAACACCGCCCAGGCCACCCGGGAGTGGGTGGAGGGCTATACCGAGGTCGCCGACCTCCTCGACCTCGGCTCCTACCTGCTCAACTTCGGCTCCTGCGATGGCTGCCCGTTCCGGGGATGCCCTTCCTGTCAGCCTTTCAATGGGTGGACCCTGGAGGACCTCTGGTATATCTCCTGGGGCGCAGAGGCAGCGGAGCCGTTCCCTGAAATTTACCTCACAAATGGAGTGAACGCAGAACAATGGTTCCACGTCGCCCGCTACGGCCTGGAAACCCATCAACGCGTGATGATCTTCACCGGTGTGCTGACCACCTGGACCGCCTGCCAGGAGACAAGGGATGAACAATGTCAAACCACGGAAAGGCGGGCGGGCATCGATAACCAGCCCATGGAAGGTTACCTGCAGATGCATCGGATCCTGTCATCCCATCCCATCCTGTCGCAAGCCTACCCTCGCTTTTCATCAGACATCTCGTGGGAGAGGTGAGCGATGGCGCGTTCTCCCTTCCCCAAACGGCGATGGCTTCTTCCCCTCCTCCAGGGAAGCTTGCTCCTCATGCTGGGGATCGGACTGTGGGCGCTCCTGACCCAGCCCCCTCACCTCAGGCGCACCGGCCCTGCCCAGAGCGTCCAGGAACCCACCCTCCATCCAGCGGACGCCACCAAGGTCTTCCCCCTCACCCGCCTGGCTGCCACCAAAACCGCTATTCCCTTCTGGCTCTATCCCTCCCCCACCCCTGTCTGGCGGCCCACCCCCGGCCCCAGCCCCACGCCGGCTTATTCTTTCCGTGTCTTCGGCACCCCTCTGGGCGAGGGCTTCCTCCACCTCACCGACCTCCCCATCGCCATGCTCGCCGGCGGCTGGCCCGAGAATGAATGGATCACCGTCTCCCCCGAGAGCCGCCGCCAAACCATCGTCTTCGCCGGATCCGAAATGGAACGGGATCCTCTTACAACCACTCGTCTCCCCTCCCCCCAGGGCCAGCTCCACCTCGTGGTCACCGTCTACGACCCCTCCCAACCTGAGAGCGTCTATGGCGGGACCCTCGTGGAAGCGGT
Source organism: Thermoflexus hugenholtzii JAD2 (assembly GCF_900187885.1). Taxonomy (NCBI): domain Bacteria; kingdom Bacillati; phylum Chloroflexota; class Thermoflexia; order Thermoflexales; family Thermoflexaceae; genus Thermoflexus; species Thermoflexus hugenholtzii. The sequence continues at coordinate 69,919 of NZ_FYEK01000018.1, read as the reverse complement.
CACTTACCCCACCCCCCGGGCGGTGGGGCCTGTCTTCATCGTCGATGTGGAAAACTCTATCCTCATCCTCCAACCCATCACCACCCCCAACCCCTACACCGACCCTGGCCATCCGGTGGAGGATCGCTTCTACTTCGACCTCGCCACCCGCCGCTTCCTCGACTGCCTCCCCCGCGACGACTTCAACCGCCCCGACGGCCCCCTCGGCCCCCACTGGTCCGGCCTCACCAGCCCCACCCACCTGGCCCTCGAACACGGCACCCTCACCGCCCGCCAGGGCGGCTGGGCCTTCTGGAACCCCCACGGCACCGCCGACCCCCTCCCCGCCAACCAGGAAGCCTGCCTCACCCTCGCCCGCCTCGACCCCAGCGCCTCCGTCCACCTCCTCCTCAAATCCCAAAGCCCCCACTGGACCGGCGCCGGCACCCTCGCCCTCCACCTCAACCTCCAAACCCGCCAACTCCGCGTCGAATCCTTCCACCCCCAAACCGGATGGGTCGAACACGCCGCCTGGCCCCTCTCCCCCCAACCCGGCGATCGCCTCCGCGCCCGCGCCTGGGCCGACGGCTCCCTCGAAGTCTTCCACAACGACCAGCGCCTCGGCCGCGTCCCCACCACCCCCTTCTTCATCGGCCGCGGCGGCTGGATCGGCCTCGAGCTCGCCAACGCCGCCATCGATGACTTCGGCGGCGGCTGGGGCCACCATCCCCTCCTCCGGGATGCTTCCCACTGGCCCTGCGAGGAGCCCGACCAGCCCCTTCTCTTCTGCCAGACCGATGATTTTGAGGGAGAAGAAGGGACCTTTGTGGGACCGGCCTGGACCGAGCGGGCAGGGGATTGGGGCCGCCAGAACGGCGCCCTCCTCCCCCTCACCCCCGGCGGGGAACACCTCCTCACCTTCAACGGCTGGCGCCTCCAGGACGGACGGGTGGAAGCCCGCCTCCGCCTGGAAGGATCCACCGGCACCCTGGGCCTGGGCATCCGCCTCGGCGGCTACGGCGAAGCGGGCCGGCCCACCCGCGGCTACCTGGCCGAGGTCAGCCCCGAGGGCGCCGTCCAGCTGTGGCGGGTGAGCGATTGGACCCTCCTGGGCCAGACGGCCCTGCCCGGCTTCACCCCCGGCGCCTGGCTCACCCTGGAGGTGGAAGCCGTGGGAACCACCATGACGGTGACCGTGGGCGGGCAGCCCGTGCTCCAGGCTCAGGATGACACCTTCGCAGAAGGAGAGGTGGGAATCTGGTCCTATGAACCCCCCGCCCCCACCGCCCACGCCGTGGATGCCTTCTCCTTCTTCCCACGCCAGGTCGCGGTCGAATTCCCCCTCACACCCTGAGGCCCGGCTTCTCTTCGACTATGGATGCCTTAGGGAAATTCTTCGCCTGAGTGGTGCCATCCATGGCCTCGCCCGGCCGGGGGTGAATCGGCCCATGCGCCACCCATCGCGCCCGGCCTTGCCGACCCGGAGCGCGATCCATCTCTCTGCCCTCCCCTTCCTCCGTTCGAACCCCGAAACCTATATGGGGAGCGACGCCCATCCCGGCAAACGCCCAGCCTTCCGGTTAAAATGGGGGAAAACACCTCGCATGGAGGCGCCCATGCCGGAGCGCGTCGCCCTTTACCTCCAGGACGCCCACGATCTGCGGGAGGCCATGCGTTACGTGCAATACGCGGAGCAGCGCGGCTTCGAGGCCGTCTGGCAGGCGGAATCCCGGCTGGTCCGCGACGCCATCGTCCCCATGGCCGCCTACGCCGCCGTCACCGAACGGATCAAGGTGGCCTCGGGGGTGATCAACAACTGGACCCGCAACCCGGCCCTGATCGCCGCCACCTTCCTCACCCTGGACGACCTCGCCCCCAACCGCATTATCCTCGGCATCGGCGCCTGGTGGGATCCCCTGGCCTCCAAGGTCGGCATCAAACGGGAGAAGCCCCTCAAGGCCATGCGCGAGGTGGTCACCGCGGTGCGCGACCTCCTGGCCATGAAACGCGTGACCTTCCACGGCGAGTTCGTCCACCTGACCGATGTGGAGCTGGATGTGGTGTATGGGCGCCGGGAGCCCCGCAATGTCCCCATCTACATCGGGGCCACCGGCATGCAGATGATGGAGCTGGCCGGCGAGATCGCCGACGGCGTGCTGCTCAACTACCTGGTCTCCCCGAAATACAACGAGCTGGCCCTCCATCACCTGGAGATCGGGGCGAAGCGGGCCGGCCGCCGCCTCGAGGACATCGACCGCCCGCAGCTGGTGGTGTGCTCCGTCGACCACGACCGCAAGAAAGCGCTGGACAGCGCCCGCAAGCTGGTGACCCAGTATCTGGGCCAGCAGCCCCACATCATGAAGGCCAGCGGGGTGCCCCAGGAGCTGCTGGACGAGATCGGGCGCGTCCTCACCTGGCCGGCCACCCCGGAGCAAATCGAGCGGGCCATGGAGTTGGTCCCCGACGATATCGTCCAGCTGATCACCGCCAGCGGGTCGCCGGAGGAGGTCCGCCGCAAGGTGGACGAATATCGCGCCGCCGGGTGCACCTGCCCGGTCCTCTACCCGCTGGGGGACGTGAAGCTGATGATCGACATCTTCGCCCAGGCGTAAGGGGCACCGATGCGCGCATCTCTCCAGCCGAACTCCCGGATGTGTTTCGTCTGCGGGATGCAGAACCCGGTCGGCCTGAAGGTGCGCTTCTATGAGGAGGGGGCCGATGGGGTGCGGGCGGAGGTGGTGATCCCCGAGGTCTACCAGGGGTATCCAGGGGTGGCCCACGGTGGCATCGTGGCCGCCCTGCTGGATGAGGCAGCCGGCCGGGCGTTGATGATCGGGGACCCTATGCGCTTCATGGTGACCGCCCAGCTCCGGGTGCGCTATCATCGCCCGGTCCCCATGGGGCAGCCTCTGGTCCTCACCGCCCGCCCCCTCCGCATCGGATCCCGCGTCGCCCGGGCGCAGGCGACGCTGCATCTGCACGATGGCACCCTGTGCGCGGAAGCCGAGGCGATCCTGATCCGGGTTCCGGCGGAAATCCAGGCGGCCTTCGAGGCCGAACGGCCTTTCTGGCGGGTGTATCCGGAGGAGAGCGGATGAGAACCCCGGCGAGGGAGGTGCAGATGACGCTGCTGAACTTGCGGGAATATCATCGCCCGAAGACCCTGGCGGAGGCCCTGGCGTTGCTGCGACGCCCCGGCATCCAGACAGTGCCCATCGGCGGGGGTACCCAGATCCTGGCGGAGGGATCCCGGGAGGTGGAGGCGGTGGTGGATCTCCAGGATCTGAGCCTGTCCTTCGTTCGGCAGGAAGGGATGACGCTGCGCATCGGGGCGACCACCCCGCTGCAGACCCTGGTGGAAGCGCCCGAGACTGCGTCCTTCGGCGGGGGCATCCTCGCCCTGGCCGCCCGGGAGACCGCGCCTCTTCCGCTACGGAACCAGCGCACGATCGGCGGGGCCGTGGTCGGCGCCTCCCCGGAGCAACCTCTGGCAACGGTGTTGCTGGCCCTGGACGCCGAGCTGGTGGTGTTCACGGAGCCGGAGGCCCCGCGGGCGCTGCGCATGGAGGCCTTTTACGATTACCGGGAGGCCCTCCGGCGCCAGGGGATGATCGTCGCGGAGGTCCGGATCCCCCTCTCCGCTGCCCCTATGGGCGCTGCTTTCCACAAGGTCGCTCGCACGCCCGCCGATGCCCCCATCGTAGGGGTCGCTGTCCGGTTGTTCCGGGGGGTGGATGGCGCCTGCTATGGGGTGCGGATCGCCGCGGGAGGTGTTGCGCCGCGGCCGATGCGCCTGATCGAGGCCGAGCAGGTCCTGGAGGGGCAGCCCCCGGATCCGGAGCGTTTCGCCACGGCCGCAGAGAAAGCCCGGGCCCGGGTGAACCCGCCCGGGGACTTCCGGGGCTCTCCCGAATACCGGCGGGAGATGGTGGCGGTGCTGCTCCGCCGCGCCCTGACCGAGGCCGCTGCCCAGGCGGGCTGGACGGAGATCCCATCCTCATGAAAGACCAGTCCATCCTCCGTAGGAGCGGCTTTCGCCGCGACCGCTCCCCTGGCAAGCCGAAATTCATTTCGGCTATGAACTCCGGCTTTCGTGGCCTCACGAATACCGAACGTTCGGAGCTGAAGCCCCTCACGAAGATCGCTCCACAGGAGCGGCTTTCGCCGCGACTCTTGAGTCATCCAAAGCGGGGGTTCGGGATGGGAGCCCCTCCTGCAAAAACCGCCTTTCGCAGGAGCGGCTTTCGCCGCGACACCCCGTGGCTCGAAGACAGAGGAAGAGGAATAGGATCAAAGCCCTCCTTACCAGAAATTCATCCTGAGGAGACTTCGACAGGATTGAAGATCAGGAGGTTCGGAACGAAAGTCCCTCCTGCTCTCCTGTTTGCCCATTGCCTTGCCGTTTTCGCTTTGCCTCGCGGTCGGAAGCGGAGAAAAGCGAAAAAGCTCCGGGCAAAGGGTCCCCGTGGGTTCCCTTGCCGGATCCGTGCTAAAATTGGGGAAAGGGACGGAAAGGCGGTGGCGGCATGGTAGGGGTGCAGAACCCGACCACCCTGGAGTTCCTGCTGGAACAGATCCGCGATCCCCTCAGCCCTTCGGACCGTGCGCTGATCGAGCGCGCCTATGCGCTGGCGGAGCGGGCCCACAACTGCCAGACCCGCGCCTCCGGGGAACCCTATCTTTACCATTGCCTGGCGGTGGCAGGCATCCTGGCCGAGCTGCGGATGGACCCCCCGGTGATCGCGGCCGCCCTGCTCCACGATGTGGTCGAAGACACGGGGGTGACCCTGGAGGAGATCCGCCGCGAGTTTGGGGAGGAGGTCGCCCGCCTGGTCGATGGGGTCACCAAGCTGAAATACATCGACCGGCTGCGGGCCCAGCCGGAGGACGGGGAGGCCCGGCGCACGACGCGGGACGAGCAGAGCGCGGAGAACATCCGCAAGATCTTCTTCGCCATGGTCGAGGACCCCCGCGTGGTGCTGATCAAGCTGGCCGACCGCCTGCACAACATGCGCACCCTGGGGGCCCTGCCTCCGGAGAAGCAGAAGCGCATCGCCCGGGAGACTTTAGAGATCTACGCCCCCCTGGCCAACCGCCTGGGCATCTGGCAGCTGAAGTGGGAGCTGGAGGACCTGGCCTTCCGCTACCTGGAGCCGGAGAAATACCGGGAGATCGCCCGGGCCATCGACGAGCGCCGGGCAGAGCGGGAGCGCCACATCCAGCAAATCGTGGAGCGCATCCAGGCCCGCCTTGCCGAGGAGGGCATCCAGGCGGAGGTCACCGGCCGGGCCAAACACATCTACAGCATCTACCGCAAGATGCTCCGCAAGGGCGTCTCCTTCGATCAGGTCTATGACGTGCGGGCCGTGCGCATCATCGTGAACACCATCCCGGAATGCTATCAGGTCCTCGGCATCATCCACTCCATGTGGCGCCCCATCCCCAAGGAGTTCGATGATTACATCGCCAACCCCAAAGACAACTCCTACCGCAGCCTGCATACGGCGGTGATGCTGGAGGACGGCAAGACCCTCGAGGTGCAGATCCGCACCTGGGAGATGCACTGGGAGGCGGAATACGGCATCGCCGCCCACTGGCTCTACAAAGAGCAGGTCTCCAAACGGGACCTGGCCTTCGAGAAGAAGGTGGCATGGCTCCGCTCCCTCCTGGAGTGGCGAAACGAGGTCACCTCGGCGAAGGAGTTCGTCGAATCCCTTAAGACCGATGTCTTCGAGGATCGTATTTACGTCTTCACCCCGAAGGGAGACGTCATCGATCTGCCCCGGGGGAGCACACCCATCGACTTCGCCTATCACATCCACACCGAGCTGGGGCACCGCTGCCGCGGCGCCCGGGTGAACGGCCGGTGGGTCCCCCTCAATTACGTCCTCCAGATGGGCGATCAGGTGGAGATCATCCCGGCCAAGCAGGGTGGCCCCAGCCGCGACTGGCTGGATCCGGCCAAGGGCTACGTGAAGACCTCGCGGGCCCGTCAGAAGATCCGCCAGTGGTTCAAACAGCAGGGCCGGGCGGAGAACATCGTCCACGGGCGGGAGATCCTGGCCCAGGAGATCCGGCGCCTGGGGGTGCCCTTCTCGGTGGATGAGGCGGCGCGCCGGCTTTACGCCGAGTTCGGCTACAAGGAGCCGGAGGACCTGCTGGCGGCCATCGGCTGGGGCGACGTCTCCCCGGAGCAGCTGGCCCCGCGCCTGATCCGGATGGAGGAGGAACGGCGTCGGGAGGAGCAGCGGGCCGCCCCGGAGCCCCAGGCTCCCTCGGAGCGCTACGACGCCTCCCGGCCGGTGCTGGTGGAGAACAACCCCCAGGGTCTTCTGATGCAGCTGGCCCGTTGCTGCAATCCGGTGCCCGGAGATGAGGTGATCGGCTACATCACCCGCAATCGGGGGATTACCATCCACCGCCGGAGCTGCCCCAACATCCTGAACGTGCGCACGCCGGAGCGACTGATTGAGGTGCAGTTCCCCGCTGGGGAGAAGGGCTACCCGGTAGAGGTGGAGATCACCGCCATCGACCGCGTCGGCCTGCTCCACGAGATCAGCGGCGTCCTGAAGGACGAGCAGATCAACATCGCTCGCATCAGCGTGGACACCCGCAACGGCTTCGCCGTCTTCCAGGCCACCCTGGAGGTCCGCTCGGCGGCTCAGCTGCACCGCGCCCTGGCGCGGATCGAACAGATCCCCAACGTCCGCGAGGCCCACCGCCGACGGTGAGGCGGGAACACCTTCCCGGAGAGAGAGGCAGCCCCAAATTGTGGTATAATTGAGTGTGGAACGCGCCCCCGTCGTCTAGTGGCCTAGGACGCCGCCCTTTCAAGGCGGAGGTCAGGGGTTCGAATCCCCTCGGGGGCACCTGGCCCCGCATTCCCTCACCGGGGATGCGGGGATTTGTGTCCCGGCGGAACAACTGGATCCCGGATCCCCGAGGCAGAGCCCGGAGCACTGATTCCGATGTTCCCGAAACGGATCCCCTCCATGCGCCGGCGGCGCCCGCGGCCTCCGATCGCCGGGATCGCCCTCCCGGGCGGGTTGATCGTGCTCATCCTCCTGAGTATCCAACAGGCCCTGGCCCTCCCCTTCTGGGGAACGGCCCCTCAGACCTCTCCAACCCCCACCGGGACCCCGACCCCGGAGCGCGTCCTTTCCTCGACGCCGACCCTCCCTCCGCCGACCGCAACGCCCCTTCCCACCCGGATTCCAACCCCGACCGGGACGCCGACGCCGACCCCCTATCCGTTTTTCCAGGAGCCGCTGCCGCCTTCCGACGGAACCCCTCGCGCCCTGCGGGTTCCCATCCTGATGTATCACTACATCTCCGACCCGCCTCCGGGGGCGGACCGCCTGCGCCTGGATCTCTCCGTCCGGCCTTCTCAATTCGAAGCGCATCTGCAATACCTGCGTCAGGCCGGTTACGAGACGGTTTCCCTGAGCGACCTCATCTTCCATTTGACCCAGGGGAAGCCCCTGCCGCCGCGCCCCGTCGTGTTGACCTTCGATGACGGCTACCGGGATGCCTATGAGGAAGCCTTCCCTTTGCTGCAACGCTACGGCTTCCGAGGCACCTTCTTCGTGCTCACGGGGCGCGCGGATGAAGGGGATCCGCGCTATCTCTCCTGGGAGCAGATCCGCCGGATGAGCGAGGCCGGGATGGAGATCCAGCTCCATGGCCGGGAGCACATCCCGCTCAACGGGCGGGATGAGGCCTTCCTGTTCTACCACATCATCGGCGGCAAGCAATCCATCGAGGCCCATACCGGCCGGCCGGTGCGCTTCTTCGCCTATCCGTCCTCCGTTTACGATGAGACGTTGATCCGGTTCCTGGAGGGCTATCGGTTCTGGGGAGCGGTGACCACCGCCTACGGGGCCGATGAGCGTCTGGAGAACCGCTTCCTGTGGCCACGGATCCGTATACGAGGAACAGATGGGGTGCCCCAGCTGGCCGGGAAGCTCCAAGAATTCACCGGCCCATGAGGAAAGCCCCCATGCCCCAGGAGCGCCTGCAGAAGATCCTAGCGCGGGCCGGCCTGGGCTCCCGCCGGGAATGCGAGGAGATGATCCGACAAGGGCGGGTGACCGTGAACGGGATCCCCGCCCATCTGGGAATGCGCGCCGATCCGGAACGGGATGACATCCGGGTGGACGGACGGCCGGTGAAGATCCCGCCCCTGATGGGATTCGCCCTCTACAAGCCACGTGGGGTGCTCTCGGACCCCATGCCGGGCTCCTCTTCACCCAGCGTGTATGATCTGGTCCCCTCGGTGAGGCCCCTTTACGTGGTGGGACGGCTGGACGCGCGCAGCGAAGGGCTCATCCTCCTGATCAACGATGGGGAGCTCGCCCATCGCCTGACGCACCCGCGCTACGAGCACCCTAAGGTTTACCATGTGCTCGTGGAAGGACGACCGGAGACGGAAACCCTGGAGCGCTGGCGGCGCGGGATCTTCCTGGACGGCCGGCGGACCCGGCCGGCGAAGGTGCGGGTGATCCGTTACGAGGGGGCGCACACCTGGCTGGAGGTGGAGATGCGGGAGGGGAAGAAACGACAGATCCGGCGTATCGCCGCCCGCCTGGGCCATCCGGTGCGCCGCCTCATCCGCATCCGCATCGGATCGGTGACCCTGGGGCGGCTGAAGCCCGGCCAATGGCGTCCGCTCACCGAACAGGAGCTCCGACAGCTCCGATCTCTGAAGGCCGAGAAATCCCCTCGCTCCCGCCCGCGCCGGGCAGAGCAGAGGTCTGCGGCCCAAAAGGGATAAGCCCCTGTATCGAAGAGCTCAGGCCCGCTTCCTCCCTCGGGAGGCCAGCCACCGGGCCAGGGACGCCGGGCTCTCGGCGGAGGGCTTTCCCAGAAGCAAGCCCTCTACGCTCACATCCTCATCCAGATCCGGCCAGTGGATGCCATAGCCGGCCCCGGCGATCTCAAACCTCTGCCGCTCCTCCGGCGTCCCATGAACCAGGCGTGGATACCAGCTCAGAGGCACCATGAGGGTGCGGCCGTCCTCCAGATCCACAACCAAACTATCCTCGGTCACGCGGACGTGAAGAATTTTAGGAAGCACCAGAGTGGCCACCACAGAAGTCATCCCACCGCTCCCGCAGAAGATCCAAATCTTCCGTCAAAATTGATTCAATTTGCCGCAACTCAGCCCGACTATAGCCATAATTGACGGCCAGAATTACAACAGGATCGAGCCAAAACTTGGCACTTTTGTTTTCTCGATCTACATGGACATGGCGAGGCTCGTTACAATCGTGGGAGTAAATATAAACCCGATATGGCCCCTTTCTCAGCAGAGTCGGGCTCATTGTTGGTTATCATTTGAGACGATCGGATCGGAATCACTTCTTCTGGGCCTTCTGCTCCTTCGGACGCTTGGCGCCGTATTTGGATCGGCCCTGGCGCCGCTTCTCCACTCCCGCTGCGTCCAGGGCGCCGCGGATGATGTGGTAGCGCACCCCGGGCAGGTCCTTCACACGGCCCCCTCGCACCAGGACCACCGAGTGCTCCTGTAGGTTGTGGCCCTCGCCGGGGATGTAAGCCGTGACCTCCACGCCGCTGGTCAGGCGCACCCGGGCGATCTTCCGCAGGGCCGAGTTGGGCTTCTTGGGGGTCATGGTGCGCACCACCACGCACACCCCCCGGCGCTGGGGTGCGCCTTTCGGATCCCAGTAGCGCTCCCCGGTGAGGGAGTTATACACCCAGTGGAGCGCCGGCGACTTGCTTTTCCGAACCTTAGGCTTTCGCCCCTTGCGCACCAGCTGATTGAATGTCGGCATGCTCCCGGATCCCCCTTGTGTTTCCGATTGGATCTCGAGCCGAACAGACGCGTGTTATTTTACACAGCCGATCGCGGGCTGTCAATGCGAACGAATCCGAGCTGCTTGGATCGGGGGACGAGCCAGCAGCAGGCTTCCCAGGAAAAGCAGGCCGGCGAGGCTGTAGATCACATCATAGCCCATCAGCCCTCCGGTGCTCCGGTTGATGGCGTCGATGGCCGGGCCGCTCAAGCGGGCGATGGCGCTGCCGAGGGCGGTGGCCATGTTCCCCAGCCCGAGGTAGCGCGCGGATTCCTCGGGGGGAACGATGCGGGTGATCCAGGTCCAGCTGGCGGCCACAAACAGCGCGACCCCGATCCCGATCACCAGGGAGGCCGCCACCAGGGCGGGCAGCTCCGGCCGCCCCACCAGTCGGGAGACCGCCAGGAACCCGAAGGTGCCCAAGCCTGCCAGGACCCCTGCCCCGCGCAACAGCGGCCGCGTCCCCCAGCGGTCCGCCAGGGCCCCCGCTGGCACCATTAGGAGCAGGATCATCGCCCCCAGGATCGCCGAGAGGGTCCCGTTCAGGGATTGGGCCTGCTCCATCGTCAGGCCCATGGTGTCGCGAAGGAAAAAGATCAGGAAGGTGCGCAGCGTCAGCAGCGCCCACCAGAAGACCAGGCGATGGGCCAGCCAGAAGGCGAAAGTGGGTGCCCGGCTCCAATCCACCTGATAGATCCAGGTGGGACGACGGGAGGGCGGCTCCGCCAGGGCCTGGGAGGGCACTGTGACGGCGGTGATCAGGCCTACCACCAGATAAACCCCCAGCAACACCGGATACGGCCCCCAGATCTGGCCGCGCCCCAGGAAATATCCGGCGACTAAGGGGCCGATCACCACCGCCGGGATCTCCATGAACCCCTTGATCCCGGAGGCCCGCCCTCGCCGATCCTCGGGCACGTGATCGGGAATCAACCCTTGATAGGCAGCCTGCACCATGTTCGAGAACGTCTGCACCAGCAGCAGGGCCAGGATCAGCATGGGCACCGAGGGGGCGGCCACCAAGAGGGCGAGGGCCAAGGCAAGGAGAAGGCTTCCGAGCCAGAGGAAAGGCTTCCGGCGACCCCAGGGGCTCCGGAGCTGATCGCTCCAGGCACCGAAGATCGGCTGGACCAGCGCGGCCCACACCAGGCCGATGAAGGCGACGCTCCCCAGCAGGGTGTTCTGCCAGCCCGGGCCGGCCAGCTGGTGGGCCTTCTGGCTCAGCCACGGCGGGTCCACAACGTTCGAAGTCATAGTCAGGGCGAGCCCATAGAGGCTCAGGACGATCCACTGCGGCCACGTCGTCGCGGCGCCGCGCGGGGTGGCGATCATCGAGGCCTCCAGAGATCCCAAAGGTGTGGCTCCGGCCGCCACGCAGGGCGGGGAGCGGTGCATCTCCATTTTACGGCTTCCCGCCGCAGGCGGAGAGATGCCCCCGAGCGGATCGTCGGGAGGAACGCGGCTCATCCGACGCCGAGGGACCCGCCTTATCATGAGCGCGGCAGGTTAGGATCACGACTGCGGGATCCACAGAGGAACGAAATGACATCCATGAAGGACCTCACCCTGGTGATGATGGTGGGCCCCCTGGGAGCTCACCCCATCGAGCGCACCATGGGGTTCCTCCTGCGGGTGGCCGCGCGGGAGACCCTCAGCCGAATCATAGGCACCGGTCGGGTGACCCGGGCTGTCCTGGCGGCCCCGGATCTGGAGGGACTGGAATCCCTGGGCCACGCGTCCTTTCCCCTCGAAATCGATCTGGATCCCGCCTCGCAACCCTTTGATTTCGGCTCCCGCCTGGCGGATCTGATCGCGCGTTACCGGATCTCGCGCCTTCTGTATGTCGGCGCAGGCGCTTCCCCGCTCATGACATCCGAAGACTGGGACGCAGCCCTGGAGGCTTTCCAGGAGATGGAGGAGGGGCTGCTGACCAACAACCTGCACTCCAGCGACTGGATCGCCGTCGCCCCCGCGGAGGCCGTTCGAGCACGTCCCCATCGGCTCCCCACCGACAACGCCATGGCTTGGGTCCTTCACCGGGAAGGGGGGCTCCCGGCGCGCGCCTGGCCGCGCTCCACCGCCTCCCTCCTGGACCTGGATACGCCGGTCGATGCGTTGATCGTCGCCCGTCATCCCCTGGCCCCGCCTGCCCTGCGCGCGGCGGTGGTGGAAACCGGGTGGGACGACCGCCGGGTCGCGCGGATAGAGGCCCTGCTGCGGACGCCGGGGAGCCGCCTGATCCTGGCCGGCCGGGTTCCCTCCTGGGCCTGGGCGGCCCTGGAACGCCACGCCCAGATCTGGACGCGGGTGTTCAGCGAGGAGCGCGGCATGCAGGCCAGCGCCCGGATGCAGCGCGGGGAGGTGCGCTCCCTGGTGTATGCTTACCTGCAGGCCGTCGGGCCCCGCGCGTTCTTCCAGATCTTAGGGGAGCTGGCGGACGGGGCCCTCCTGGACATCCGGGTTTGGATGGCCGCGGCCGGGCGCTGGCCGGAACCCGCGGATCGCTACGCAGCTGATCTGCTCGCGTGGGAAACCATCCGCGATCCGCTCCTGCGGGAGTGGGTGGAGGCGGCCGCCGGGGCGCCCCTCCCGGTGCTGCTGGGCGGCCACACCCTGGTCTCCGCCGGCCTGGTGGCGCTGCTGGAGAGTGCCCTGGGCATCCCCCGCCTTCCCCTGTAATTTAGCTCGCCAGCCCCGAGGCGACCCTGCCGAGATGGATGCCAACAAAACGGCAATGGCTGTCACCTCCTGACCTGGGGTAAAATGTGGGGCAACCTGTGGAACCGGGAGCGGCGATGGGCCGCTGGGGTTGGCGGATGGGAGGAGCGCTGATCCTCCTCATGGGATTAGGAGCGCTGTGGGAAGGGCTTCACCTGCTTCCCCCACGGTATGTCGCCCGTCTGGTCCCGGAGCCCCTTCAGGTCTGGTTCTGGCCCGCCCATCCCGCCGCCGTCCCTACTCCCTCGACGCCGGTATCCCCGGAGCGGCTGGCGGCCCTCCTGACGCCCCTCACGCCTACAGTGCGACCCTCCCTAGTCTCCACCCCTTCCCGGACACCGGTCCCCTCCCCTTCCCCTCCTCGTCCATCGCCCTCGCCCACTTCTCGTCCCTTGCCGACGCCGACGGTGACCCCGCCGGTTTTCCCGGGGCCCACCCAGGCCGCGCGCAACACCCCGGCCGCTCTGGAAGAGGCGGATGTCCTGCTGTATGGCGTGCGCCACACATTCCAGACCTGGAACAATTGCGGCCCGGCTACCCTGGTCATGGCGTTGAGCTTCTACGGCTGGCGAGGCACCCAGAAAGAGACTGCTTCCGTCCTTAAGCCGGACCCCGAGGACAAGAACGTTTCCCCCGAGGAGATGGCGGCCTTCGCTCGGAGTCTGGGGCTGGGGGCCCGGGTGCGGGTGAACGGGAGCATCCCCCTCCTGCAACAGCTGCTCCGGAACGGGTTCCCGGTGATCATCGAGACCGGCTTCGAGCCGGACCCCCGGCAGGGATGGATGGGACACTACCGCCTGCTCATCGGATTCAGCGAGCGGCGGGGCCAGTTCATCGTGATGGATTCTTACATGGGGCCGAACCAGGGGATCCCTTACGCTGAGGTGGACCGCTACTGGCGCCACTTCCAGCGCGCTTATATCGTGATCTATCGCCCGGAGGATGAGGAGCGGGTGCGGGCGCTGATCGGGCCGGTCTGGGACGACGATGGGCGGATGTGGGCGGAAGCCCTCGCCCGGGCCCAGGAGGAGATCGCCGCCAGCCCACGGGACGCCTTCGCCTGGTTCAACGCCGGCGCGGCGTTCCTCCGTCTGGGGCGGGCGGAGGAGGCGGCGACGGCCTTCGATCAGGCCCGGACCCTGGGGTTGCCCTGGCGGATCCTGTGGTATCGCTTCGAGCCCTTTGAGGCCTACCTGGCTGTCGGCCGCTACGCCGACGTGATCGCCCTGGCCGACGCCAACCTCCGGGTCACGCCCTACGTGGAAGAGTGGTATGACTACAAGGGGCAGGCTCTGCTGGCCTTAGGGGATCGGGAAGGCGCCCGCGCCATGTTCCAACGGGCACTACAGTTCAACCCGAACTTCCAGGCCGCTCGGGAGCATCTAACGGCCCTCACCCCATGAGCCTTCCTCATTCACCAGAGCGGCGGAGCCTCACCCCGCAGCCACCGCCCCAGCCCGATCAGCCATCCTCCCACCCGGAAGGCAAGCCCCTCATCCGGATTCCCCTGCTCCGCCAGCCGGCACAACCGCTCCCGCTCCCCCGCCACCCGATGCTCCTGCCCATACCAGTGCGCCCAGTCCTGGGCATCCAGAAACATCCGTTGTCCCCCGTTATCCGACATTTTGCACAAAAATTCGTTTTCAAGCTTCAGCAATTTAATCATCTCATAAATTTTATTTGCTGTCAAAAAGGGAGGGCTGCTTCCTTCAGGCCCTCCCTTCCGGGCGGGGGGCCGGCTAAAACGTCCCCTTCAGCATCTCCAGGCGCTCGATGAAGGCGGCTGGGGCGAAGAGCCAGGCGTGGTAAGCGGGGTCATAGTAGCGCCCTCGGAAGGGATGCGGGTTGCGGACCACCCGAGGGTCCAACCCCTTCGAGCAGACCATAAAGCTCCACCAGTTGCAGGGGTAGGTGGAATAGGGCATGGGGATGGTCTCCACATACCGGAACAGCTGGCTGAGCGCTCCCCGCACCATCGGCGCCTCATAGCCCAGGTAACCTTCCCGGAACAGAGATTCCGAAAGATGAAGGGCCAGCATCCCCTCATCGGTGAGGTGTTCCGCGCACAGCCGGAAGAAGACGGGATCGAAGAGGCGGCGGGCCAGCTCCGCCAGAGGATCGTTGGAGTCCAGAAGGATGACATCATAGGATCCGGCCTGCTCCTCGAGAAACGAACGGCCGTTGCCGATGATCAAGCGGACCCGGGGATCGTCGAAAGAGGAGGCGAACTCGGGCATGTGCTGCCGGCACAGCTCCACCACCCGGCCGTCCACCTCCACCACCGTCACCTCCTCCACCGTCGGATAGCGCAGGGCCTCCCGGGCCACCCCACCGTCCCCGCCCCCGATGACCAGCACGCGGCGGGGGTTGGGATGGGCCATCATCGCCGGGTGGACCAGGGACTCGTGATAGAAAAACTCGTCCCGCTGGGTGAACTGGATCACGCCGTCCAGGACCAGGGCCTTGCCCCAGTTCTCCAGCTCCAGGATGGCGATCTCCTGCAGCGAGCTGCGCTCGTGGGCCAGGACCCGGCGGACCTGGTAGACGGCGGTGATGGTGCTCTCCTCGGCAAAGGTCAAGGTCATGCCCTCGAAGGGCTCCTCCGCCAGCGCTCCCTGAGCCATCGGTCCTCCTCCGGATGAAAGGGATGAGCGGTTACGGCCCGCCCGAAAAAGCGAAAAGCCTTCCGCGATGGGGACATCGCAGAAGGCTTTCAGGCAGGCAGTGAGGCGGGTGGGACTCGAACCCACAACCGTCGGCTTAAAAGGCCGCTGCTCTGCCGGTTGAGCTACCGCCCCCTCCGTGTTCAATTCTAACTTTCTCTGGAGGGCCTGTCAAACCCAGCGCCCTCTCCGCCCTCCGAAAGCCGGATGCGGACGGAGGCCGCGTGGCCGTGGAGCCCCTCCACCTCCGCCAGGGTGGTGATCACCGGGGCCAGGTGGCGCAGCCCTTCCTCCGTAAGGGCCTCCACCTCGATCCGCCGGATGAAGGTGTCCACCGACACCGAGGAGGCCGCCCGGGCCCAGCCCCCCGTCGGCAGGGTGTTGTTGGTCCCGGTGGCGTAATCCCCCGCTGCCACCGCCGACCACGGCCCCAGGAAGACCGACCCGGCATGACGGATGCGCGGGAGGATGGCCCAGGGATCGCGGGTGTAGATCGCGAGGTGCTCCGGCGCGTAGGCGTTGCACACCGCGATGGCCGTCTCCAAGTCCGCGGTGACGATCAGCCCGCCGTAGGTTTCCAGGGCCTGGCGGGCGATGGACCAGCGGGGCAGCGCCGGGCCCTGACGCTCGATCTCCCGGCGCACCGCCCAAGCCAGGTCCTCGACAGGGGTGACCAGGAGGCACGAGGTCTGGGGATCGTGCTCCGCCTGGGCCAAGAGCTCCGCCGCCACCCAGTCGGGGCGGGCGGTCTCATCGGCCAGCACCACCACCTCCGTCGGGCCCGCCAGCATGTCGATGGCCGTCTCCCCCATCACCAGCATCTTGGCCGCCAAGACATAAATGTTGCCAGGGCCGACGATCTTGTCCACCCGCGGGATGGTCTCGGTGCCGTAGGCCATCGCCGCGATGGCGGCCACCCCGCCGACCAAGAAGAAATCCGTGACCCCGGCTGCCTCCGCCGCGGCCAGCACGGCCGGGTGACGCCCGGCCGGCGGGGTACAGGCCACGATGCGGGGGACGCCCGCGACGGCGGCGGGGATCCCCAGGGCATGGACGATGGTGGGATACACGGCGCGGCCGCCCGGGATGTAAAGCCCGGCGGAATCGAGGGGCCGGATGATTTGACCGGCCAGCACCCCGGGGGCCATCTCCATCAGCCAGATCGGCCGCTCTCGTTGTGCCTCGTGGAAGCGGCGGACGGCCCCGGCCTCCCGGCGCAGGGCCTCCTGAACCTCCGGGGTGAGCTCCTCCCAGGCCGCCGCCATGGCCTCCCGGCTCACCCGCCATTGCGACGGCGGCCAGTCCACCCCATCGAAGCGACGCATGTAATCCCGCACCGCCGCGTCGCCCCGTCGGCGCACGTCCTCCAGGATGGCCTTCACTTCGGGGAGCACTTCCGTGAGATCCGACCGGGCCCGCAGCAACAGGCGACGGCGTGTCTCCGGATCCAGCGCCTCCCACCGGTAGATCTCCATCGCCTTCTCCTCCCTGAAGATCAGCGAAGCCCCCGGCGCTCCGCCAGGACCTGGAGCACCGCGTCCCAGCTTAAGCCGCGCAGGCTCAGGCCCACCGTCAACATGTAAAGAAGATCCGCCGCCTCCTCCAGGACCCGGCGGTCAGGCTGATGCCGGAGGGCCAGGAGCACCTCGACGGCCTCCTCCCCGATCTTCTTGGCGATCTCATCGGGGCCGGCGGCGAACAGCTGCGCGGTGTAGGACCCCGCCTCCGGATGATCCCGCCGGGATCCCACCACCTGCTCCAGGCGGTGGAGGATCGAGCCAGGGGGCGGAGGGATCTCGCCCCCCTCCGGTTCACGATGAAAGCAGCTGGGCCGGCCGGTGTGACAGGTCGGGCCGGCCGGGAGGGCCTGCACCAGGACCGCGTCCGCGTCGCAATCCAGCCGGATCTCCACCACTCGCAGGACGTTCCCGGAGGTCTCACCTTTTCGCCAGAGGCGGCCCCGGGATCGGCTCCAGAAGTGCACCTCCCCGGTCTCCCGGGTGCGCCGGAGGGCTTCCTCGTTCATCCAGCCCAGCATCAGCACCCGGCCGGTGACCGCGTCCTGCACCACCGCCGGGCGCAGCGTCTCCTCAGATCCCGAGCTCCAGCCGGAAGGGGTTGAAATCGGTGTCATAGTCGTAATAATCCTCCTGCTCCAGCCGCTTGAGGGCGCCCACGACCAGATACGTCACCGGGGTCATCACCACCTCGACGCCGACCTTGAACAGATAGTTGGTGAGCACCAGGGTCGCGAAGAGCGTCCAGGGGAACACCCCGAACAGAGAGGCCACGGTGACGAAGACCCCGGTGTCCACCAACTGCCCCACCAGGGTGCTGCCGATGGTGCGGGACCACAGGTAGCGCCCGCGGGTGAGGATCTTCATCCGGGCCAGGGTGAAGGAGTTGGCGAACTCGCCCGACCAGTAGCCCAAGAGGCTGGCCAGGACGATGCCGCCAGTGCTCATCCCTCCCAGGATCGCTTCATACGCGCGCTGGCCGGCGTATCGCTCCCATTCCGGATCCCCGGGGAGGATCCGCACCAGCCACAGGACGAAGGCGCTCAACGCGAGACATGCGAAACCGGTCCAGATCACCCGGCGGGAGCGGCGGTAGCCGTAGACCTCGGTGAGGATATCCCCAAAGATGTAACTCACCGGGAAGAGGATCGTGCCGGCGTCGAAGGCCAGGCGCACGCCGAAGAGGCTCACCCCCCAATCGACGATCTTGGCGGAGGAGGCGATGTTGCTCACGATGAGCACGGTGACGAAAAGGGCCATCACCAGATCGAAGAAGCGATACGTGCGAGTGGGCATTCGGCACCTCTCCTGAGAGGATGTTGGCGATCCGCTTCGTCCGGTCAGACCAGGCGGACAGGGATCCCGCGCTCCGCGAGATAGCGCTTGAGATCGGCGATGCGGAGCTCGCGGAAATGGAAGAGGGAGGCGGCCAGGGCCGCGTCGGCTTTCCCCTCGGTGAAGACCCGGTAGAAATGCTCCGGCGCCCCCGCTCCCCCGGAGGCGATGACGGGGATCCCCACCGCCTCGGCCACGGCGCGGGTGAGGGCCAGATCATAACCCTCCCGGGTGCCGTCCGCGTCGATGCTGGTGAGCAGGATCTCCCCGGCCCCCCGGCGCTCGGCCTCCCGGGCCCACGCCACCGCGTCCAGCCCGGTGGGCGTGCGCCCGCCGTGGATGTAGACCTCCCACCGGTCCGGGCCGACCCGTTTGGCGTCGATGGCCACCACCACGCACTGGGAGCCGAAACGCCGCGCCGCCTCCGTGATCCGCTCGGGGTGCTGCACCGCCGCCGTGTTGATGCTCACCTTGTCCGCCCCCGCCCGCAACAGGGCCCGGAAATCCTCTACATCCCGAACCCCCCCGCCGACGGTGAAGGGGATGGAGAGGACCTCCGCCACGCGCCGCACCACCTCCAGCAGGATCCCGCGGTCCTCCACGGAGGCGGTGATATCCAGGAAGACCAGCTCGTCAGCCCCCTCCTCCTCATAGAACCGAGCGTGCGCCACCGGGTCCCCGGCGTCGCGCAGGTCAACGAACCGCACCCCCTTGACCACCCGCCCAGCACGAATGTCCAGACACGGGATGATACGCCTGGCCAGCGCCATCTTCACCTCGCCTTTGATACGGAATTTGGGCCTACGCTGAGCCGGCCACACGCTCCGGATCGACCTTCACGGCAACAGCTCCCTCAGGAATTGGCGGACATAAGGCTCCCAGTGCATCCATTCCCAGCCCGTCCGCTCCAGGAGTTCCACGAAGCGCTCCACATCGCGGATGAGCAACGGGCGGCCGTTCAGGATCTGAACCTGCAGCCCCAGCGGCGCGCGGGTGAAGACCACCACATCCACCGGATAGCCCAGGGCGACGCTCCAGTCCGCGGCGCGATCGATCTCATAGCGCTCGGGGTCCGCCCCCAGGGCCAGCCCCAGGCCGACGTCGATGTCCGCGAAGGGCAGCTCGGGATCCAGGAAGGAGCCGAAGACGGTAGCGAACTCGACCTCCGCCTCCCTCTCCACCTGCGCCCGCAGCCGGTCCAGCAGGCGCTCCCGCTCCGCCATCGGGAGAAAGAACCGCGGCCGCATCATCTGGGGCCTCCGGGTTCGGTCGGACGCAGGCGCCTCATCGCCTCGCGCAGGGTGAACCGCCCCTCATGCAGCGCCCGGCCGAGGATCAGCGCCTCCAGGCCGTGGGCCGCCGCGCGGGCCGCCGCCTCCACGTGTTCGAGGGTCCCCACGCCCCCGGAGAGCAACACCCGCGCGCCGCTGGCCTGGGCGATCCGGAGGGCTCCTTCCACATCCGGCCCGGCGAGGGTGCCGTCCCGCATCGTGTCCGTATAAAGGACCCGGCACACTCCCCGCGCGGCCCACGCCCGGGCGAAGGCCTCGGGGTCCCCCGCCGCTTCCTGCCAGCCCGCCCAGGTCAGCTGCCCTCCTCGCACCTCCACTGCCAGCACCAGGCGCTCGGGCCCGAAGCGGGCCAGGGCGGCCTCAAAGGATGCGGGATCCCGCACGGCCATGGTCCCCACCACCGCACGCGCAACCCCCCAGGAGAAGGCCCGCTCTAAGTCCGCCAGGCTGCGCAGGCCGCCGCCCATCTGGACCTGGAGCGGGGCCTCCCGGACCAGGCGGGCGATCGCCGCGGCGCTGGCCCCCGAGGCCCCGAAGGCGCCATCCAGGTGGACGACGTGCAGCCAGCGGGCGCCCTCTTCCGCCCAGCGCGCCGCCTGCTCCAGGGGATCCAACGGATACACGATCCGACGGCGGGGGTCCCCCTGGATCAGGCGGACGACCTGGCCCTCCAGCAAATCAAGGGAAGGGATCAGCTCCAGCACCATTGGGGGTCTCACAGGCGCAAGAAGTTCTCCAGGATCCGCTGGCCCACGCGGTGGCTTTTTTCGGGGTGGAACTGGACGCCCATCACCGGCCCGTGGGCCACCGCCGAGGCGTAGCGGATCCCGTAAACCGTGGTGGCGATGACCACCTCCGGATCCTCCGGCTCGCAATAATACCCATGCACGAAATAAGCGTAGGCGCCGTCCGGGACTCCGTGCAGGAGGGGATGGTCGCCCTGACGCTCCAGCTGGTTCCATCCGATTTGGGGGATCTTCCCGGCTTCAGGAGGGAAACGGCGGACGCGGCCCCCCAGCAACCCCAGGCCGGTGTAGCGGCCCATCTCTTCGCTTTCCTCGAAGAGGAGCTGCATCCCCAGGCAGATGCCCAGGAGAGGCTTGCCGGCGGCGACGGCGGCCCGCAGCGGCGCCACCCAGCCCCGGGCCCGCAGGCCGGCCATGCCGTCCCCGAAGGCCCCCACGCCGGGCAGGATCAGGCGGTCCGCCCACTCCAGGTCCGCCGGATCCTCGCTCAGCCGCACCTCGGCGCCCAGGCGCTGGAGCGCCCGCACCACGTTCCCCAGGTTGCCGATCCCGTAATCGATCACCAGAACCCGCGTCATATGTGCCCCCACCATGTGCTCTTTATTCTATCGCACGCTGGGGGCTCGCGAGCGGCCAAGCATGAAACAACGGGGCCGGGCCTTCAGCGGGCCCGGCCCCACAGATCGACCACAAAGGGCAAGGTTACGGGGTGGCAGCCTGGGCCTGCGGCCGCTGGAGGGCCTGCACGGCTTTCAGCTGGGCCTGGCGAGCGTAGTTGATGGCTTCCGCCAGCAACCGCATGGCCTCCTGGGGGTTGTGGAAGCCGAGGGAGTTCTCCACGGCCACGAAATCCCAGCGCATGTGGGCCTTGCGGAACAGCGTCCGGGCCTCCTCCGCCAGCTGGGGATCCGCGTTGGGGTTGTCCTTGATCGCCTTCAGGGCTTCGACGGCCTCCACCAGGGCCATCTCCGCCGCATCCTGAAGGGCCTTGGTGGTCGTCTGGATGATCTCCACCCGCTTTCGGATGAAGGGGATGTCCAGGTGGCACGTGCCGCAGGCCTGCTCCATGCGATGCCACGGGCTGGCCGCCTGATGGGAGGTGTATTTGATCCCACCCTCGATCACAAAGGGCATATGGCAGTCCGCGCAGGCCACCCCGGCCAGATAGTGAGTAGAGTTAGCCGTATACATCTCATATTCTGGATGCTGGAACTTGACCAGCGGCACGCCGGTGGAGGGATGGGTCCAGTCCGCGAACTTGCGCTCGTTGTAGTAAGCCTCGATGTCCTCAAAGCGGGTCCCCTTCTCCCACGGGAACACCAAGTAATCCTTGGGCTCCTTCGCGAAGTAATACTCCACGTGGCACTGGGCGCAGGTCAGGGTGCGCAGCTCCTGGCGGGTGAGCTGATGGATGTCCTTGCCCAGCTTCTGGAGGGCCTCCTTCAGGGCCACCTGCTGGATCGTAGGCGCCATGGTCTTGGGGTCGTGGCAGTTGGCGCAGGAGACCGGATGCTTCACCTTCCCTTCCTCATAGAGCTTTTCGAAGGAGGCCGCGTAGAAGTTCGCCGGGCCCATCTCCTCCAGCAGGCGGGGGACATCGGCTGACTTGCAGCTCCAGCAGGTCCCCGGGGTCACCCCGCCGCGCTTCTGGGCCAGGGCCTGGCGCCGCTTGCTTTTGAGCGTGTCCTCCACGGAGTAGGCGTGCCCGCGGTCTTCCCCCCATTCGACGGCGAAGAGGTAGCCCTCCCATAGGATCTTTAAGCGGGGATCCTCCTCCAGCTTGTCGAAGGGCACCGAGCCCGCGTAGAGGGTCTTGCGGCCCTCCTTGGTGCGGAGCCAGCTCTCATACTCCCGGGGGAAGGCCAAGCCCCATACCGCGGGGTTCGTTTCCCCCTCGGGAATGGCCACCGGCCGCACCACCTCCAGGCGCGGCCCGCGCAGCTGGACGATCACCAGCGCCAGGGCCAGGCCCAGCACGATCACCAGGGCCACCAGACCCGTAATTCGTAGCCAGAGCGGCGGCATTCGCTGGAACATCCTCACCTCCTTTCGGAGAGGGTGCCGAAGGCGATGGAACGGCGTTCCCCATGGGCCACCGTGCGATGGCAATCGAAGCAGAACCGCTCCCCCTGAAGCAATCCACTTTGACCGGAGACCGTATTGAAATGGCAGCGCACGCAGTTCGCCTGAACGATCTGCTGGGTCAACGGGTCTGCACGGATCTGGGCGGGGATCTGATACGTAGTGTAGAAGTAGACGTGTTGGATTCCCTTCGTGACCTTCGTCGCCCATTTGGCGGGGAACTCATGGGGAGTATGGCAATCGTTGCACACCGCAACCCGGCGATGGGCGGCGTGGAACCAGCCCTCGTAGGAAGCGTTCATCACGTGGCAGTTGTTACAGGCTTGCGGATCATCAGATAGATAAGCGCCGAGGCCCTGAGGGGTGAGGAATAGCGCGCCCAGCCCGGCGACGATGAGCACACCGATCACCCCTCCGATCGCCCAGTAGACGGTCGTCCGCATCCGCAGCCTCCCCGAGGGGTGTCCTCTCGAGGGGTCGAAGCCCCAAGCTCCTAATGATTATTCCATTGCCACAATAACGGAGGTCGGATGCCAAGGCCAGTGAACCTCTTCACAATCTGAGAATGACCTAAAACCTGACCGATCCGTCCATTTTGAGCGCGGGCTTTCGGCCCGGGGGATCTGTGCCGGGAGGCACACCGTCCCTCACGGGGGCGGAGGCCGGTCATCGGGAGGCGCGTCCCTGTGCTCCTGAGAACGCCATCGGGCGCTTCGGTAGAGGAGCCCTCCCATCAGCCCGGCCAGCCATCCCAGGCTGAGGGCCGGCGAGATCGCCTCCCCCTCCCGCCCCACCCGGATGCGTGCCAGAACCACGGTCCCTGCTTCCACGGTGACCTCTGCCGAATGCAGACCCACCCCGCTCGGAAGCTCCACCGCCCAGCTTCCTGCCGGCAAACGGAACGCCCGAGGCGGCCCGCCGTCGAGCGCCACCCGAAGGCGCGCATCCCCCTCGCTGGTCCCTTCCAGGCGCAGCCGTCCGCCGTAGAAGGTCCACATCACCCGGGCTCCCGGAGCGCCCCGACGGGCGCCCTCCCCCGCCTCCGCCCACGGGCCCTCCCAACGCAGCGCCCAGTGGGCCGCCGTGTGGACCCCGGGGTCCATCCGGGGAGGCTGATGGAGATAGGACTTGAGGGCTTGATAAGCCGGCAGCGGCGTGAAGTCCGGCTCCACGATGGCGAAGTAATAGAACGATTGATCCCGCTCCCGATCCGAGGCCCGCTTGAAGAACCACACGCTGGCCACCGCCACCCATGGCCACTCCCGCCGGATGCGCTCGAAAGCCTCCACCAGATAGCGGGCTTTCTGTTCCTCGGTCACCTGGCCGAAGCGCTTGTCCCCCACCCAGTCCGGCACCGCGTTCCAGCCCATCTCCGCAATGTAGATGGGCTTGTGCGCATCCCCATGGCGCACCATGACATCCCGGATGTAAAGGGCCCGGTTGATGTTGATGACGTAGGGTCGCAGGCGGCGGTCCGTGGGCCCGGACCACAGGCCGTAGCCCTGGACGGAGAGGGCATCGAAGCAGGATCCTGCCCCGGCCCGATACATGCGTTCCAGGAAGACGACGTCGTTGATCCCGTTGGGCGGATAGGGGTTGAGGGAGAGGGTGGGGGCCAGGGCCCCGGCGATGACCACGATGCGGGGGTCCACGGCCTTCAGCCGGCGATAGGCCCGGCACAACAGGTCCGTATACGCCTCGGGGTCCACGGCGCAGGTCGGACAGGAGCCCCACTCCGGGGCGATGTTGGGCTCATTCCAGATCTGATAGTGGAAAACCCGTCCCCGATAGCGACGGGCCACCGCCTCGGCGAAATCGGCGAAATCCTCTGGATTGTCCGGTGGGGCGAAGGCGCCCCGGGCCTCCCCGTCACGGCGCGACCAAGCCGGCGGGCTGGTCAGCCGCACGATCAGGCGCAGGCCGTAGCGCTCTGCCAGCGCGACGATGTGGTCGTATTTCTCCCAGGCCGAGCGATGCGGGAGATGCCGGCGGTCCTCGAAATCCCCCTTGCCGTGGATCTCGATGTCCGCCCAGGGGAACTCCTGTCGGATCCAGCGGAAGCCCGCCTCGGCGATCATGCGCACCGTCCGCTCCCGCTTCTCCGGCTCGACCTCTTGCTCGAGGAAGGTGTTGATGCCGAAGGGGGGATCCTCCGTGTGGGCCACCGGCACGTCGGGGGCCAGCAGGGGAGCCGGGCGCAAGGGGTTGGTGAGATAATGCAGGACACCCCGCAGGCGGGCGAGGGGGTTCTCCTCCCCGGTCACCGTGTAAGCCCAATCCATCAGGGCCGGCCCGGCCCTCCACAGGCTCAGAAGCCCCAGCCCGACCAGGGCCAGCGCGATCGCTGTCCCCCATCCCCTTCCGTCACGCATCGGAATCGCCCCATCTACGTTATGGAGACGCTCCTTTCATCCCTGCGGATGGCCGGGCATCCGCAGAAGCCGTCCCGGGATCCGTGGAACTTGATCCCCGGATTTCTTCCTGCTTCCATCGATCGAAGCCCGTAAACAGGGGTTTCAGTTTGCATGATTGTAGGCCGATCCGCAGGTTTAGGCCCCGGTCGGCTCAGGCGCTGAGGGCCCGCAAGAGACCGATCCACGACTCCCGGATCCCCAGCCGACCATGCCCCGTGGTCCCTCCCCGGACGTCCACCGGCTGGCCCAGGATCCCCGCCCTGGGATCCCGCGCCTCGATCCCGGGTGTGTCCCGATTTTGTCGGGCCTGGCCGCCTTGTAGGACAACCGCGAGCAGTTGTCCTGCGATTTTGGGACACACCCAGGCACCCGGCCGCGTTGACGCCTCGGCCTCGACGGCGTTATAATAATGACAGACTGGCGAGGTAGCTCAAGTGGCAGAGCAGCCGGCTCATAATCGGCGGGTTGTGGGTTCGAGTCCCACCCTCGCCACTCGCGGAACCCCAAGCGCCCCGGGTAGACCCCCGGGGCGTTTTTCACGATTCCCCGGAGCCCACCCCTCCTTGTGATCTTTTTCACCATATAATGTGAAATTCTTCACTTTTTGCCTCCCGGGGATCTGCTGGAATAGAAGCTGGGGATGGTATCTCGGACCTCCTCCCGGTTGAGGTGGGAACGGGAGGAGCGTGACACATGCGGACAGATCGGACCCCAGCGCCGTTAGAGAAAGGAGCCGGCGCATGGCCGCCCTGGAGCGCCGCATCCGCTATGAGGCGGAACTGGACCCCTCGTTCGCCCGGGAGATCATCGCGCTGAGCGGCTCCCCTTCCTTGATGGAATGCATCCAGTGCGGGACCTGCAGCAGCGCCTGTCCCCTCAGCCTATATATGGACTACACCCCGCGCCGCATCATCGCTATGGTCCGCGAGGGGTTCAAACAGGAGGTCCTGCGCAGCCTGACGATCTGGCTGTGCGCCTCGTGCTATGCGTGCACGGTCGAGTGCCCGAAGGGGATCCGCATCACAGACGTCATGTATGCCCTCAAGCGCTACGCCATCCGGGAGGGAATCCATCCCCGGCGCTTCCCCACCCCCCTCCTGGCCCGCCTGTTCTACGAGACCGTCCGCCGCAACGGGCGCCTCACCGAGAGCTGGACGGTCCTGAAGCTCTACCTGCAGGCGTATCCCCTCCGCATCCTGGCGATGGCGCCGATGGGATGGAAGCTGCTGCGCCGGGGACGTTTCCCGCTCCGCCCGGAGCGCATCCGGGATCGCCCGGGGCTGCAGCGGGTGCTTCGGGTCGCCGAAGAAAAGGAGGGCTCGCGATGGCCTATCTCTACTTCCCCGGGTGTTCGCTGAAAGGGACCGGCCGGGCTTACGAGGAATCCCTGCGGGCGGTGTTCGAAGCCCTGGGAGCTCCCCTCATTGAGCTCGAGGACTGGAACTGCTGTGGAGCCACCACGTATATGTCCATTGACGAGCGCCAGGCCTTCGCCCTGGCGGCTCGCAACCTCGCCCTGGCGGAAGCGCAGAATCCCTCCCCCGCCGACGGGGTGGAGCTCATCGCCCCGTGCAGCGCGTGCTACCTGGTCCTCCTGAAAACGCAGCAGTGTCTGGCCACGGAGGCCTCCCTCTGCCAGCGCATCTCCACCGCCTTGAAGGAAGAAGGGCTCTGCTACCGCGGCCGCGTCCGCATCCGCCACCCGCTGGACGTGCTGGTCCACGACGTCGGCCTGCAGGAGCTCTCCCGCCGCGTGCAGCATCCCCTTCGGGGAATGCGGGTGGCGTGCTACTACGGCTGTCAGATCGTGCGGCCTTACGCCCTCTTCGACGATCCCCATCGCCCCACCACCCTGGACGATCTGGTCCGCGCCCTGGGCGCAGAGCCGGTGGACTGGGCCCTTCGCACGCACTGTTGCGGGGGAAGCCTGACCGGGACCCTACCGGAGGTGGGTCTGCGCCTGAATTACCTGCTCCTCCGCGAGGCTCAGCGCCGGGGGGCTGACTGCATCATCACCGTCTGTCCGCTCTGCCAGTTCAACCTGGAGGCCTATCAGGATCAGATCCGGCGGCGCTATCCGGATCTGAACGCCATGCCGGTTCTCTACTTCACCCAGCTCATCGGGCTGGCGATGGGTCTCCCGCCGCAGGCCCTCGGGATGCAGCGCCTGATGGTCCCTTTGATCCAGCCCGTGGGGGCTTTCGCGAAGGGAGGAGTCCATGGGCGGGCATGAAGTCTATCCGGACGGGGCGCCTCGCATCGGCGTTTATGTATGCCATTGCGGCCTGAACATCGCCGGGAAGGTGGATGTTCACGAGGTGGTGGCGTTCGCGCGGACGCTGCCTTTTGTGGTCGTGGCCCGTGAATACAAGTTCATGTGCTCGGATCCCGGCCAGGAGCTGATCCGGGAGGACATCCGCGAGCTGAACCTGAACCGGGTGGTGGTGGCCTCCTGCTCTCCGCTCCTCCATGAGGCGACCTTCCGCCGTGTGCTGGAGCAGGCCGGCCAGAACCCCTTCTTCTTCCAGATGGTCAACATCCGCGAGCACGTCAGCTGGGTCACCGAGGATCCCCGCGAGGCGACGGAGAAGGCGAAGGCCCTGGTGGCGGCCGCCGTCCGGCGGGTGATCTTCCACGAGCCCCTGCAGCGCCGGCGGGTGCCGGTGAAGGATCGGGTCCTGGTGGTCGGCGGCGGCATCGCCGGGATCCACGCCGCCCTCACCCTGGCCGATGCCGGGAAGCACGTTTATCTGGTGGAGCGGGAGCCGACCATCGGCGGCCACATGGCCCTGTTCGACAAGACCTTCCCCACCCTCGACTGCGCTGCCTGCATCCTGACCCCCAAGATGTCCGCCGTGGCCTCCCATCCCAACATCACCCTCTGGACTTACTCCGAAGTCATCGGGGTCGAGGGATTCGTGGGCAACTTCCGGGTCCGGGTGCGGCGGAAACCCCGCTATGTGATCGAGGAGCTCTGCGTCGGCTGCCTGCAATGCATCGACGCCTGCGTCTATAAAGACGCCCGCTTCCCGGACGAGTTCAACCTGGGCCTGGGCAAACGCAAGCCCATCTACATCCCCTTCCCCCAGGCCACCCCGCGGGTGGTCCTGATCGACCCCGAGACATGCATCTGGTTTAAGACCGGCAAGTGCAAGCGGACGTGCCTGGAGGCCTGCGAACGGAAGGCCATCGATTTCGAACAGCAGGAACGGATCGAGGAGATCGAGGTGGGGGCCATCATCCTGGCCACCGGCTTCAAAACCTTCGATCCGCGCCGCATCCCCGAATACGGCTACGGGAAATACCCCAACGTCTACACCGCCCTGGAGGTGGAGCGCCTGGTCAACGCCGCCGGCCCGACGGGGGGGGAGGTGCGGCTGCGGGACGGGCGCATCCCCCAGCGGGTCGGGATCATCCATTGTGTGGGATCCCGGGACGAGCGGTTCAACCGCTACTGCTCCCGGGTCTGCTGCATGTATTCCCTCAAGCTGGCCCATCTCATCAAGGAGCGGACCGGCGCTGAGGTCTACAACTTCTACATCGACATGCGTACCCCTGGGAAGGGCTACGAGGAGTTCTACGATCGTCTCCTCCAAGAAGGGGTGCACTTCATCCGGGGGCGTGTGGCAGAGGTCACCGACTGGGCCGTCACCCCCGAGGAAGAGGGCAAGCTGATCATCCGAGTGGAGGACACCCTGATCGGGGTGGTGCGCCGGATCCCGGTGGACATGGTGGTCCTCGCCGTGGGCCTGGAGCCGCAGCCCGACGCCGATGCCGTGCGACGGATGTTCAACATCTCCTGCAGCAAGGAGGGCTTCTTCCTGGAACGCCATCCCAAGCTGGCCCCCGTCTCCACCTTCACGGACGGCATCTTCCTGGCCGGCGCGTGTCAGGGCCCTAAGGACATCCCGGACAGCGTGGCCCAGGCAGGGGCGGCGGCGGCGGAAGCCATGGCCCTGATCGATAAGGGCTACGTGGAGCTGGAGCCCAACACCGCTTACATCGTCGAAGAGCTGTGCTCCGGCTGCAAGACCTGCATCGGCCTCTGCCCCTACAACGCCATCTCCTTCGATGAGGCCCGAGGGGTGGCCGTCATCAACGAGGCCCTCTGCAAGGGGTGCGGCACCTGCGTCGCCGCATGCCCGTCCGGCGCAGCTCGTCAGCATCTGTTCGAAGATGCCCAGATCCTCCAGGAGATCGAAGGAGTGCTGGCCTATGTCTGAGCGACCGGCAGGGAACGGCGATTCCTTCGAGCCGCGCATCGTCGCTTTCTTCTGCAATTGGTGCACCTACACGGCGGCCGATCTGGCAGGGACCGCCCGCATGACCTATGCGCCCAACATCCGGATCATCCGTCTGATGTGCTCCGGGCGAATGGATCCTCAGTTCGTCCTGGCCGCCTTCCGACAGGGCGCCGACGGCGTCCTCATCGGCGGATGTCACCCGGGCGATTGCCATTACCAGGAGGGCAACTATAAAGCCCTGCGCCGTTACCTGTTGCTGAAACGCCTGCTGCGGGACCTGGGCATCGAAGAGGAGCGCCTGCGGCTGGTCTGGATCTCCGCCTCCGAAGGAGACCGCGTCCAGAAGGTGGCGAACGAGTTCACCGAGACCATCCGCCGGCTGGGGCCCCTGCGCTTGGCTCCGCGGCCCGGGCGGATCCACCTCCCGGCGCCCGCCCAGCCCGGGCCTCAGCCCGCCGTCCGGGAAGGAGCGCAGCCATGAGCAAGCCGAAGGTGGCTTTCTACTGGTGCGCCTCCTGCGGGGGCTGCGAGGAGGCCATCGTCGACCTGGCTGAGGAGATCCTCCAGGTCGTGGAGGCGGTGGAGATCGCCTTCTGGCCGGTGGCCCTGGACTTCAAGCGGGAGGACGTGGAACGGCTGGCGGACGGGGAGCTGGCCGCCGCCTTCATCAACGGCGCCATCCGGACCTCAGAGCAGGTGGAAATGGCCCATCTTCTGCGCGCCAAGGCCCGCCTCCTCATCGCCTTCGGCAGCTGCTCCCATATGGGCGGCGTCCCCGGGCTGGCCAACCTCTTCGACCGGGAGGAGATCCTCCGTTACGTCTATGAAGAAGCGCCCACGGTCCACAACCCCCAGCGGGTGCGCCCGGAGACGCGCATCGAGGTGGACGAGGGCCTCCTCACCTTGCCCGCCTTCGACGAAGCCGTTCGCACCCTGGACCAGACCGTAGAGGTCGATTACTACCTGCCGGGCTGTCCGCCGCCGGTGGGGCTGATCCGAAGCGCCCTCCAAGCGCTTCTGGAGGGGCAGCTGCCGCCCAGGGGCTCCGTGCTGGCCCCGGACGTGGCCCTGTGTGCCGAGTGCCCTCGCAAGCCCACCAAGCCGGAGCGGCTGGCCCTGAAGGACCTCAAGCGCCCCCATCAGGTCCTCATCGACCCGCAAACCTGTCTGCTGGCCCAGGGAATCATCTGCCTGGGCCCGGCGACCCGCAGCGGCTGCGGGGCCGCCTGCATCCAGGGGAACATGCCCTGCACCGGCTGTCTGGGGCCTACCAGCCGCGTCCTGGACGGCGGCGCGAAGGCCCTCTCCGCCCTGGCCTCGCTGCTGGACGCCACCGAGGAGGCGGAGATCGAGCGCATCCTGGAAGGCATCCCTGACCCAGTTGGCCTGTTTTATCGCTACAGCCTCCCGGCCTCGCTGCTCCACCGGCGGGCCGGGAACGGCCGGCGCGTCCAGGAAGGGAGGACCCGATGAGCCGTCGTGAGATCGTGGTCGACCCGATCACCCGCCTGGAAGGGCACGGCAAGATCCACATCTTCCTGAACGAAAAAGGGGATGTGGAACGGGCTTACTTCCAGGTCCCGGAGCTGCGGGGCTTTGAGAAGTTCGTGGTCGGCCGTCCCGCCGAGGAGATGCCCCAGATCACCTCCCGGATCTGCGGGGTCTGCCCCACCGCCCATCACATGGCAGCCACCAAAGCCCTGGATGACCTGTATCAGGTGGAGCCCCCGCCGGCGGCGAAGAAGATCCGCGAGCTGATCTACTGCACCTTCATGGTCGAAGACCATGCTCTGCACTTCTACTTCCTGGGCGGGCCCGATTTCGTCGTCGGCCCGACAGCGCCCCGCGCCGAACGGAACATCCTGGGGGTCCTGGCCCGCGTCGGCCTGGAGATCGGGCGGGAGGTGATCGGGCTGCGCAAACAGCTGCGCGAGCTCATCACCCGGGTGGGCGGCAAGGTCATCCATCCGGTCTTCGGGCTCCCCGGCGGCATCGCCAAAGCCCTCACCCCGGAGGACCGGGAGGCCTTCCTGGCCGGAGCCGATCGGGCCGTCGAGTTCGCCCTCTTCAGCCTGAAGCTGTTTGAGGACATCGTCCTCAGGAACCCGCAGTATGTGGAATGGATCCGCTCGGAGGCCTACACCCACCGCACCTATTACATGGGCCTGGTGGACGAGCGGAACCGGGTGAACTTCTATGACGGATGGCTCCGGGTAGTGGACCCCCATGGGCGGGAGTTCCTGAAGTTCCCGGCCCGCGACTACCTCCGGCATATCGCCGAGCATGTGGAGCCGTGGAGCTACATCAAGTTCTGTTACCTCCGGGATGTTGGATGGAAAGGCTTCACCGATGGGCCGGAAAGCGGGATTTACAGCGTGGCCCCGCTGGCGCGTCTGAACGCCGCGGAGGGCATGGCCACCCCGCGGGCTCAGGAGGCATATGAGCAGTTCTACGCCACCCTGGGCGGCAAGCCGGTCCACCACACCCTGGCCAACCACTGGGCTCGCCTCATCGAGCTGCTCTACGCCGCCGAGCGGATGCAGGAGCTGGCGCGCGATCCCGAGATCCTGGACCCGCACGTGCGGAACCTGCCTGCGGCCATCCCCCGCGAAGGGATCGGGGTAGTGGAAGCGCCCCGCGGCACGCTGATCCACCATTACGAGACCGACGAGCGGGGGATCATCACCCGGGCCAATCTCATCGTCGCCACCCAGAACAACGCCGCCCGCATCGCCATGTCCGTGGACAAGGCCGCCCGCTCCGTGATCCGAGGAGGGGTGGTCGACGACGGCCTCCTGAACCTGGTGGAGATGGCCTTCCGGGCCTACGACCCGTGCCACGGCTGCGCCACCCACGCCCTCCCCGGCCAGATGCCTCTCCTGATTCGGATCTATAACCCGCGCGGAGAGCTCGTCCGCGAGCTCCGCCGGGATTGAGCGGGAGGGTCGCCCAAGCGGGGGAGGATTCTGCATGGCCATCCTGGTCCTGGGCCTGGGGAACGATCTCCTCGGCGATGACCGGATTGGGTTGCTCGCCGCCCGGGCCCTGCGAGACCTCCTGCAGGGCCAGAAAGGGGTTGAAATCGTGGAGAGCGCCGGCTCCGGCCTGGCCCTGCTGGATCTCATGGCCGGCTACGAGCGGGCCATCGTGATCGACGCGATCCAGACCGGACAGGTTCCCCCAGGGACGATCCTGGAATGGACGGTGAGGGAACCTCTCCCGGTCCGGGCTCCCTCCCCCCACGCCACAGGCCTCCCGGAGCTTTTGGCTGTTGCCCGGGCGCTTCGGATCCCCTTCCCCGAGGAGATCCGAATCTACGCGGTGGAAGTCGCGGACGCCTCCACCTTTGGGGGGGAGCTCACCCCGGCGGTCCGACAGGCTCTGCCTGAGCTGGTGCGCCGGATCCGAAGTCAGCTCCAGGCCTGGCAAGCCGCTCCGGAGGGGACTCAGGGAGCTGCGCTCCGCTCCCGGGGGGCCAAAATCCGGTAGAGGAAGCCGTTCACCGGCACGTCGTCGATGGGCCGATAGGCCTGGCCGATAGCGTCCAACACCGGCTGGGGATAGAACTGGGCCCGCAACACCACCACCCCGAACTGCTGCTCCCGGATCATCCGGATCAGCGGCTCCGGGTTGAGCTGGCCGTTCTTGTAAAGGTTCAGCAACTGGGTGGGGTTTGTGACCGGCTCTTTATCCGCCCACAGCGCCCACGAGGCCTCCTCGGTGAGGGCGGGACCCGGCGCGCTCCGCACATAGGCCACTACTTTCCAGCCATTGTGGAGATCCTCCGCCGTGGGCAGATGCCCCAGCTGGGTGTAGCCCACGCGATCCACATAGCGGACCCCCTCCAGGCCCAGCAGCCGGGCGACCGGCCGCGTCAGCGGGTGATCCGTCGGCAGATGGAAGACCAGGGCCGCCTGGAGGAGCAGCGCGAGGGGGACGGCCAGGTCGGTCACAGCCCGCCCCGTCCATCCCTCCAGACGGCTCAAGAAACGGGCTGCGGCCAGGATGCCCGCCACCACCGCGGTGATGAAATACGATTCCCCTGCCCCCCATTTGCCCGCCAGGGCCCCGCCGGCTGCGGCAAAGACCGCCCAGACGCTGAACAGCGAGAGCCGGTCGAAGTAGAGCTCATAGAGGACCAGCGACAGCGCCAGGATCAGGACCACCGCGTGGAGCCGGAACCACTGACCATAGAGGAAGAAGGCCTGGCGGTAGTCATACTCGTTGATGTTGGCCTCGATGATGTGCAACCACCAGTAGCCCTGCGTCGCCCAATTGACCAGGAAGAAGAGGACCAGATTGGCCCCCGCGAACCCCAGGGCCCATCCCATCGCCCGACGCGGATCCCGCAGGAAGAGATAGGCCAGGACTGCCAGCACGGTGATCAGCGCGTGCTGTTTGGTCCATCCCGCCGCCATGAGCGCCAGGGAACCCCAGATCAACGCCCGGCGGTCCGGGAAGCCGTCCGCCCGGGCCAGGGCCAGCACCGCCAGGGTCTCGAACAGCACCATCATCATGTGGCTGCGGGAGAGCGGACCGATGTGATAGACGTAATTCGAGGCCAGCACCATCCCTCCCGCCCATCCCGCGAGGGCCCAGCGCCCGGTCCACCGCCGGACCGCCAGGCCCACCGCCGCCGCCAGGGCCAGGGTCGCCGCCGTCGAGAGCAGCCGCCCGGCGATCAGCCGCGGCCCGAAAATCCACACCAGCGGAACGGCCAGCAAATGGAAAAGCGGCGGGTAGTTGGAGGCGTAGAAGGGGTAAGATTCGATGTCGCGGTAGGGCCACTGCCCTCGGGAGAAGTAGATAGCGTCTAAGAGCTCGAAACCCTCCCCCTGATCGTAATCGAAGGGGAAGCGGAAGAGGGCTGCGGCGTAGATCCCGAAGATCAGCGCATAGGCCAGGTAGGCGAGCAGGACCGCGGCCCACAGCCCGTGGGCGATGGTTCGAAGAAGACGCGACGGCAGACCGGTCATCGTCGCTACGCTCATCCGAGGATCAGGCCGGCCGGCCATCCCACACGAGCAGGGGAAGGGCGAGGACCGCCAGGATCACCGCCACCGCCAGGGCCGCCTGCTGGAGCGGCCCCCACTCTGGGGAACGGCCCATCCGCATGGCCTGGATCAGCACCTGCGACCCGGCCAGCGCCAGAGCCCCCAGCAGCATCAGCACCCCTACTCCCCGCTTGCTCATCGCTGTCCCTCCGCAAACACCCGGAAGGAACGAACGTCCGTGACGGGGAACCGCGCCTCAAAGTCCCGCGCCGCCCCGGGCGGGGTGGGCTCCTGGGAGAAGACCACCTGGCGGAAGCCGAGCAGGCGATCCTGGCCATCGTAGAAGGCCACAACCACGTTGATCCGGCGCAGCGGAGCGGCGTCGGCGTTGCGGGCCTGGCCGCGGACCACGAAATCGGTCCCCTCCTCGCCCCCCTGGGCGCGGAGCACTTCCACGGGCCCGTAGCGCTGGCCGGGCTCCCGGGTCGGCTCGGCGCGGACCACCCGAGCCTCGGCCCGGGCGTAGCCGGCCGGGACGGTGGCGAACACCAGGGCGAAGGGGGAGCGCCCGCCCGAGGCCAGGATCTCCAACGCCGTCCCGGCGATCCCGGCCTCCAGCTCCCGGCCTTCCTCGTCCCGGAGCACGATTTGCACCTGAACGTTCTGCATCGGATGGGGCTGGGGGTTGATCACCTCCCCCACGCAGCTCAGGCTGCCCAGGGCGCTGGCCGTGCAGCCGAATCCCTGCACCAGCAGCGGCATCGGCGTAGGGGTGGGCAGGCGGGGGCTCTCCCCTCCTCCCCCACCGGGCACTGGGATCACCAGCTGCTGCCCCACCTGCAGCAGCGTCGGATCGGTGATCCCGTTGGCTTCCTGAAGGGCCGACACGGACACCCCATACTTCAGGGCGATCCCATACAGTGTGTCCCCGGGCTGCACCACGTAGATGATCGGCGTCGGGCTGGGGGTGGGCGTCGGGATCGGCGTGGCGGTGGGCACCCGCACCATCACCGGCGTGGCCGTGGGGGTCCTGGTTTGAACGTCCGGGGACGCCCGGGTCGGCGTCGGCCGCTCCGAGACCACCCGGCCGCAACCGGTCCACAAGAGGAACACCAACGCGGCGCCCCCGAGGATCCGCCCTCTCCCACGAGGCATCATTGGAATTGGACCCTCCCAACATCTGGGATCATGACTCGAATTATATCCCGAGCGTGGAAGCACCGTGGGGCCCTGCTCATTCCGTCTCCGGCTCCGGGGAGGTTTCGAGGCGCTCCTCCGGCACCACCCCCAGCTGGAGCAGGGCCGTTCGCACGTGAGGCCAGCCGGCCCGCTGCAGGATGACCGCTGTCGGGGAGAGCACGTCCTGCACATAGCGGCGGGCCTCGGTGGCCAGCAGCTGACGGAGCAGCTCCGGATCGCTGACCTGAAGCACCAGGGCCCACTCCACGCGCGCTTCCGTCCCCCGCGCGGCCCAGCGGGCCAGCGCCTGTCGGAGGGCATCGGGAGGCGTCAGCTCGTAACGTCGGAAGAAATCCAGGATGCGCTCGGGGTCGATGTGCTGGGATCGGGCGCGAGTTAGGGAACGGGCGGTGATCCGGTAACGATACACCTCCCCCGAGGAGATCCAGTCGGCGATGCGGGCCACCTGGAAGCGCTCATACCGCCGGCCCGCCCCCACCTCAACCGTCCCATCCGCCAGCAAGACGAACCGGGTGTCCCCCTCCGGGGGCGGATCCCCCCGACCCAGGTAGGCGGCCCCGAAGGGAGAGAGGCGGATCCGATCCGGCTCCCCCACTTCCAGGACCCCCAGCCAGTGCAGCGGGCCGAGGAGCAGATAGCGAAGGAGCGCCCCTTCCACCCGATCCCAGTGCTCGAAACCTCGCAGATACTCCCCGGTCTCCGCGTCCCGGATATACCAGGTTGTGAACTCCGCCTCGGTGCGCTGGAACGTGGGGTTCCGGTTCCGGATCTCGTGGATCAGATCCGGGACCGCATACCAGCTTCCCGGATCCAGCCGGCGGAGCAGCTCCAGGAGCGTCCGGCGGGCCAGCCGGGGGTCGTTCTGCCAGGATCCGGTGGGCTCCGGCCGCAGGGTGGGCACATGGAAGAGATCGTTCCACGTCGTATCGTCCCGCCATGCCTCCAGCAGGGCCCGCAGCTGCTCCATTAGCGGGGCCTGCAGCCAGCGGGTGGTCACCTCGGGGTCCAGACGCAGAGCCTCCCGGCGCACCTGAGTCATCCGCAGGACCCGGGCCAGATGCCAGAGCAGGGACCAGCGCTCCCGATGAGGCCAGCGCAGCTGCCGGCGCACCGCCGGGAAACGGGACCAGGCTTCCTCCGCGGTCATGGACGCCGCGGGGGCTTCGTTGTGGAGGAAGATCAGCAGCGTGCAGAAGTCATCCGCCGGCGTCGTGCCGGTCCGCCGGATGCGCGTCGGGGCCGGCGCGGTGGGGATCCGCTCGGAAGGCTCGGGCGGGGGGGACTCCTCCACGGCGGGCAGTCCGAGCCGGAGCTCCTCGGGGAGGAACACCACCTCCTCGAAGCCAGCAGGCAGCTCGGCGAACCCGAAAAAGATCCACCCGCGGAACCAGAGGGCCTCCGCCGGGCCGGTCGGTCGTTCCCAGAGCCGCTCGCCCTCCAGGCGGGCAGCCCCGACCCGCCGGATCTCCCCGAAGCGCCGCTGGAAAGAGGCGGCGGGCATCATCCCGCCCGCTGCGAGCAAGGCCTGTAATGCCGCTCGTTCCTCCTCTCCCAGGCGGGCCCAGTGCGCCGCCTGGCGCTCCGGGTCCATCATCGCAGGCAGCAGGCGGGCGATCAGCGCCTCCCGGGAGAGCAGATCCGGATCCACCTCCCAGAAGCGCGCGATCACCCGCAGATGAGCCACATCAAGATCGCTCAGACTCTGTCGCAGCGAGCGAACCGGCATACGCACTCCTCCTCGTTCATTTTACCGAAACCTCGAATCGTTCGAGCATGGATCGATGAATTCCGGCTTTCACGGCGGCTGAAGCCGCTCCTACAGCCAACGGCCTCTGGAGGAGGGGCCTTAGCCCCGAACGTTTGTCTCAACGGCACCGCTGGTCACTTCTGACAGGAGGATCTTCAACCCTGAACCCTCGTCTTCTTCGATCCCGCAAGGTCGCGGCCGAAGTCGTGCCCATCGCATCGATTCTTCTGTAGGAGGGGCTTTAACCCTGAACCTCCGTCTTCGATCCCGCAAGGGGTTGCGGCTGAAGCCGCTCCTACCATATCTGGGGAAGCGCTTGGCCTGCCCTGGGGAATCGGTTATATTCAGACCGATGGGAGAATGTCCCTGTATGGATTCGGAAGCAAACAGGAGGCTCGATGGAAGCGCTGGAGCATCAGCTGGTGCTGTTCCTGGAGAGATTGTTCCAGGGGATGGGTTGGGGCGGCGTGGTGGCGATCATGGCCCTGGAGAGCGCCAACATCCCCATCCCCAGCGAGGTGACCATGCCCCTGGCGGGCTGGATGCTGGTTCAGGCCCGCGATGGGACGCTCCTCCAGGCGATCCTGGAAGGGGGGTTCTACGGCGGGCTGGGGTGCACCCTGGGGTCCCTGCTCTCGTATGCCCTGGGGTATTACGGCGGCCGGCCCTTCTTGTTCCGATATGGGCGCTACCTGCTGATCCACCCGCGGGATCTGGAGGCCGCGGATCGCTGGTTCGCCCGCTGGGGGATGTGGGCGACCTTCATCTCCCGTCTGCTGCCCATCGTGCGCACCTTTATCTCCTTCCCGGCCGGCGTCGCCCGCGTCTCCATCTTCCCCTTCACCGTCCTCACCTTCACCGGATCATTCCTCTGGTGCGCCGGCCTGGCTGCGGGAGGCTACATCTTCGGGCAACATTGGGAGGAGCTGCGCCGCCTCATGCGCCCCTTCGACATCCCCATCGCTCTGGCCCTGCTGGTTGGTTTCGCTTATTACCTCTATCGGCACATCCGCCACGCTCGGGAAGGTTACGAAGCGCTGTCCCCGGCCCTCCAGGAAGCGGATCCCCCGGGGGAGGAATGACACGAATGACGCACCCCCGGGCGCGGAGCGGTTTTTCGTAAAGCCGGAGGATAAACTCTATAATTCTAAGCGCCGATCCGGCGTTTTCGATCCCTTCCGAAAGCAGACGCTTCGGCCACAGGAAAGTCCTGTTCGGCGATCTCGGGGCGGTGGGAGGCCATGGACCCCCTGCCCGGGTGAGGGCTTTCAGCAGATTCGGGAGGTTTTCTCATGCCTTCGGTGGAAGCTTTGCTTGCTCATCTCAAAGATGAAGCCACGCCGCTTTCCATCCCGCGGCTTTACTGGCTTTCGGACCTGAGCGAGGAGGAGCTCGAGCAGGTCGCACGGGTCTGGCTGACGCTGTCGACGGCGCGGCGGCGGGCCATCATGAGCCATCTGGTGGACATCAGCGAAGAGAGCACCGAGGTGGACTTCGGGCGCATCTTCCGCATGGCCCTGAGCGACCCGGATCCCGAGGTGCGGGCGCTGGCCATCGATGGGTTA
The DNA here is from genome assembly GCF_900187885.1 of Thermoflexus hugenholtzii JAD2. Taxonomy (NCBI): domain Bacteria; kingdom Bacillati; phylum Chloroflexota; class Thermoflexia; order Thermoflexales; family Thermoflexaceae; genus Thermoflexus; species Thermoflexus hugenholtzii. The sequence continues at coordinate 31,608 of NZ_FYEK01000018.1, read as the reverse complement.
TGGTATGAGGATCAGGACCTCCAGCTGATGCGGCGTTTCTTTGAGCTGTTCGAGAAAGATCCATCCGTGGAAGTGCGGGCTCGGGCGGCCCTCGGGCTGGGGCGCTATCTCTTCAACGCCTGCATCATGGAGCAGATCCCCCTCTCCGCGGTGCGCCCGGCCATCGAGGCGTTGCGGCAGGCATTCTACAACCCGGAGGAGTCCCTGGAGGTGCGCCGGCGCGCCCTGGAGGCCCTGGGCAACACCCTGGAGCCGGACCTCCCGCTGATGATCGCCCGAGCTTATGAGGATCCCGACGAGCGGATGCGGATGAGCGCCGTCTTCGCCATGGGCCGCACCGGCGAGGAGCGTTGGGCGCCCTATGTGATGGAGGCGCTGCGCAGCCCCAGCCCCGCCATGCGCTATGAGGCAGTGGTAGCCGCCGGCGAGATCGGCATCCGGGAGGCCGTGCCCCTCCTGGCCCGCCTGATCGAAGAGGGGGACGCGGAGATTCAGGAGGCCGCGATCTGGGCCCTGGGGGAGATCGGCGGCCCGCGAGCCCGGGAGATCCTGGAGGAGCTGGCCGAAGGAGAAGACGAGGACCTCGCCGCCCTGGCCGAGGAAGCCCTCGAGGAGCTGAACCTGATGGAAGAGGCCGAGACGTTCCTGCCCCTGCTCGAGATGGACCTGGAGTCCGACGCGGCCGAGGCAGAGGCCTGGCAGGCCCTCTGGGAGGAGGAGGGAGAGGAGGAAGGCGGGGAAGACGATGAGGAGGGGCGACGGGATTGACGCGGAGGACGGAGCGCCACCGGTGATCCTGCGCCTGATCCCCCAGATCCTCTTCCACGATCTGACCCCGGTCCTTCTGGCGATCGCCGCGGGCTGGCTTCTGGGCCGCTACCTGGATGTGCCCTCCCATCCGGCAGCCCGCCTCTCCTTTTACATCCTGAACCCCTCCCTGGTCTATATGTCTCTGGTCCGCTCGGACATCAGCGGCGTGGAGCTGTTCCGGTTCCTGGGCTTCGCTGCCTCCGTGCCTTTCGTCGCGGGAGGCTTCAGCCTGCTTCTCAGCCTGGCCCTGAGCCTCTCCGCCGCGGAGCGGACCGCCCTGATGCTCACGGCGATGTTCGTGAACGCCGGCAGCTACGGGCTGGGGGTCGTGCAACGGGCCTTCGGAGATGCCGCCCTGGCCCGGGCGGTGCTGTATTTCATGACCAACAACGTCCTGCTCAACACGTTGGGGGCCACCCTGGCCCTGCATGGCGGAGGGGGCTGGAGCTGGAGACGGCTGCTCTCCATCCCTACCCTCTACGCGGCCCTCGCCGCCGCCCTGGTGCGCTGGAGCGGCTGGCATCCCCCGGAGCCCATCGAGGCCGGGATCGCCCTGCTCAGCCGCGGCGCGATCCCCGTCCTCCTCCTGGTGCTGGGGCTGGAGCTGGCCCGCATCCGCCTGGAGGATCGACGTCGGCTCATCGGGCTCGGGGCGCTGGTGCGCCTGGTCGGGATCCCTCTGATCGCGATCCCCCTGGCCCGCCTCTGGGGGCTGGAGGGCCCGGCCTGGCAGGCCGGGATCCTGGAGAGCGCGATGCCGGCGGCGATCTCCAACGTGGTGATGGCCATGGAGTTCGGGATCTACCCGCGGACCATCGCCGGCATCATCTTCCTCTCCACCCTGCTCAGCCCGCTCACCCTCAGCATCTGGATCGCCTGGCTGCGAGGGTAAGGCTATGAAGCAGGCCCTCCTCGGATTCGTCCTGCTGCTCCCGATCTTCGCCCGCCCCCTCCAAACCTCAACCCCTGAGGGAACGTTCCCCGGACGGGCGACAGTGGAATACACCTTCGGCCAGCGCATGCGCTTCGTCCTGGAGGGCGAGGGCTTTCCGTCCATCTCCGAGGCCATCCTTTACTACACGATGCCGGGGATGGAAACGCCCTACCGGGTGCGCCGGACCCCGGAGGCCTCCGACGGCCTGCGCGTGATCTACGAGCGGGATCTGCGCCGGGAACCCCTCCCGCCGTTCGTCCCCATCACCTTCTGGTGGGAGGTGCGGGAGGATCCCGGGGGATGGCGCTCCACGGAGCCCCAGACCTTCCGGTATCTAGACAACCGGGTGGCCTGGCAGACCCTGAGCGCCGGCCCCTTGCGGCTGCACTGGCACGCCGGAGACCCCGGGCTGGCCCGCTCTGTCCTGGAGCTCGCCCGCCGGAGCCTGGAGCGGATCGGGGGGCCTCTGGGATATTCCGCGCCGGAGCCCATCGATCTCTTCTGGTATGCGGATCCGGAGCTGGCGCGGGCGGCTTTCCGGCTGGCCGGCCTGGAGATCGAAGGCGAGGTTCGACCCCGCTGGCGCGCCGTGATCCTGATGGCCTCCCCCGACGGCGCGGGGCTGGAGGCACTGCGCCGCGCTATCCCCCATGAGCTCACCCACGTTGTCCTCCACGACCTGGCGGGCGGACAGCCCCTCCCGGCCTGGCTGGACGAGGGATGGGCGGTCTGGAGCGAGGGGCCGCCGGATCCGACGCTCCTGCGCGCCCTCCAGGAGCCCCGCCTGGAGGGCGTATCCCTGATCGGCCTGTGTGGGGATTTCCCCACGGATCCCCTGCGGGCCCGGCAGGCCTATGCCCTCGCAGGCGCCACCGTTCGTTATCTCCACGATCGCGAGGGGATCGGAGGGCTGCGGCGGTTGCTGGAAGCCTACGCCCAGGGCCTCTCCTGCGAGAGCGGCGTCCGCCGCGTCCTGGGGCGGTCCCTGGAGCGCCTGGAGCGGGAGGTGGAGGCGGCGCTGCGCCCGCAGCCGCCCGGGTGCGCCGTCCTGGAGGGGTTGGGCCCGTGGCTCTTGCTCTTCCTGCTGATGAGCCTGGGCCCCTTCTCCCTCCTGCTCGGAGGGCGGTCTTCATCCGCCCGGTGAGCCTCTCCGGGCGGCGCGCCAGCGCTCGATGTCGACGCGGTGCTCCGCATCGTGTTCGTAAGTCTCCGAGGCGATGAGCTCCCATAGGGGTCCCGCAAGGCCGGGGAAGCGTCCGGGCTGTGTGAGATCCGCATCCGAGAAACGCTCCAGGCGTCTCAACAGCTGCTGGAACGTCCCGTGGAGATCGGCCAGCACCCGCTCCAGCGGGCGGTCCTTCTGCTCCCGATAGATCCGCGCGTTCAGCGCGTCCACCTCCGCCGGGGAGAGCTCCAGGTCTTTCGGACGCCGGCCCTGCTCCAGCTGGAAGAGGGCCGTGATCAGGCGGCCCTGCCAGACGGCCAGATGGGCCAGGATGTCCTTGACCGTCCACTCCCCAACCACCGGCACATCGGTCATCTCCTCCGGGGAGAGCCCCTCAAGGGCTTGCAGCAAACGTTCCCGCTCCTCGTGGATCCGGCGGATCAGCGTGGCTTTGTCCATCGGCGCCTCCCGGACGTCTCTCCAAGTAGAGGATAGCCCCATCTTCGGCGCAGAGGAAGGACGCTGAGGGGGAAGGATCGCCGCCCGGATCCCGCCGGGCTATCATCGAGCCGGAGACCGTCAGGAGGCCCGGGGATGATCCGCGAGGTGGAGATCGAGGGCTTCAAGTCGATCCGGAAGCTCCGCCTGGAGTGCCGGCGGATCAACCTGTTCATCGGCCCCCCGAACACCGGCAAATCGAACCTGCTGGAGAGCCTGGGGATGTTCAGCCTCCCCTACGCCCCCGCGGAGCTCCGCGCCTTCGCCCGTTGCCAGACGATGGCGGATCTCTTCCATGATCAGGACGTGGGGAGCCCCGTTCGGGTTCGGGCCGACGATTACACGTGGACCCTGAAATACGAGCCATCGGATCCTCGTCCATTCCACATCGCAGCCAAGCTTTTCTCCTATGGTGACTTCTTTTCCTATGGCTATAAATTTGATACCACCTTTGAGGGAGGCGGCGTCTCCGATCCTCGCCGCCTTCCCTTCCGCTTCTATCGGTTTGTCTCTCTGGATCGCTTCCCGGCGAAGGAGCCGGGCTTCCTCCGCCCGCCCCACGGGGAGAACATGCTCCACTTGCTCCTCCTTCACAAGCCGCTGCGGCAGAAGATCGCCGAGATCTTCGCGGAATACGGCCTGCGCCTGGTCCTGAAGCCCCAGGAGGACCGCATCGAGCTCCAGAAAGAAGCGGATGGGGTGATCATCGCTTATCCCTACATCCTGGCCTCCGATACGCTCCGCCGCCTGGTTTTCCACCTGCTGGCCATCGAGACCAATGAGGGGGCTCTCCTGATCTTCGAGGAGCCCGAGGCCCATGCCTTCCCCTACTACACCAAGTATCTGGCCGAGCGGATCGCCCTCGACGCCCGGAACCAGTATTGGATCTCTACCCACAATCCCTATTTCCTGCTCGCCATCCTGGAGAAGGCCCCCCGGGAGGATGTGGCGGTGTTTCTGACCGCCTGGCGGGAGGGAGCCACGCAGATCCGTCCGCTGGGTGAGGCGGAGATCCAGGAGATCGTGGACGCCGGCTGCAGCCTCTTCTTCGATCTCGAACGTTTCCTGAGTTCGGAGGAGAAGGGCTTCGAGGATTTTATCCGAGCACTATGAGAACGGAAATGCCCCGAGCTCGATTACCTGAGAGGATGGATCCGTGCGGGGCGGGAAGGAGCAACCGGACCGCAAGCCCTATGAGGGCGGGCGAGGCGGCTGCTCCTCGGAGGGGGCGGAGCGGGCGAGCTGGCCGAGGACGGCGAGGGCCCGCGGGGGGCGTTCCAGGATGGCGCGCAGGTGATGGCCGATGAGCTCGCCGATCTCCCGCAGGGTCTCCGCCCGCAGGGGGGCCGTCCGGAAGGCCGGGTAAGGTGTGCGCAGGATGAAGCGCATCCCTTTCAGCGCCGCGCGGCTCAACGGATAAGCCCCTGGGGCGCCCCGGGCGCACCCCGGGCAGAGGACGCCGCCGCGCCGCGGATCGAACCCATACGGACCCCGCTCCTCCCGCAGCGGTTCCCCGCAGCCCACGCAGAACTCCACCTGAGGCCGGAACCCCGCGATCTCCAGGAGATGCAGCTCGTAGTAGCGGATGACCCGCTGGGGATCCTCGCCGCCGTCCAGGCGGTCCAGGGTGTCCGACAGCAGGCGATAGAGAGCGCGGCTTTCCTCCCCTTCGGGGGCGAGGGCCTCGGCCAGCTCCGCCGCGTAGTGAGCCAGGGCGCTGCGGTCCAGGTCCTCCCGCAGATGGGGATGGGGAGCGATGACCTCCGCCTGGCTGATCACATCCAGCTCCCGCCCCCGGGCCAGGAGCAGGGAGGTCCGCATGAAGCGCTCCAGGTGGCCGGCCTTACGGCTTCGGATCTTGCGGACCCCCTTGGCCAGCGCGCGGTGCTTCCCGAGCTCCGGCGTGAGCAACACCAGGAGCCGGTCCGCCTCGCCGAAATCGATCCGTCGCAGGATGATGGCCTCCGTGCGATACAGGCGTTCCCGGTTCATCCAGAGCCTTCCCGGAGGATGCCCGCCTCGGGATCCCGCTCCGCCGAAGCAGAAGCCTGTGTCGCCGCGACGGGGGTGACGCGGACGGCCTGGGGCCCCTTCGGAGTCACCTCGACCTCGAAGGTGACCGGCTGGTTGGCCTCCAGGACCAGCCCGGGGCGGACGATCCCCGTCCGGTGGAAGAAGATCTCGGTGCCGTCCTCGCAGCGGATGAAGCCGTAGCCCTTCTCGGGGCTGAACCACTTCACCCGCCCCTCATAGACCTGCCCGGGCTCCAGCTTGCGCTTCGGTCGCGCCGCCTCCGCCCGGCACTTCGGGCACATGGTGGGCTCCACCAGGGGCTGGCCGGCCTCCACCATGCGCCGCTGTTCCGTCACCGTAAACACAAAGGGTCGGCCGCACTTCTCACACGTCAACAGCTTGTCCGCGAAAGGCATCGCGCGCTCCCCCTGATGCGGGATGGAAGCGACCGGAATCCCCTCATCCCCCTCCGGGGATGGGGGTGGAAGGGACCTCGCCGGGGCTCCAGCGGAAGGTCCGGGCGGCCGCCGGGCCCGCCGGCTCGAACCGCACCGTCCCATCCGGCTCCACCACCCGCCGCACCACCTGAACGGTCCAGCGGAAGATATAGGGACCCGCTTCCCCTTCCACGGCCGATCGGAGGAGGGAAGCGGGGATGTGCCAGGCGGTGGCCCGGGTGCGGAAACGGTCGATCTCCACGCCGTCCTCCCGGAACAGCCGGACCTCATACATCTCGCTGGGCTCGAGCAGCCCGACGGACGCCCACTGGACGAGGACGGGCAGCCCGGCTCCTTCCACCCGGGCGCCATCGGGCGGGCTGAGCAAGGGCGGCGGCGGATAGGTCGGCACCGGCGTGGGGGTCGGAGTGGGCGTCGGGCCGGGGGCCGGTGTGGGCGTGGCCAGGGGGATCACCAGGGTCTGCCCGGCCTGGATCCGCTCCGGGTTTGCAATGCCGTTCGCCGCCTGGATGGCCCGCATGGAGACCCCGTAGCGTTGGGCGATGGCCAGCAAAGTCTCCCCCGGCTGCACCACGTGGAGGATCTTATCCGGCCGCGGCGTGGGAGAGGGGGTCACCCCCGGCGGGAGCGTCGGAGTGACCAGGATCGGCGTCGGCGTGTAGACCGGGATCCGCAACACCTGCCCGACGACAATGAGATCCCCCGAGAGGTTGTTCAAACGCCGGATGTCGTCCACCGTGACCCCGTAGCGCTCGGCGATGTAGAGCAGCGTCTCCCCCGCCTGCACCTGGTGCTCCAGCGGTGGGATCGGGGTGGGAGTGAGCGTGGGCGTCGGCGTAACGGTGGGCCGGGGCGTGGGGGTGGCGGGGGGTGTGAAAGGCGTCCCAGTGAGGGTGGGCGTCGGGCGGGCCATCGCCGCCCGCGCCATCCGCCAGGCCAGCCCACCCACTGCCAGAAAAAGCAGCACAACCAGCGCGAACCCCAGAAGGGCGGATCGCCAAGGGATCGGCGGCTCGGGCTCCGGCTGGAGGGCCTCCGGTGGGATTGTGAGATCCGCCCCGCACCGCCAGCAGGTGCGGGAGCGACGGGAAACCGGCATCCCGCATGTCGGGCAACGCCGGAAGAGTCCGGAGCGGCGGGCTTCGCTCATCGTGCCGATCCATCCAGGCCCAGGATGGGAGCGATCCCCTGCATGGCCTCCAGGACGCGGGCCACATGCTCCTCCAGGGGCACTCCCAGCTCCGCCGCCCCCCGCTCGATGTCCGCCCGGTTCACCCCGGCGGCGAACCGCCGATCCTTCCATTTCTTGAAGATCGAGTCCACGGTCACGCTATATAGGCTGCGGTCGGGCCGGACCAGGGCGACGGCGGTGATGAGGCCGGTCAGCTCGTCCACGGCGAAAAGCGCCTTGTCCCGCCGGGTGACCCGGGGGACGCCGGTGACTTCGGTGGCGTGGGAGAGGATGGAGCGGATGATGTCCTCCGGCCATCCGCGCTCCCGGAGGATGCGCGCCCCCTGGTTGGGGTGGCCGTCGGGGGCGACGTTCGGGTAGCGTTCGTAGTCGAAATCGTGAAGGAGCCCGACCAGACCCCAGGACTCCTCATCCTCTCCGAAGTAGCGGGCGTAAGCCCGCATGGCCGCCTCCACCGCCAGCATGTGGCGCCGCAGGTTCTCGCTTTGAGTGAACTCGCACACCAGCGCCCACGCGTCCTCCCGGGTGGGCATCATCCCTTCCACCTCCGATCTGGATCGCTTCCTCATTTTCCTGAATTTCCTCCAAACTTCCCACCCTGTCAACATCGCCGCGCGGCCCGAGTTCGTTTTGGTCACAGGCGAATCGGCGGGCTTCCGGCCGGATCGCCTCCGGTGCCTGGGATCTCCGCTGAATCGCGGGGCGAAAACAGCGGCCTCGCCCCAAAAACGGGGGAGCCCTGGCGGCGCCGCCAGAGCTCCCCCGCCCGGGAGACCATCGGATCCACCGTCCGCCCCTCGATCTTTCAGAAAGCCCAGGCCCGCGGGTGGACCCGGAGAGGATCCGGCCCCGGTCTCAACCGGGGGCGATGGGGTCAGCCCGCGGCCCGTTCGTAGACCTCGGGGTTCACACAGTAGGGGAGCCGCTCGCCCCGGAGGCCGGCCAGCACGTTCAGGGCCGCGATCTCCGCCATGCGGTTCCGCGTGGTCACCGTCGCGCTGCCGATGTGAGGAACCACCATGCAGTTCGGCAGCTGGAGGAGCGGATGATCCGCCGGGAGGGGCTCCGGATCCGTGACGTCGAGGGCGGCGGCGAAGATCCGCCCCTCCTTGAGGGCCTCGTAGAGGGCCTCCGTGTCCACGATGGGGCCCCGGGCGGCGTTCACCAAGACGGCGGTGGGCTTCATCTTGGCGAAGGCCTCCCGGTTGATCAGGCGATAGGTGCTCGGGTTGAGATCCGTGTGGATGGTGATGAAATCGCTCTCCCGGAGGAGGGTGTCCATATCCACGAAGACGGCCCCGAGCTCGGCTTCCGCGGCCTCGTTCCGGCGGACGTCGTGATACAGGATGCGCATGTTGAACCCTTTCGCCCGGCGGGCCACCGCCGTCCCGATCCGCCCCATGCCGATGATGCCGATGGTCGCTCCGTAGACGTCCTGGCCCAGCAGGAGCATGGGGCCCCAGGTGATCCAGCGGCCCTCCCGCACGTAATCGATGGCTTCTCGGATGCGCCGGGCGGCGGCCAGCAACAGCGCCCACGTGAGGTCCGCCGTGGCCTCGGTGAGGACCCCGGGGGTGTTCCCCACGGGGATGCCCCGGCGGGTGCACTCGGCCACATCGATGTTGTCGAAGCCGACGGCCATGTTGCTGACCACCTTCAGGCGCGGCGCGGCGTTCAGCAGCTCCGCGTCGACCTTCTCGGTCAACAGGCAGAGGAGGCCGTCGGCATCGGCCACTTCCTTCAACAGGATCTCGCGGGGGACGGGGAGATCGCTGTCCCAGACTTTGATCTCTGCATGCTCCCGCAGGACCTCGAAGGCCCGCTCCGGGATGCGTCGCGTGATGTAAACCTGGGGACGGGTCATCGGAGACCTCCGCTGGCCTGAGATTAGGATCTTGGGCTCGGGCGCGGCCCAGGCTGTCGTCGTCCGTCCTCGGCGGCCCCTTATCCAACGCCCCCGCTCTCCAGGGCGTCCACCGCCTGATCCACCAGCTCGACCAGCTCCTCCCACTCTTCCTCGGTCAGGTGGATGGAGACGTTGCCCAGCTCCAGATGGAAGAGGGACTGACCGTCGTCGCCGGTGCTGCGCCAGACGGCGAAATGCTCCGTCTCCGCCAGCGTTTCCATCGCGAACTCATCCCCCGGCTCGTCCATCACCATGGCAGGGCTCCTTTCTGGATCCATGGAGTCTGGATCCATTGAGGTTTCGGGTCTTCCTTCGAAGGGATCGCCGGCTCAGCCGGGATCCTGCCCGCCTGTCCGCCGCCGGGCTCAGGCGGTCTCTTCCTCCTCTTTACGCCACGCCGCCAGGTCCAGGGTAAGGCGGCTGAAGAAGCTGTTGGGCGGCAGCGCGCCGCTGCCATACTCCAGCTCCGCCACGCGGGCCTGAAGCCGGAGGCCCTGGGTTTCCAGCTCCACAATGGCCCCGGGGGAGGCCAGCACCAGGTCCCCCTTCTGCCGCAAGCGGGCCTGAAGGGCAGTGTCCCGATAGGCGTGCTCGCTGGCCAGCACCTTGGTCACGGTTTTGATGTCGTTCTTGTCGAAGAGCCAGACCTCGAAGGCGGTCACCTTGGCCGGGTCCCCCACGCCGATGGTCTCGGAGATCCCCACGCCGAACTCGCCCAGGAACTCCCCGTTGGGCAGCTCGATGGGGAAGGAGAGGTCGAAGTGATCATCCCCCAGCTTGTAGGTCACTTGCCGTTGCGCCAGGGGAGGCGCTCCGACGGCCGGATAGGCCTCGATGGGCACCGGCGGCTCGGGGGCAGCCGGGGTTCGCATCGGGCCAGCCGGAGCCGCCGCGGGGGCGGGCGTCAGGCGCCGCGGGACGGCTTGAGGAGCGCGACGGCGTAGGAGGAAGAAGGCGATCCCGATGAGGATCAGGCCGGCCAGCCCCGCCAGGCAGAAAGCCGGGATCCCGCCCTGGGTGGGCGTGGGAGGCGCAGGGGCCTGCTCCCACGCCGCGGCCAGCTGCTCCATCGTGGCGCGACGTGCGGGATCCGTCTCCTGGGCGGCCAGGCGCCGGATCTCCCGGGCGGCGTCCCGGGGGTTCCAGCGCTGGCCCAGCCAGCCCGTGCTCTCCTCCACCCGCAGAAAACCCGCCCGAGTGGCGTCCGCCAGCAGGCGCAGATAGTTCGCCCGGTAATCCGCCCGCAGATCTACAGGGGCGGCATCCGTCCACTCCACCGGGGCGATATACCAGCCATAGATCAGCCCGAGGGCCAGGCCGACCAGGAAGAGGGCTCCTCCGATGAGCAGCCTCTGACGGTAAGGTTGGAGCAGGATCCCAACGGCCTGCAGGATCGTTCCCACGGCGGACCTCCTTCCGGATCTTGGGGGTCGCTATCCGCGCACCGGGATCAGGGGGTCGCGGGAGGCATGCGTAAGGATCTCCCGGACCCCATCTTCGCCTACGACCACCATGTCTTCAATGCGCACGCCACCCCAGCCGCTCAGGTAGATCCCGGGCTCCACGGTGAGGACAGCGCCGGCGGGCACCGGGTCTTCCGCGATGGGCCCGGCCGAGGGCTTCTCGTGGATCTCCAGGCCCACCCCGTGGCCCAGGCCGTGGCCGAAGGCGTCCTTGTAGCCCGCCTCCTCGATGACGGCGCGCGCCAGCGCATCGATCTCCTTGCCCGGCATCCCGGCCCGCATATGGCGGATGGCGGCCTCCTGGGCGCGCAGGACGATGTCATAGATCTCCCGGAAGCGCCGGGGCATGCGGCCCAGGATGAAGGTGCGGGTGAGATCGGAGTGATAGCCGTCCACCCGCGCCCCCAGGTCCACCACGATGGGCTCACCGACCTTCAGGGGACGGTCCCCCGGGTGGTGGTGGGCCATGGCCGCGTTCGGCCCGGAGGCCACCAGGATGTCGAAGGCCACATCTTCCCCTCCGTGGGTGCGCAGGTATTGCTCCGCCAGCCAGGCGGCCTCGCGCTCCGTCATCCCCGGGCGCAAGCGGCGACGCAGATAGGCCATGGTGGCATCGGCGATGCGGGCGGCCTCCCGGATGCGGGCCAGCTCCTCCTCATCTTTCACCGCCCGCAAGCTCTCCACCCAGTCCCGGGTCGGAATCCACCTCACCTTCGGGACGGCCTTTTTCCAGCTTTTCCACTGATCCACCGTGACCCGGGCGCTCTCGAAGGCGATGCGTTGCGGCGAGCCGATCTTCTTCAGGAACTCCGGCAGGATCTCGGAGAAGCGGCGGCTCGGGAGCCGATACAAGGTGAAATCGGGGGCCTGGTGGGCCGCCTGCTCCCAGTAACGGAAATCCGTGAGGATCCAGGCGCCACGGGGCGTGATGCAGAGGACCGCGGCGGAGCCGGTGAACCCGGAGAGATAGCGGACGTTGGGGAGGTAGGTGACCAGGAAGGCCTCGACCTTCTTTTCCGCCATAAGGCGGCGCACGGCTTTCACCCGCTGTCGATGCACCGCAGCCATCCTGCACGCTCCGGGAGGGTTGAAGTTCCATCAGGGACCGGCGCATGGATCAGCCGGTTGGCTTCTTATAGTAAGCAATTCCTCGCTCCCAGGCAAACGCGAGCGACGGAGGAACGCGCCCCGGCACAAGCCGCCGTGGCCTCCCCTTCGGCCTTGGGAGGCCTCGCCTTGGGCGTCGAATGAATTCGACCTCAGGGGGCCTCCGGCCATCGGTCGGCCTGCGCCGACCGGAAAGGCGCCCTTTGCGTCGGCGAGGGCCGACGCCCGGCGCGCAACGCCTGGGGAGGCCAATTTCCAATCGGCGTGAAGGCCTTCGGCCCGCGGGCCCTCGGAGCGGCCCCCGCCGTGATTCCACGGCGAGATCTGAGATGCCGGGAACGAAGGGCCGCCCAGGGTTACAATAAGAAGCCGGCAGGGGCTTCGGATTGGATAGGGAGGACGTGGTATGGGATCCCTGGTGGTGCTGGTGGATGGACATTCTCTGGCTTACCGGGCGTATTACGCCCTGTTACGGCAGGGCTTGCAGACCCGCAAGGGGGAGCCGACCCATGCGGTCTACGGCTTCACTTCGATGCTCTTGAAGGTCTGGCGGGAGCACCGCCCGGACTACATGGCCGTGGCCTTCGATGTGGGGCGCACCTTCCGCCACGAGGCCTTCGCCGAATACAAGGCGACGCGGGCTGAGCGCCCCTCCGATTTCGACACCCAGCTGGCCCGCATCCGGCAGATCATCGAAGCCTTCGCCATCCCCATCCTGGCCGCGGAGGGCTACGAGGCGGACGATGTGATCGGCACCGCCGCCCGCCAGGCCCTCGAGCGGGGCATGGAGGTCCTCATCGTCACCGGCGACACGGACACCTTCCAGCTGATCCGCCCGGGCATCCGGGTGCTCACCTCTCGCCGCCACTTCGATGACATCGTGATCTACGACGTGCAGGCCATCCGGGAGCGCTACGGCCTGGAGCCCCATCAGCTGGTGGACCTCAAAGCCCTCACCGGCGACCCCAGCGACAACGTCCCCGGCGTGCGCGGGATCGGGGAGCGCACGGCCACCGAGCTGCTGAAGCGCTACGGCTCCCTGGAGAACGTCTACGCCCATCTGGACGAGATCCAGCCGGAGCGGGTGCGGCGGCTGCTGGAGGCCGGCCGGGAGCAGGCCTTCCTGAGCAAGGAGCTGGTCCGCATCCGCACCGACGCCCCGATCGCGGTGGACTGGGAGGCGTGCCGGGTCGGACGCTACAACCGGGAGGCGGTTCTGGCTCTCTTCCAGGAGCTGGAGTTCCGGAGCCTGATCCCCCGTCTCCCGAACGGCGCGACCCCTTCGGAGGAGAAGCCTCCGGAGGCCCCTCCGGGACCGGCCCGCCAGCCCACCCTTTTCCCGGAGCCCATCGGGCCCGCCGTGGTCCAGCCCTTAACGGTCCCTCCGCTGCGGACGGAGCACCTGCCCCGCCCGACGGAGGCCACGGTGGTGACCGATGAGGCCGGGCTGGCCGCGCTGCGGGAGGCCCTGGAGCGCGCGCCCCGCTTCGCCTTCGATGTGGAGACCGACGCCCTCTCCCCGATGCGGGCGGGCCTGGTGGGCCTCTCCTTCGCCGTGGAGGAAGGGCGGGGCTATTACGTCCCGGTCGGCCATCGGGACGGCACCCCCCAGCTGCCCCTCCGCCGGGTTCTGGAGGTCCTGGGGCCTGTCCTGAGCGACCCGGGGCGCCCCAAGGTGGCCCATCACGCCAAGTTCGACATGCTGATCCTGGCCCGCCACGGGGTGGAGGTGGAGGGGCTGGCCTTCGATACGATGGTCGCTGAATGGGTGCTGAACCCGGCCGCCTACGGCCTCAACCTGAAGCATCTGGCGTGGCTCCGGCTGGGCGTGGAGATGACCTCCATCGAGCAGTTGATCGGGAAAGGGAAGGGCCAGCGCTCCTTCGCCGACGTCCCGGTCTCCGCCGCCGCCCCTTACGCCGCGGCCGACGCCGATCTCACCCTGCGCATCGCCCGGGTTCAGGAGGAGGAGCTGCGGCGGCAGGGGCTGTGGAAGCTCTTCGCCGAGATCGAGATCCCCCTCATCCCCGTGCTGGTCCGGATGGAGCAGACCGGGATCCTGATCGACGTCCCCCTGCTGCAGCAGATGTCCGTCGAGTTTGAGAAACGGATCCAGACCCTGGCCCAGGAGATCTACCGCTGGGTGGGATATCCGTTCAACCTGGACTCCCCGCGCCAGCTTTCCGATGCCCTGTTCGGCAAGCTGCAGCTGCCCACCGCCGACGTGCCGCGGACCGGGACGGGGATGTATTCGACCTCCAGCGAGGTGCTGGAGAGCCTGCGGGGGGCGCATCCGGTGATCGAGCTCATCCTGGAATACCGGCAGCTGGCCAAGCTGAAGAGCACCTACGTGGACGCCCTGCCGCGGATGATCCATCCGGATACCGGCCGGATCCATCCCATTTATCACCAGACCGGGACGGTGACCGGGCGCATCTCGGCCAGCGATCCGAACATCCAGAACATCCCCATCCGCACCGAGCTGGGCAAACAGATCCGACGGGCCTTCATCGCCCCGCCGGGCTGCGTGCTCCTTTCCGCTGATTACTCGCAGATCGAGCTGCGCATCCTGGCCCACATCACCGGGGATCCCGGGCTGATCGCGGCCTTCCGGGCGGGAGAGGACATCCACCGGGCCACAGCGGCGAAGGCCTTCGGGATCCCGCTGGAGCAGGTGACGGAGGAGCAGCGCAACTTCGCCAAACGGATCAACTACGGGCTGATCTACGGGATGAGCGCCCATGGGCTGGCCCAGCAGCTGGGGGTCTCGCGGCGCGAGGCGGAGCGGTTCATCCAGCAGTATTTCACCGCCTTCCCCCGGGTGAAGGTCTACATCGAGACGATCAAGGAACGGGTCGCCCGACAGGGGTATGTGGAGACCCTCCTGGGACGCCGGCGCTACTTCCCGGAGCTGATGCCGGCGGCGCCCGGGCAGCCCCCACGCCGGCTCCCGGAGGCCGTGCGCCGGAAGGCGGAGCGGGAGGCCATCAACGCCCCCATCCAGGGCAGCGCTGCGGACATCATCAAGATCGCTATGATCCGGATCGACCAGGCCATCCGGGAGCAGGGCCTGCGGACCCGCATGATTATGCAGGTTCACGACGAGCTGGTGTTCGAGGTGCCCGAGGAGGAGGTCGAGATCGTCCGGGCGCTGGTGGACGAACGGATGCGGAACGCCTACCCCCTGCGCGTGCCGCTGGACGTGGAGACCCACATCGGGCCCCACTGGTCCTAAGGGGCCGGAAGATCCTCCGATTCGCTCCCAGGGCTTTCCGGTTTTTCCAGATGCAGAACGGATCAGGGGGCCGGGGGATCGGTTCCTGGTCGACGGGTTTCGGATGTGCGGGGCCGGTAGGGGCGACTGGCCGGTCGCCCCTACTCCCGGATCCCGGCCTCACAGGTCCCGGCGCTCGAACTGATAGACAGCCAGGGCGAGGAAGAAGACGATGTAGAGGACGGCGTAGAGGAGCATCCGGTCGCTGGGGATGGTGGCGGCGGTGAACGGATTGAAGCCGGCCAGGCGGGCGAGGGGGCTCTGGAGCTCATAGGCCGTGCGCCGCCAGATGGCCTCCGCCGGCATCAGCAACGAGGCCAGGATCCCCAGGTCCATCACGACCGGCTGCCCGATCAGGCTCCCCACCTGCTCCATCCATCCCCCGACGAACGCCACGCCATAGAGACCCAGCCCCAACGCCCCATTGGCCAGGCTCGACAGCCAGGTCCCTCCCCAGAACGAAAGGGAGAGGGGGACCAGGGCCTCGAGGGCGAGGAGGGCGAGCCCTCGGGCCCACCCCGATGGGATCCACCCCGTGATCAGGGCCGTCAAGCCCATGATCCCACCTCCCAGCCCCAGGGCGTAGAGGAGCAACCAGAGGGCATGCCCGAGGAACTTGCCCAGGAGGATCTGGGAGCGGGCCACCGGCCGCGCCGCCACCGCCTGGATCACCCCCGAGGCGATCTCCCCGGCGATGGCATCCGCCGTCCCGATGACCGCGGCCATGATGATCAGGAAGTTCGCCACATAGAGGGCTGCCAGCATCAGGAACCCCACCGCCTCCTCCCGAGCCCGGGGGTCTGGGGGGCCGAAGCGGGTGAGCTCCCGATGGACCAGGGCCATGCCGAGGCCGAAGAGGAGCAGGAAGGCGGCCCCCAGGCCGAAGGCCGCCAGCACCAGCCGGCGGCGCGACACCTCGCGCAGGGTTAACGCAGCGATCAGACGGATCGCCCCCATCGGCACGCCTCCTAACTTTTCCCCTCAACGAAGCGGACGTTTCTCCGGGATCCCCGGCCGCCGGGGGTAGCCGGCCGGCGTGGGCGCCGCTTTCTCGAAGACCAGCAACGTCCGCGGGGGAAGATGGGGCGGCCAGGCCACCTCCCGGCGCTCCCGAAGCCGACCGCCCAACCGCTCCAATGCCCCCCGGGCTGCCGCCAGCTCCTCCTCCACCTCCGCCCCCTTCATCGCCACCGCCATCCCATTCACCCGAACCAGGGGGAGCAGATATTCCAGGAGAACGGGGAGAGCGGCCACGGCGCGGGCGATGGCGATGTCGTAGCGCTCGCGGTGCGCCGGATCCTGTCCCACCTCCTCGGCCCGGCGCGCCAGCACCGTCACGCCGTCCAGCCCGAGCTCCTGCGCCACCGCCTCGAGGAAGCGAGCCTTTTTCCCCACGGACTCGATCAGGGTGACCTCGAGGGCCGGCCAGGCCAGCTTCAGCGCCAGGCCGGGGAACCCGGCGCCGCTCCCTATGTCGGCCAGCCGGCGCGCCGGCCACTGCGCGGGCGCGGGCGGCCATCCGGGCTCCCGCAGGACCATCAGGGCGGTCAGCGAGTCGATGAAATGGCGGGCGGCCATGGCCTCCGGATCCACGAGGGTGGTGAGGTTGATCCGCTCGTTCCACTCCCGCACCATGCGGGCGTAGCGCGCCATGGCCTCCAGGGCCGACTCCGGCAGGGTCCACCCCAGCCCGCTCAGGCCCTCCTCCAGCACGCGCCGGAACATCCCCTCGAAGTCCTCATGCTTCATGAGCATTGAAGCCGATGGGTGAGGATGAAAGCCACGCCTTTCAACCAAGGAAACATTTGAGCGATCGCCGGAACGCTCATGATTCCCCCTGCGCTCCGACTCGCGACCACGCCAGGCGGATCCCCCGCAGGAGCGCGTCCTCCTGATCCGGGCGCACGGTGCGCAGATCCAGCCACACCGCGTCCTCCTGAACCCGGGCGATGATGGGCGGATCCGCTCGACGTAACGCGGCCACCAGCGCCTCGGGGTCCGGCGGCCGCAGGACCAGGGCGGCGCTGGGCAGAGTTTCGCCGGGGAGGCTGCCCCCGCCGATGGTGGAACGGGTCGGGCGGACCTCCGCGGGGATCCCTTCGGCCCGGAGCCGGGCGGCGCAGGCCTGGGCTCGTCCCTCCAGCTCCTCCAGGGGCGTGGCGATCATCCGCCAGACCGGGATCTCCCGGGTGGCTTCCCCTTTGAGGTAATGGATGAGGGTGGCGCTCAGGGCGGCCAGCGTGAGCTTGTCCGGGCGCAGGGCGCGCATCAGCGGATGCCGCCGCATACGGGCCAGAAGCTCCCGCTTTCCCACCAAGATCCCGGCCTGAGGGCCTCCCAGCAGCTTGTCGCCGCTGAAGCAAACCACCGCCGCGCCTGCCGCGACGCTCTCCTGCACCATCGGCTCGTGGGCCAGGCCGAAGGCCGCCGTGTCCAGCAGCGCCCCGCTCCCCAAATCGTCCATCACCGGGACGTCGTAACGGGCCCCGAGGGCCACCAGCTCAGCCAGGGGCACCTCGGAGACGAAGCCGATCATGCGGAAGTTGCTATGGTGGGCATGGAGAATGAGGGCGATGTCCTCCCCCCGGGCGAGGGGCTCTTCATAATCGCGGAGGTGGGTCCGGTTGGTGGTGCCGACCTCGATCAGGCGCGCGCCGCTCTGGGCCATCACCTCAGGGATGCGGAAGCCGCCGCCGATCTCGATGAGCTGGCCCCGGGAGATCAGGACCCCGCGCCCCCGGGCCATGACGGTGAGGGCGAGCAGCACCGCCGCCGCGTTGTTGTTGACCACCAGGGCGGCTTCGGCCCCGGTGAGCCGACGCAGGAGCTCCTCCACCGCGGCCTGACGCTCCCCCCGCTCCCCTTTCTCCAGATCGAACTCCAGGTCGCTGTAGGCCGCGGCGGCCCGAATGGCCTCCAGGGCGGCCTCGGAGAGGGGCGCGCGGCCCAGGTTGGTGTGCAAGATCACCCCGGTGGCGTTGATCACCGGGCGCGGGCGGGGGGTGTGCCAGCAGGCCAGAAGGGCGGCGGCCCGCTCCAGAACGGCCCGCTCGGACGGCGGGGGGTCGCCCGGCCGGAGCTTCGCGCGGAACTCCGTCAGGGCCTCCCGCAGGGCGTCGGCGACGACATCACGGCCAAAGGCCGCCACGAGGGGCGCCGCGCCCTCCGCCCGCAGCAGCCGATCCACGCTGGGCAGCTCCCGACGGGGATCCATCCCCACCGTTCCTCCGGTTACAGGTCCGATCCGCTATTCCCCACAGCCGCCCCCTTGCTCAGCAGGGTGGGAGCGGCCTTAGCTGGGAACATTCTTGAAAGCCCCTCCTGCCACGAGATCGGCGGCTCCCACGGAAAAACTAACGCTGCAGGAGCGACTTCGGCCGCGACCCTGCTATCTCGAAAACAGAGGTTCGGGGCTAAAGCCCCTCCTATAGGAAACAAAGGCGTTGGAAATCGGCCTCCCAAAGCGCCTCGCGCCCAAGCGTCGGCCTCCGCCCACGCCAAGAATCCCTTTCCGGTCGGCCTATGCTGACCGTCGGCCGAAGGCCTCACCAGGCCGGATTCATTCGATGTGCCCCGCGTCCGGCTCGGTGGCCCACCACAAGAGCTCGGCGCCGAGCAGCAAGGTCGCGAACAGGGCGAGCCATTCCGGCCGTAGGGCCCGCTGGAGCCACAACAGCGTCAGGGCTGCGATTCCGAGGCCTCCCCACGCACTGCGCCGCCAGATCCGCTCCCATCGTGGCGGTGCCCCCTCCTCCCCTCGCCGGTGAAGGAGCGCCATCGGAAACCAGAGCAGCCCCCAGGCCATCAGACCCATCCCCGCCACCATCAGCAGGCGCGCGAGCGCCAGATCCGGATACAGGCGCCAGAGGGTGAACAGGGCCATCAACCCGCCCGCACCGATCAACCCGAACGCGGCCCCTGCGTGGGAACGCCACATCCTCCCCCCCATCGGAAATCCGGGAGCCCTCCGGCCGAAGCCATCCGCTATCCGATCCCCGCAGGGATCGTCTCATAAACGTGAGGCAGCGGCGGGACAGGGGCCTCTTGGATGCGCACCGCCCGGGAGAGCCAGGCCTGCGCCTCCGCGAGCCGCTCCTCTGCGTTGGCGTGCACCGTGAACAGGGGCTCACCCCGCCGCACCGGATCGCCCACCTTGCGATGGACCAGGATCCCCACCGCGGGGTCGATGGGCTCCCCCTTCTTCGTCCGTCCGGCCCCCAGGGCCACCGCGGCCATGCCGACTTCGTATGCCCGCATCTCGACGATGTATCCATCGGCGGGCGCCGGGATCTCCCGGATCAGGCGGGCCCGGGGGAGGCGCTCCGGCTCCTCGATCTGCTCCACTTCCCCGCCCTGGGCGGCCACCAGGGCCCGGAACTTCTCCCAGGCCGCTCCGGAGGACAGCGTCTCCTCCGCCAGCCGACGGCCCTCCGCCACGCTCCCCGCCCGGCCGCCCAGATACAGCATGTAGGCAGCGATGGTCAGGCAGTGCTCCCGGAAATCCCGCGGCCCATCGCTCCGCAGCGTGGCGATGGCCTCCTTCACCTCCAGGGCGTTGCCGACCGCCTCGCCCAGGGGCTGGTTCATATCCGAGATCACCGCCACCACCCGCCGGCCCAGCGCGGATCCGATGTCGACCATCCGCTGGGCCAGGGCCCGCGCGTCCTCCAGGGTCTTCATAAAGGCGCCGTTGCCGACCTTGACGTCCAGCACGATGGCGTCGGCCCCGGCGGCGATCTTCTTGCTCATGATCGAAGCAGCGATCAGCGGGATGCTGGGGACGGTCCCGGTGACGTCCCGCAGGGCATAGAACTTCCCATCCGCCGGCGCCAAATCGGCCGACTGGCCGCAGAGGACGGCGCCGACCCGCCGGAGCTGCTCCCGGAACTCCTCCACGGTGAGCTCCACCCGGAAGCCCCGGATGGACTCCAGCTTGTCGATGGTCCCGCCGGTGAAGGAGAGGCCCCGGCCGCTCATCTTGCCCACGGGCAGGCCGGCGGCGGCCACCAGGGGCACCACCACCAGGCTGACCTTGTCGCCCACCCCGCCCGTGGAGTGCTTGTCCACCACCACCGGGGCGATATCGTGGAGATCCAGCACCCGCCCGGAGTAGGCCATGGCCAGGGTGAGATCCGCCGTCTCCCGGGGCGTCATCCCGCGGAAGTAAACGGCCATCAGGAAAGCGGCGGCCTGGTAGTCCGGGATCTCCCCTCGTGTGAAGCCCTCGACGAAGAACCGGATCTCCTCCGGACTCAGCTCGTCGCCGTCGCGCTTTTTCTCGATGATCTCCACCGCGCGCATGGGGCCACCTCGTCGGGTTGAGGATCGCGCGGCCCGGTGGCCCGGGCCGCGCGGAATGGGTTCCCTCCTCAATCATAACCGATGTGGCTCCCTCTCTGTGGAAAACCGCGAGACGTGCAGGGAGGAGGGAGGCCGTCCACGAATTAGGGCACGAATGCACGAATGTGTTCGTCCGCCTTGCAGGCCGGCCACCGGCTAAGGCTTCTGCGCCGATTGAAATCGGCCTTCTAAGGCGCTCTCGCGCCAGGCGTCGGCCTCCGCCGACGCAAAGAATGCCTTTCCGGTCGGCGCAGGCCGACCATCGGCCGTAGGTCCCACAGGTCGAATTCATTCGACGCATCAAGAAAGCCTCCCAGCGAAGCCCCCATGGCGCGGCCTTGTGATAGCATGGCAGAGCGATGCCTGACCCGGAAAGGAGGAGCGGCATGCGGGAGCGACGGATCTACCTGCTAGATCCGCGCAGATACCGGCCGGAGGTCATCGCGGTGGCCTTCGCCAAGACCAGCCGCAGCCCCGAGGCCTTTGACATGATTGCGGAAGGCCTGAGCGATGAATCCGCCGCCCAGTTCCACGAGAAATGGGTCGTGGGCTACGGCCACGCCTCGGTGGCCGAGCACGCCGTCCTCCACATCGCCTTCGAGAACATCTCCCGCCTGGCCGCCGAAGCCATCGAAGGGGTGCGGCTGGCCTCCTTTACGGAGAAATCCACCCGCTTCCAGATCCTCGACCGGGAGGCTTTCTACCTGCCGCCGGAGATCGCCGCTTCCCCCTTCCGGGAGGCTTACGCCGAGACGATGACGCGGCTGTTCGAGACCTACCACGCCGCCCTGGAGCCCGTCCGTCGGGTGATGGAGGGCTGGTTCCCCCGCCGCCCGGAGGAGAGCGAGGGAGCCTACCGCACCCGGCTGCGGATCCGGGCCATGGACGCCTGCCGCTATCTGCTGCCCACCGCCACCCTGACCAACGTGGGGATGACGGTGAACGCCCGCGCCCTGGAGCACGGCCTCCGTAAATGGCTCTCCCACCCCCTCGCGGAGGTCCGGGAGATCGCCGCAGCGGTGAAGGCCGCCGCCCTCCAGGAGGTCCCCACCCTCCTTAAATACGCCGAGCCCAACGCCTATCTCCAGACCAGCGCGGAGCGCCTGCGGCGATGGGCCTGCGTCCTCCCCGAAGACCCCGAACCCCGGGATGGGGTCCGACTGATCGCCTGGGACCCGGAGGCGGAGGTCCGGTTCATCGCCGCCTGCCTCTACCGGTTCCGGGCCGTGAGCTACGAAGGAGCCCTCCGGCAGGTCCGGGCGATGCGCCCGGAGGAACGGCGGGAGGTTCTGGAGGCCGCCCTGGGCGGCCGCAGCCCCTTCGACCCGCCCGTCCGGGAGCTGGAGCACATCGTCTACACCTTCGATTGCCTGATGGACGAGGGCGCCTATTATGATCTCAAGCGGCACCGGATGATGACCCAGACGCCCCAGGCCCTGACCGCCGCCTACGGCTACGCGGTCCCCCGGGCGATCGAGGAAGCCGGCCTGGGGGCCGCCTATCGGGCGGCCGTGGAGGCGGCCATGGCGCTGTGGGAGCGTATGCACCCGGCCATCGGGGAGGCGGCGGCCTATGTGTTGCCCAACGCTGTCTACCGACGGGTGCTGATGACCATGAATTTGCGGGAGGCCTATCACCTGTGCCGCCTGCGGGGCGGCCCCAACGGCCACTTCGCCTATCGCTACATCGCCATGCGGATCTACGAGGCCATCCGCACCGTGCACCCGACCCTGGCGGCCTACATGGGCTGCGAGGCGTATCCTTCCTCTGAGGAGATCGCCGCCCGGTTCGGTGGGGTCGCTCATCCTGAGGCGACTCCGGTGACCTAAGATCTTCCGCGCAGGAGGCCATCGATGACGGAGCCACGACAGCAGGCCCTGGAATACGTCCGGCGGAACCGGGATCGGTTCCTGGAGGAGCTGAAGGACTTCCTCCGCATCCCCTCGGTGTCCACCGACCCGGCCCATCGCGCTGACGTGGAGCGGGCCGCGGCCTGGGTCGCCGAGCGGCTGCGGGCCGCCGGCGCCCCGCATGTGGAGATCATGCCCACCGACGGCCATCCCGTGGTCTACGGGGAGGCCCCGGCGGCGCGGGCCGACGCCCCCACCGTGCTGGTCTACGGCCACTATGACGTGCAGCCGCCGGATCCGCTGGAGGAATGGGAGAGCGGGCCCTTCGAGCCCACGGTGCGGGGGGAGAACCTCTACGCCCGCGGGGCGTCGGACATGAAGGGCCAGGTGATGGCGACCATCGCCGCCTTCGAGGCCGTCGCCCGCAGCGGCCCCCTCCCCGTCCACGTGAAGTTCCTGATCGAGGGGGAAGAGGAGATCGGCTCCCCCAGCCTCCCCGCCTTCCTGGCCGCCCACGCGGACCGGCTCCGGGCCTCCATCTCCCTCAACCCGGACGCCGGGATGATCGCCCCGGACCTGCCGACCATCACCTACGGGCTGCGGGGCCTGGCCTACTTCGAGCTGCGGATCTACGGGCCGGCCCACGACCTGCACTCCGGCCTCTACGGCGGCGTGGTCCACAACCCGGCCCAGGTCCTCTGCGAGCTGATCGCCGGCATGCATGATGCCGAAGGCCGGGTCACCCTCCCCGGGTTCTACGACCGGGTCCGCCCCCTGAGCGAGGAGGAGCGGGCGGAGCTGGCCCGCCTGCCCATGGGCGAGGACTTCTATCTTCGCAACACCGGCGCGCCCGCCCTGTGGGGAGAGGCCGGCTACACGCCGGTGGAGCGGGCCACCGCTCGGCCGACCCTGGAGGTCAACGGGCTGCTGGCCGGCTTCACCGGCCCCGGCGCCAAAACCGTGCTGCCCGCTTCCGCCATGGCCAAGATCTCGATGCGATTGGTGCCGGACCAGGATCCCGACGAGGTCTATGAGCAGCTGCGGCGCTACCTGGAGGAGCGGGCGCCCCGGACCGTGCGCTGGGAGCTGATCCGGATGGCGGGGGTGCGGGCTTCCCTCACCGACCGCCGGCATCCGGCCGTGCAGGCCCTCTCCCAGGCCCTGGAGATGGTCTGGGGTCGGCGACCGGTCTTCAAGCGGGAAGGCGGCACCATCCCCATCGTCACGCAGCTCCAGGAGCTCCTGGGTGTGGAGTCGGTGCTGACGGGCTTCGGCCTGCCCGACGACCGCTTCCACGCCCCCAACGAGAAGCTCCACCTGCCCACCTGGGCCCGCGGCATCGAAGCCCTGACCCTGTTCTTCTACAACTATGGGGGATAGCATCCCTCCGCCCCTCGATCGGATCCCCCGGGGATCCCGCGTCATGGTCTTGGTGAAGGGGCCGCCGGGATCGGGCAAATCCACGGTGGTCCCCTTCCTGCTGGCGGCGTGGGCCGACCAGCCGGCGATGGTGGCGGTCCCCACCCGGGCCGCCGCCATCTCCCTGGCCTGGTATGTGAACCACCGCACCCGCGATGGGGTCTACGAGCTGCCGCCGGACCTCCACCCGGATGTCTACGAGCTGGCGGGAGGGCCTCGGCTGATCCTGCGGGGCCGGGTGGGCTACACCGTGCGGGGCAGCCATACCCTCCCCTACGGCATGCTCGACGTGCATGTGGCCTACGTCACCACCGGCATCCTCATCCAATACATCCTGAGCCAGGGCCTCTCGGAGATCTTCCCCATCGTGGATGAGGTCCACCTCCGCCAGATGGAGGGGGACCTGGCCTTCGCCCTCATCGTGAAGGAAGGCCGCCCCTTCGCTGTGATGTCGGCCACCATGGAGCGGGTGGAGGAGCGCCTCGCCCGCATCGCCCGGCGGTTCGGCTACGAGATCGTGGAGATCGAGCTCCCGGCCCCCCAGTATCCCATCCGCCTGATCGAGTGGCCGGTGCGCTTCTCCACCCGGGTCGATCAGCCGGCCCGGGTGGTCCTCCAGGCCCTCCGCCGCTACCGCCAGCTCAAGTTCCAGGGGACCCAGGTGGAGGTCGGGGCGGATGAGATCCGCATCGCCCATCTGGGGATCCCCCTCCACGCCCTGATCTTCATGCCCGGCGTGCGGGAGATCGAGGCCACCGTGGAGGCGCTGCGGGCCCAGTTCCGCAATGAGGTGATCCCCCTCTACGGGGCCATGGCCGTGAGCGAGCAGGAGGCCGTGGTCGAGAAGGCGGCCGACCGCAGCGCCACCCGCATCTTCGTCAGCACCGAGCTGGCCGGGGTGTCGCTGACGATGAACGCCGGCCTGGTGCTGGACCTGGGGCTGGTGCGCCGGAGCGAGGCGGACACCCGGGGGTTCGTCCGGCTGCCGGTGGTGCCCATCTCCCAGGCGGAGGCCGCCCAGCGGGCAGGCCGGGCGGGCCGGACCGCGCCGGGGATCTGCATCCGGTGCTTCCGGATGGCGGAGCTGCGGGAGGCCGCCCGGCCTCCGGAGACCCAGCGGACCTCCCCGGAGCGCATCGTGCTGGTGGGGGCGGCCCTGGGGCTCTCGGTGCGGGAGCTGCCGCTGCCGGACCCGCCCGCTCGGGAGGCAGTAGAGGAGGCGGTCCGGCTGTTGCGGCGGCTGGAGGCCCTGGACCCCCGGGGGCGGATCACGCCGCGGGGCTATCAGATCCTGGAGCTGGGTCTTCCCGCTCGACTCGCCATCCCGCTGCTCGTGGCCCGGGCCGCCGGCGAGGCGGAGGAGATCCTCGACGGCCTGATCGCCGCGGTCTCCCTGCTGGCGGTGGGGCGGCCGTGGCGGCTGCCGGGATACGGCCCGCCGCCGAACCGAGAGGGGGACCTCAACGCCGCCCTGGGCGCCCTGATCCGCTACATGCATCGCTACACCCAGGACCCCTCGGCGGCGGCGGAGGAGGCCCGGGCCCAGGGGTTCGCCGACCGGGTGCTGGACGAGGCG
This sequence comes from Thermoflexus hugenholtzii JAD2, assembly GCF_900187885.1. Lineage (NCBI taxonomy): Bacteria > Bacillati > Chloroflexota > Thermoflexia > Thermoflexales > Thermoflexaceae > Thermoflexus > Thermoflexus hugenholtzii. The sequence goes on along the minus strand of NZ_FYEK01000018.1, from coordinate 6,603 downwards.
GCCCACATCTATTTGCCGGACCTGCGATCCCGGCTGCGCCTGCTGTTCGCCGAGGAGGATGGGGGATGGGATCGCGCCATCCCGGAGCACATCGACGAGCGGCGGCTGGCCGGGTATCTGGCGGCGGGCTTCCCCGACATGGTGGGGCTGGTGGACTGGAAACGGCGGACCCTGGAGACGCCGGATGTGATCTGCTGGATCGGGCGGGATTCGGGGTTCTGGCGGGCCTATGAGGCGGAGCGGCCGCCTCTGGCCATCGCCCTCTCCGGCACCTTCTCGGCGGAGGGGGCGCGCATCGCCACGGCGATGATCCCGGTGGACCCGGAGGATCTCATCCGGCTGGGGGTGGCGCGGGTGAAGGAGCGGCGGACGGTGCGGGCGCGCGGCCGGACGCGGGAGGAGGCGCTCCTGATCTGGCGGGGCGTGGAGCGGACCATGGCCGTGCGCCTGATCATGGAAGCGGAGTGAGATCCGGCGGACGGGCGGGAGGAAGGAACGTCGAGCGACAAAGGGCGCATGGGAGCGTGATCGGCGTCATCGCCCCCTCTGTCGCTCCCCATGGCGCCGGAGGCAAGCCTCGGCTCCTCGAGAGGAAGGCCGAGCGGAAGGCGCGGAGGCAGGGGATCAGCGTTCCGAGCGGACGGGCTTGCGGGTTCCACAGGGGACAGAGCGCATCTGGAGGATCTGCTGGCACCCGACGGCGCAAGGCCTCGTGGTCCTTGCGGCGTCGGCGGAATTCCTTTAGCCGTTCCATCTGCTCCCGCAGCTCGTGAAGGTCCTCGGGATCGAAGAAGTCTTCCACATCTCCTCACCTCCCGGCTGGCCCTCCGGATTCGACGGCGATGAAAGGCGACGAAAACCGCAGGGGCGCATTAGTGCTGTGCCCCATCCCCCCTTCGCTTGAGGAAATCCCCCCTCACCATCCCCCGAAACAGATCTCAGCACTGCAAGGATCACAAAGCGGGAGCACAACCATCTGGTCCTCATGATCGCGTCGCAATCCCCTGAAAACGGGTCTCAGCACTGCAAGTTATCTCCTGGGGCATGGCCCTGGGCCGGCCCGAGGCGTCGCAATCCCCTGAAAACGGGTCTCAGCACTGCAAGACGCGGACAAGCTCGAGAGGTGGGCCCTAAATATTTTGTGCAAGTCGCAATCCCCTGAAAACGGGTCTCAGCACTGCAAGTCTGGATGGCCTCCTCGGGCTCGGGGCGCCCTGGATCCCGTCGCAATCCCCTGAAAACGGGTCTCAGCACTGCAAGCATAATTGCCCTCCGGCATCTCGAGCTCCACGGAATTGGACGGGTGTCGCAATCCCCTGAAAACGGGTCTCAGCACTGCAAGCCAGGCCTCTTGGCGGCGGCCTGGGAAGCGACTGAATAGGTCGCAATCCCCTGAAAACGGGTCTCAGCACTGCAAGGGTCCGGGAGTCCCTCCCGGGCTGGGATGACGTTGAGAAGGCGTCGCAATCCCCTGAAAACGGGTCTCAGCACTGCAAGCTGGCCCTGGCTTTTCTAAGGGAGGAATCGAGCAAATCAAGTCGCAATCCCCTGAAAACGGGTCTCAGCACTGCAAGTCGCCTACATGAAATCTGGATTGACCCCTCCGGCCCTCGCGCGTCGCAATCCCCTGAAAACGGGTCTCAGCACTGCAAGTCAACAGGGAAGATGGTGAGATCTACGTCGTCCCAGAACACGTCGCAATCCCCTGAAAACGGGTCTCAGCACTGCAAGCCGCTCTTATGGCGGCCCTATCGAAGGAGGAGGGAAAGAAAGCGTCGCAATCCCCTGAAAACGGGTCTCAGCACTGCAAGGTTAGCCCTATTGTTTGCGACCAACGAGGAGGCCATCGATCTTGTCGCAATCCCCTGAAAACGGGTCTCAGCACTGCAAGTGGGTAGTTTAGAAGAAGTCTTCATAAAGAAGGAGGAGCGGGCGTCGCAATCCCCTGAAAACGGGTCTCAGCACTGCAAGCAGGCCCATCGGGACAACCATTTGGCCTGGCCGCAAATTGAGTCGCAATCCCCTGAAAACGGGTCTCAGCACTGCAAGGCGATCCTACAACGTGGCCACCCGTTACGGGATCGTTAACGGTCGCAATCCCCTGAAAACGGGTCTCAGCACTGCAAGGGGAAGAGCCTGAACCGAAGCCCGAGCCGGAGCGTTGTCCCGTCGCAATCCCCTGAAAACGGGTCTCAGCACTGCAAGCGCTGAGGAAGAGAAGTGACACTCGAAAAGGAGGTGGTAAGTCGCAATCCCCTGAAAACGGGTCTCAGCACTGCAAGTCTGGGTCTTTCTGTCGTAGGAGAGTTGCTGGTTCGCAACCGTCGCAATCCCCTGAAAACGGGTCTCAGCACTGCAAGGGTTATTCTCCCCGGATGGGTGAGGGTTATCCTCGAGAACAGGTCGCAATCCCCTGAAAACGGGTCTCAGCACTGCAAGTGGGAGAGGAATCGGACCAGGTAGTCCGCAAGCTCCAACGGGTCGCAATCCCCTGAAAACGGGTCTCAGCACTGCAAGTCGGATGCGATTGGTCCGACGCCAGCAAAGGAATGTCAGGTCGCAATCCCCTGAAAACGGGTCTCAGCACTGCAAGGGCGGAGGAAGGTTTTTCTTTTCTTTCCCTCTCTGCCACCCCCTCGCCTCTTCCTTCCCCCCATCTTCCACCCGACTTCGGTTTCCATGATAGCCTCTTCCTGTGGATCTGTCAAGCTTCTTTTCCTACCGTTCTAACCAGCCGCGAATCCCCCCGGGTTTTCGCCCCGATCCGGGATTCGCGGAAAAGGCGCCCTCCATCGCCTCCCGGACCCCCCACATCTGGACATGCACAACCCGATGAACGCCAGATCTGGCGGGTCCTTTCGGTTGGTTGGATCGAATTTCCGCGAATCCCCCCGGTTTTCGCCCCTCTCCGCCGATTCGCGGAATAATGAGAGTATCCCCACCTCTGGCGACACCGGTCACCCGGAGAAGGCGGGCCGGCTTCGGGCCAGGCGTTCCGCATACTGGCGCCGGTAGTATTCCCGATACTCCCCCGATTTGATCTTCCGCCACCACCACTCGTTCTCCACATACCAGCGCACCGTCTTCTCCAGCGCCTCGTCCAAAGTGTGCCGGCTCCGCCACCCCAACGCCACGATCTTCGAGATATCCAGCGCATACCGCCGGTCGTGCCCCGGCCGGTCCGGCACCAGGCGGATCAGCGAATACGGCTTCCCCAAAAGATCCAGGATCCGCTTCGCCACCTCGAGGTTCGGCGTGGAGATCCCCGTCCCCAGGTTGTAGACCTCCCCCGGCTGCCCCCTCCGCAGCACCAGATCGATCCCCTCGCAGTGATCCAGCACGTATTGATAGTCCCGCATCTGCTGGCCATCCCCATAAACCGGCAGCGGCTCGTCGTCGATGGCGTTGGTGATGCACAGGGGGACGAACTTCTCCGGATACTGATAGGGGCCGATGTTGTTGGAGCCCCGGGTGATGGTCACCGGGACCCCGAAGCTGGTGAAATAGGCCAGGCAGAGGAGATCCGCCCCCGCCTTGCTGGCCGAGTAAGGGCTGCGCGGCATCAGGGGATCCCGCTCCGTGGAGGCGCCCTCCAGCACCTCACCGTAGACCTCGTCGGTAGAGACCTGATGGTAGCGCAAGCCGAAGGCCCGCGCCGCCTCCAGCAGCACGTAGGTCCCGAAGACGTCCGTCTGCACGAAGCTCCCCGGCTCCATCAGGGAGCGATCCACGTGGGACTCGGCGGCGAAGTTGACGATGGCCTCGATGCGATGGGCGCGGATGGCCTCGCGGACCGCCCGGGCGTCGCAGATGTCCCCGCGGATGAAGGCGTAGCGCCCCTGGAATCTCTCCGCCACGTCCTTCAGGTTGTCCAGGTTCCCCGCGTAGGTCAGCTTGTCATACACCAGCACATACGCGTCCGGATACGTCTCCAGGGTCCAGCGCACGAAGTTGGACCCGATGAAGCCGGCGCCGCCGGTGACCATCAACCGTCGCACATCCGCCTCCTGCCTGCGAAGGATCCGCGCCGGAGGCGCGCCTCCGGCCTTCCGGATTATAGCCGGGCTTCAGGTCCTGGGGGAGCGGGATCGAGACGACGCCGGATCCCCTCGCCCCGTATGCCTGTTCCAGACGAGAAGTTCGGGGCTGAAGCCCCTCCCACGAAGACCGATGAGGGCGGAGGCGGCGTTCCCCGCGACCCCTCGCCTCATCGAAGCCGGAGGCTCGAGGCAGAAGCCCCTCCCTCAGGAGATCCGTGACCATCGCCACAGCTGCCGCCATGCGCGCCGGCGCCCCTCCTTCCCGCAGGCCCACGCCCGGCGCCACCCGGATCGGAGATCAGCGGCGGTCCGCCTTCCCCAAGCCCCGCCGCCGGATCCGCTGTGGAAAACTCTGTGGATAACTCTGGCAAAACGGGGAACCCTCTGGGGAAAACCGGCTGCGATCGCCGGAGAGGGGGCGCGCAGGCTGTGGAAAAGCCTGTGGGCAGCCGGGAGGTTAAACCGCTGGGGGAAGGATTGCCCACCCCAGGGACCCCGCGTAGAATCAGAAGGGCATCGCCCGGAGGAACGACACCCTCCGCTTTTCGGGAACATCCGAAACGTCCATCCGGAACATCCTCCACGGCCTTCGCGCCCGTGATGCGGATCCGGAAGGCTCCGGCGGCCTCCCCCGGCCGGCTCGTCCTCCGGCAGGGATGAGGAGGGAGAAGGGATGCTCGGGATCGAGAACCCAAACGAGGTCTGGCAGACGGTCCTGGAGTCGCTGCAACAACAGATCCCTCGCCCCACCTTTGAGACCTGGGTGAAGGGCACGCAGGTGGTTTCGGTGCGGGGGGACACCTTCGTCATCGGGGCCCGCAGCGCCTACGCCCGGGACTGGCTGGCCCATCGGCTGCGGACGGTGATCGCGCGGGCGCTGGCCGAGGCCCTGGGGCGCCCGGTGGCGGTGGACTTCGTGGTTTACGAGAACGGCCGAATCCAGGGCCCCGCCTCCAACCCGGGCGAGGAGGATGCTTCCCTCGCCTCCCTGTGGGCCCAGCGTTTGAACCCCCGCTACACCTTCGAGACTTTCGTGGTGGGCCCGAGCAACCGCCTGGCCCATGCGGCGGCCCTGGCGGTGGCCGAGCGCCCGGCCCAGACTTACAACCCTCTCTTCATTTACGGCGGGGTGGGGCTGGGCAAGACCCACCTGCTGCACGCCATCGGCCACGTCTGCCTGCGCAAGGGGCTGCGGGTGCTCTACGTCTCCTCCGAGGAGTTCACCAACGACCTGATCAACGCCATCCGGGCCCAGACCACCGACCAGTTCCGGGACAAGTATCGCTCCATCGACGTGCTGCTGATCGACGACATCCAGTTCATCGCCGGCAAGGAGAGCACGCAGGAGGAGTTCTTCCACACCTTCAACACGCTCCACAGCAACGGCAAGCAGCTGGTGATCTCCAGCGACCGCCCGCCCCGGGCCCTGGTGACCCTGGAGGAGCGGCTCCGCTCGCGGTTCGAGTGGGGGCTGATCGCCGACATCCAGCCGCCGGATTTGGAGACCCGCATCGCCATCCTGCGGGCGAAGGCTGAAGGGCTGGCCGTGCCGGTGCCGGACGATGTGATGGAGTTCATCGCCCGGCAGATCCAGAGCAACATCCGGGAGCTGGAGGGGGCGCTGAACCGGGTGGTGGCGTACGCGCAGTTGATGGGCTTGCCCCTGACCATGGAGGCGGCCACCCGGGCCCTGGCGGATCTGCTGCCCCGGCGCCGTTCCCTCTCCATCGATCAGATCATCGAGGTCGTGGCGGATTTCTACGGGGTTTCAGCGGAAGCCATTCGGGGGCCGCGGCGCAACAAGGAGCTGGTCTATCCCCGCCAGGTGGCGATGTATCTGGCCCGGGAGGAGACGGGGGCCTCGCTGCCGCAGATCGGCGAGGCCTTCGGGGGCCGCGATCACACCACAGTGCTCTACGGCATCGAGAAGGTGCAGAGCGAGCTGGAGCACAACGAGCGCCTGCGCCGGGAGATCATGGCCATCCGGGAACGGCTCTACCGAGAGGAGAAGTAGCCGCTCCCCCCGCGTCCCGGGCCGGCAAGCCGCCTTCCAAACCGGTGCCCTCCCCGCAGTCCACGGATAGAAGGGCTTTGCCCCCGGGATCTCCGCCTCCCCCTTATTACAGGATGGCTCAAAAGGGCGATACCCAGCGGGCCCCGCGGTAGCCTGTCTGGGCCCGCCGCCTTCAACCTTCCCCGCAGCAGCCGGAGATGTCGGTGCGGGATCCCGGCTCACGAGCCCAGCCCTCCCCCGCAGAAAGACACCCCCACTGCCCCTCCGGAGATCTGAGACGCTCCCAGCCCCCCGATCTCCAAAACCCGCCCCATAGCGGATCCGGAGCGCGTAGGCCCTCTCCACGTTCAGCTCATCCTCCGTTCCCTGAAACACCCGCACCCTTCGACGGATTTCGGGATACCCTCACACCCGTTCAATGAAAACCGGAAAATGGGAACGGGGTGGAGGAGGGCTGGTGGCTATCATCTTAATGAAGCAACTTGACACCCGGAGGATTCGCCCATGGCTACCCCCAGCCGCTTCGATTACGAGGGGATGCAGGCCATC
>NZ_FYEK01000017.1 GCF_900187885.1 Thermoflexus hugenholtzii JAD2 | reverse complement strand
CGCTTTCGCACGCCTGAGGCGGCGCCGCTGGAGTATGCCACCACCCAGAACAACCTGGGCGCTGCCTATGCGCGTCTGGCGGAAGTGCGGGATCGGGAGGCGAATTTGGAGCGGGCGATCGCC
>NZ_FYEK01000016.1 GCF_900187885.1 Thermoflexus hugenholtzii JAD2 | reverse complement strand
CATTAGGGCCTCCTCCCGCCGACCCAACTCGGAGAGCATCACGCCCAGGTTGGTGAGGCTCAGCGCCAGGTATGGGCGGAAGGCCTGGGGGTATTGGACGGCCAGCTGGCGGTAGAGTTCCACCGCTTCCTGGGTGGCCGTTAGGGCCTCCTCCCGCCGGCCCAACTCGGAGAGCCCGGCGCCCAGGTTGGTGAGGCTCAGCGCCAGGTTGGGGAGGAAGGCCTGGGGGTGTTGGGCGGCCAGCTGGCAGTAGAGTTCCACCGCTTCCTGGGTGACCTGCAGGGCCTCCTCCCGCCGGCCCAACTCGGAGAGCCTCGCGCCGAGGTTGTGGAGGCTCAGCGCCAGGTTGGGGAGGAAGGCCTGGGGGTATTGGACGGCCAGCTGGCGGTAAAGTTCCACCGCTTCCTGAGTGACCTGCAGGGCCTCCTCCCGCCGGCCCAACTCGGAGAGCCTCGCGCCCAGGTTGT
>NZ_FYEK01000015.1 GCF_900187885.1 Thermoflexus hugenholtzii JAD2 | reverse complement strand
CGAAACGGCCCTCCAGCGCCTGGAGGAGGCCTTCTATGCGGCCGCCCAGGCGATCGAGGAAGGCTGGATCGCCCCGCCCTTGCCCACCACCCCCCTGGCGGTGGACAGCACCGGAGCGCCCCTCCCCAATCAATTCGTCCTCCGCTTCCGCGCGGAAGGCGTGGATCTGCCCTGGTCGGCCGCCTGCGGCCCGGTGGCCCTCTCGATGGCCCTCTCCCGCCTGGCCGGCCGCCCCATCCCCGCCCAAGACGTGGCGGATCGCTTGATCCAGGTGAGACAGATTCCGCCTGAGGTGGCGGAGCTGCCGAACGGAGGGCGTAAGGCGACCCGTTACACCAGCGCCGCAGACCTGCTCGAAACCGCCAAGAAGGCCTACGGCGTGGAGGGACAAAAGGTTGACCTCGATGGCTCCTCTTCCGAAGCGGCCTGGGCAGCCCTCCGAGACCAGATCACCCGTCCCCGAACCACCGTGATCGCCCTGGTCACCGCCAAAAGCCACACCACCCACTGGACAGACGGCTGGCAGGGGACGGATGGCACGCCGGCGGCGGCCATCGTCCTCACCGAAAAGAAGCACACCGGCGACGGAGGGATCCTCACGGGTCATGCGGTCCCCCAGGCCGGCGAGACCGCCCACTGGGTGGTGATCGACCGACTGGAGGAGCGGGAAGGGGAGCGCTACGTGGTCATCAACAACCCCTTCCACAACCGTCAGGAGCGATATCGGTGGGATCTGTTCTGGCGTTCAATCAACCAAGAGGCCCGTCGCGGCTCAGAGTGGTGGATCGTGCGCCTGGAGGGCGAACCGAACATCCCGGAATCCAAGGAGGAGAAAACCCAATGAGGCGCTGGATCACAGCGATCGGATTGATCGTTAGCCTAATGGCCTGCAGCCGTGCCGTCGAAGCCCCAAGCCCGCGCCCGACGGCATCTCCTACTTCTCACCCAGGGGCCGCTACCCTCCCGGCCCCTCCGCGGCCATCGACCCGGCCACCTCTCTGGACCCCTTCACCCGTCCCCGCCATACGGGGACCAACTCCTCCCCCTCTCCCCGAGGAATTGCACACGGATCCGGATTGGCTCCAAGTGTTCTACCCCACAGTGGATCCGAAACGGTGGGAGTCCGGGCAACCGTGGACCACGGGAGGGGCCGTCTGGTGGACCAACGGAGAACGCTGGATCGGCCCCTTTCCTACGGACGAAGCGAAGGGGCCTTTCTGGCCTTCCCCCGTGTGGACCTGGAGAGGAGGACAGCGGTTCTTCTGCCATGAACCGCCCAGTATCGAAGCCGGGGTGTCCGTTTGCTTCCCCATTCCCGATGCGCTGGACTTTCATCCGGCCGAAGATTTGCCTAAGGAGAACGTCTCGTTCTATGGAGAGAAGCTGGTCGAGTGTGGCTCCGATGGGGCGCTGTGCCTCACGCTTCCGGATGGCCAGCGCTCCTCCCCCTTCCGGCTCCCTTTGCCCCCCGGCTTACAGATCCAGACCGCGGGGATCGCAGCGGGGGCTCAGGTGCCATCGGTGCAAGGATGCTTGAGCCCCGATCGACGAAGGGCCGTTCTGTTCATCTCACGTCTCGGGGGGCCTTTCCTTGGCGTGGGAGGGCTGGAAGAGGACGCACCCCTCACCTTCCCAGGGGCCATCTACTGGGTGAACCTCGAGACCGGCGAGGTCCGCCCTGCCCCCACCAACGCGCCGGATCTCCCCGCCCGGCGGGCCCTGGCGCAGGCCATGGTCGCCCAGGGCACGCTCCCCACCCCCTTCTTGCCCTTCTTGGATCCCCCTCCGACCCTCCTGGGCCAAAAACCCCTCCGCATGGCCATCGATCTCGCCGAGTGCTCTCCCAGCGGACGCTTCGCACTGACATATTTGTTGGTCTTAATTGGCAAAAACAAGGACGAATATTTTAGCGTATATCACCAACAATGGCTGATTCGGATAGAAGACGGATCGGGAGTTCCCGTTGCTATATCCAACTACGATGATCGGCTTTTCCATACAACGACCCGGTGGATTCGCTTCTGGGATAGCCGCTTGAAGCCGCTGGTGTATCAAGATCCCAAATATGCTCTTCCCTGGGAGCTCCCCTAACGGATTGGGTGTGGAGGTGAGAAATGCGCATCGTGCTGCGAGTGGGATGGATCCTCATCGGGCTATGGCTGGGAGCCTGCGGGATCGGACCGAAGTCCCCCCTTTTTACCCCGACTTCTGCGCCCCGGCCGACGATGCCCCGTCCAACGCCGGAGCCTCCCACGCCGCCTCCCGGGTCGATCCGGGGCAAGCCTTCTGCGCCATCGATCCCGACACCGCAACCCCTCCCCGAGGGCTTCCGGACAGATGGAGACTGGATGATGGTCTTCCGACCCGCCCTGGAGCGCCAAACCTGGCTGGACGGAGAGACTTGGTTAACCAACGGCCAGCGCTGGATCGGGCCATGGCCCCCCAACCTCGCACCCCCCGTCTCCTGGAAGTTTGCCGACTTGATATCTAAAAAGTTGCTAATTTTATGTCATTTCCAATGGAACTCAAATGAGTCTCAGAGACCAATATGTGCCGAATTTCGTGACTATCTTGAGATGGATGTCTACTTTGGTTCTCGCAGAGGGATCTCCATTCGAGGCGGTGAGGTGCGAGAGGCAACCTCGGCCGCCTCGGCGTATCTGGTTCCCTGTGGAGGGGCGGGAGAGGTCTGCCTGGAAACTGTGGATTGTCCCTCCGAGGGCTGCTGGCGTTCCCGGCCCTTCCGACTGCCGTTGCCGGAGCCCTTCCAGACCTCCTTTCCTTACGCCCAGGTTCGAGGATGCGCGGATCTTCAGGCGAACCCCCCGCACGCGATCCTGGCGATCCAGCGCGGCGATCCGCCGGATCCCTCCGCTTTCCCCGGCGGGCTTTACTGGGTCGATCTGCGCTCCGGGCAAGTCGCGCCGGCCCCGATCAACGCCCCCACGTGGCTGGACCAACAGACCCTCGCCCGGGCCATGAGCGAACGAGGGGTCCTGCCTCCTGCCCTGGCCCCCCTTCTGGAGGGCATCCAACGGGGCCCCACTATTGAAACCGAGTGGGGGTGTTCTCCCTCCGGCCGGTTCATGCTGGTCGCCCAGGGGATCTGGCATCCCCTCTCCCGGGTCCGCCTTTCCGCTGACGCTTGGCCCCTCGAATCCCCTGGGGACGCTCAGGGAGCCGTCCTGATCCTCTGGGTGATCCGATTGAAGGACGGCATCGGTTACCCCATCGGGGTCCGGGCGGCCGGGTTCAACGATCGATACATTGCAGGCTGGGTCGAGCCGGTGATGCAGACCTTGATCCCCTCCCAATACCGGCTGCCCGATTACCCGCTTCCCTTCCCCTGGTGAGCGGGAGCTCATCCGCAGCAACCCAGGGAAAGCGGGATCGGACGGGAAGAGGCGAAGGGGCGAGGCCGGAAAGGATCATCGCGCTCATTTCCAGCCCTGCCCTCAGATGGCCGACATCCCTTACAACCCTGGCCTGACGATTGACCTGCGTCCAAGGAGGATCATGATCGCTCCTCAGGGATGGACCGCCCGGATGCCGGATTTACGAGGGGCGCCCCTGTTCCTGCCCACCCTGGCCTGGCTGACGGGGCTCCTCCTCGCCCGGACCCTCCCGTCCGGCGAGGATCTCTTCCCACGCTGGACGTTGTTTTTCCTGATCTGGACCCTTCCGGTCATGGCGGCGCTGGGGTTCGGCGTCCCCCGCACCGCAAACCGGCGCCTTCCTCTCCTCGGTCTGATCGCCCTCCTCGGCGCGGTCCGAGGGACCCTGCAGCCCACCCCGGCCCTGCCGCCCGACCTCGCCGCGGCGATGGCCGAAGGCGCCGAGGTCACTGTGGAAGGGATCGTGGCGGACGACCCTGCCGGGCGCGGGGCCGGATCCCGCTTTCGCCTCCGGCCGGAAGGGGGCACAGCCCTGCTGCAAGTGGACCTGGAGGAAGGCCGTCCCCGCTACGGGGATCGCCTCCGCCTGACCGGCCGCATCCGTCCCCCCGAGGTCCGGCCGGAGGTGGACATGCGAGAGGTCCTGGCCCGCCACGGGGTGCTCGGGCAGATGCGGGCCCGGGAGTGGACCCGGGTGCGGGCCGGCGAGGGGAACTCCCTGCTCCGCGGGCTCTACGCCGCCCGGGGCTTCCTTCGGGATCGCCTGCGGGAGCTCCTGCCGGACCCGGAGGCCGGGCTGCTCATCGGCATCCTCCTGGGGGATGAAAGCGGGATCCCCTGGCCGGTGGAGCAGGCCTTCGCCCGCTCCGGCCTCAGCCACATCGTCGCCATCTCCGGCTACAACATTACGCTGCTCACCGCCCTCGCCCTGGCCCTCTTCACCCGGCTGCTGGGCCGGCGGGCTGCCCTCTGGGCGACCCTCTTCCTGATCCCCCTCTACACCCTCTTCGTCGGCGCCGCCGCCTCGGTGGTGCGGGCGGCCCTCATGGGGGCGCTCACCCTGATCGCCCTGATGCTGGGCCGCAGCCACGACGCCCTCAACGCCCTCAGCCTCTCCGCCTTCGCCATGACCCTGTGGGATCCTCTGGCCCTGGACGATGTGGGCTTCCAGCTGAGCTTCGCCGCCACCCTGGGCCTGCTCTTCCTCGCCCCGCCCCTGGAGGGATGGGCCCGCGAAGGGACGGCCCGGCTCCTGCGGGATCCCGAAGCCGGCGCCCTGGTGGAGGCCGTCCGCGAGGCCCTGCTGGTCTCCCTGGCCGCCCAGATCGCCACTGCCCCCCTGATGCTCTATCATTTCCGGGAGCTCTCCCTCATCGCCCCTCTGGCCAACCTCCTGGTCCTGCCCGTGCAGCCTCTTCTGATGGCCCTGGGGATCGCCGCCGCCCTCGGCGCGGCGGCCCTCGGACCGCTGGCCGCCCCGCTGGGCTGGGCGGCCTGGTGGCCCCTGGCCTGGACCATCCGCGTCGCCGACCTCACGGCGCGCTGGCCTCTCGCCACCCTTCGCGTCGCCCCGGGCTACCTGGAGGGGATGCTGCTGTTCTACGGCGGCGCCCTGAGCGCCCTCCTCCTGCGGGCCTACGGCCTCTCCTTTCAGGAGGCGATCCTCCGCCTCCGGCCCCATCAGCCCGCCTTGCGCGCCCTGGGATGGATCGGCGCCCTGGGGGCCATCGCCTTCACCTATCTCCCGGACCATCGGGCGAAGCTGGTGCTGTTTGAGGGCGGGGATCTCCTTCTGGTCGAAAGCCCGGAGGGCCATCGGGCGCTGTGGCTGTGGGGGATCCGCGAAGCCTCCCTGGCCGGGCTGGGGCGCTGGTTGGGCCCCTTTGATCCCCATCTGGATCTCCTGATCCTCGAGGATTCCGCGAAGCCCGCTCTTCCCAGCGCGCTGCGACAACGTTATCCAGTCCGGCAGATCCTGGGGGAAGGCGCCCCGCCCCCGACCGGCCTGCGGATCGAGATGGGTTCCCTTATCCTGGAGAACCGGGAGGACGGATGGCTGCTCCGGATGGGAAGCCAGCGGATCCTGATCGCCCGCCGCCGCCCGAACGGAGAGGTCCCCCGGGTGGATCTGGTGGTCTATCGGGGCGACGAGCGCACCGGGTTGGCCATCGCGCAAGGATGGCAGGCGTGGGGGCTCCTGGTCGGGGGATCGCCCGCCGGTGGGGCCGCCGGGGCGGTCTCCGGCCTGCGCCAGCTCCGGCATGCCGGAGGCCGAGAGTGGGTCACCGCCTGGACCGATGGAAGGGTGTGGTGGTTCGGATCCGGGCGGTGAGCTCAGATCCCTTCCCGCATCCGGTAGAGGGATCCCTCCCGGGGCCAGCGATGGCCCTCCGGGCAGACCACCGCCGCCTCCTCCTCGCGGGCCGGCCGGCGGCAGAGGGGGCAGCGCCAGAATCCCTCGCCCATGGCGCGCTCCACGAGCCCGGCCTCCGCTCGAACGAAGAGGCTGGGGGTCAGCCTCCAGAGGGCCCCGATCCCCTGCACCCATCCGTCCATCCTGGCCAGCGCGGGCGCAGGGATCAGGCGCTTCAACCACGGATGTCGGAAATGGGACACCGCCCGCTCCCGCTGGATCTGGAAGCCCGCCTCCTCCAGCCGGGCGCGCATCCAGGCCGGATGAAAATCGAAATGCAACGGAGCAAACTCCACCGGCTCCGGTGAGAACGGCGACCAGGATTGGGCGCCAACCACATAACGGAGGATGGCCTTCAGGTTCCGCTTGTTCGCGAACTCCAGGATGAAAACCCCGCCCGGCCGCAGGACCTCGTGGATCTCCCGCAACGCCCGGGGCACATCCCGGACGTGATGGATCACCCGGACCATGACGATGACGTCGAAGGATCCGGGCATGAAAGGCAGGCGGTAGAGGTCGCCGACCACGAAGCGGAACCGTGGATCATGGCCCCAGCGCCGCCGGGCCGCCTCGACCTGCGACCGCGCGTAGTCCAGAAGGTAAACTTCCTCGTAGCCTGCGTAAAGATCGGCGAGGCGCCCGAAGCCCGCGCCGATCTCCACCAGGCGTCGGCCCCGTGGCGGCAACAGGGCGCGCAGCGCGATCCGCTCCGCCAGGTCCTCATACGCCCGGCCTGCCCGCCAGAAGGCCTCGTAATCGGTCTCCTCGTAATCACAGATCGGAGGGAGAGCCGGCGCATCCGACATCCTCGATCCTCCCCCTGCTTTATCCTCCCAGCAGATGCCAGCCCAAAAGCCCCAGCCCGGCGAGCCCGCTGAGCCACAGGATCCCGTGATCCCACAGGGATCCGGTGGGCCAGCGTGCCAGGCGCAGACGCGCGCTGGTGAGCGGCCAGAGCCAGGGGATGCCCTGGGGCGTGAGGGCGTCCAGCAACAAGTGGGAGAGATAGCCCCCCGCCCACGCCCCGGCCAGGCCGGGATCCCGCAGGAGCAGCGCGCCCAGCAGACTCCAGAGACCCGCCATGGCCAGCGAATGCGTGGGGCCCCGATGGGGCAGGCGGACCAGCGCCCACAGCAGGAAGCCGGCGCCCAGGCCTGCGCCCGCCATCCACGGCGAGCGCAGGAGATAGCCTCCCAGCACTCCGCTGGCGATGGCCAGCGCACCCAGCGCCCGCGCCCCCCGCCCCACCGAGCCGACATCGAGATCCACATCCGGGACGGCGCCGGCAAAGGCGCCCAGGGCGCCCCCCAGCGGCCCACCCACCCCAAAGCCCCAGACAGTCCCCACGACGATATGCGTGCGCAACCGCATCTGGTCGTTGATCTCCCCATCGTGATCAGAGGGACCTCCGCCGCGACCCTCGCGCCCTCGAAGACGAGCGTTCGGGGCTAAAGCGAAAGCCCCTCCTACAAAAGTAGGAGCGGCTTTAGCCGCGACCTTGTGTCATCGAGAACCATAGGCTTGGGATTGCCGGAGCAGCCTTCACCGCGACCCTTCCCGCCACCGAAGCAGAAAGTTCGGGGCGAAAGCCCCTCCTACAAAAATGATCTTCCTGTAGGAGGTTCCGCCGCGACCTTCCTCGCTCCGAAAGCGGCATTCGTGCGTTCGCGGATCGGATTCGTGGACGGCTCCCTTCTTCGTAGGAGCGGCTTTCGCCGCGACGGAAGGTCGGATCCGAGGCCTTCCTGCAGCCGTGAAGACCTTCCTGAGCGCGGGAATCTGAACGTAGATCGGCTTCCGCCGCAGCGACTTCCTTCGGCCCGTTGATGAGGACCTCTCCCCATCGGCGCAGGCCAACCGTTGGCCGAAGGCGCTCCGCTCCTCACGGCCCCGGGATCAGATCCAGCAGCGCCTGGAGATCCTTGAGCAGCAACAACAGCTTCCCCACCACCGGGTCCAGCCCCGAGGCCCCCAGCGCGATATCCACCGGCTGATCGAAGTTCACCGGGATCTGGGTGCGGACCGGAACGGTCATGTTCAGCCGAACCGGAAGCCGGGTCCCTGGGGGCAGGTTGATGAAGACCGTTCCGTTGATCGTGCCCCCGCCCCCCGGCAACTGGAACGTCGCCGCCGTGGTGATCGGCACGGGTGCCAGGGTCACCACCACCGTGTCCTGCTGCACCGGGAGCTCAAAGGCCACCGGGACCGACTGGCGGATCGGGATGGTGGTGGAGATCCGCGTATCCCCCAGCTCCTGGACGATGGCCTCCAGGCGGGCCACCGTCCCGTTGACGGCGGATTTCAGGGAGGCCAGCTGCATGTAGAGCAGCCCCAGGGCGATCACCAGGATCAGGTTGACGGTAAACGAGAAAAGGATCGCGATGGTCTGGAAGGCCCGCCACATCCGTCGCAGGAACTCCATAGACGTCTCCTGAAAATGGAATCCCATGCCGGCGATCACCGGGGGTTCGGATCCGGCTCCACCTCCACCTGCACCCCCTGGGGCTCCACGTCGACCACCCAGGTGCGGGCCGGGAAGCCCGCCTCCTCAAAGGCGGCGGCCATGGCGGCCGCGATGGCCTCATGGCCCTCGGGGGCGAAGGCCGCCAGCGCCGGGCCGGATCCGCTGATGCACACCGCCGCGGCCCCGGCCGCCCGCGCCGCCCGAACCGCCTGCGCGTAGCCCGGGATCAGACGCGCCCGATAGGGTTCGTGCACCCGATCCTGCATCGCCCGCCTCAGCAACTCCCAGTCCCCCTCCCGGAACGCGTGCACCAGCAGCGCGACATGCCCGATCTGCGCCACCACATCCGACAGGGGAAATTGAGTGGGAAGCAGACGGCGGGCCATCTCGGTGGAGATCTGGACCGCCGGGAGGGCCAGGGCCACCCGCATCGGAGGGGTCAGCACCCGAACGGCGATCAGTCCCTCCTCATCCTGGGTCACCAGCGTCAGGCCTCCGAGCAGAGCCGGCGCCACGTTGTCCGGATGGCCCTCCAAGGCCGTGGCCAGCTCCAGCAGTTCCTCCCGCCATCCCCTCCGACCCAGCCAGGCCGCGGCCAGGGCCAGCCCGCCCACCACGGCGGCCGCGCTGGAGCCCAAACCGGACATCAGGGGGATCCGGTTGCGACAGCGCAGCCGCATGGGGGGCAGGGTCATCCCCGCTTGCTCGAACAGCGCCGCCGCGCTGCGCACCACCCGGTTCGTGACATCCCGGGGGAGGACGTCCGCCCCTTCCCCTTCCAGGACGACCTCCAGCGCCGGGGCCGGCTCCGCCTCGATCTCGTTATACAGGCGGATGGCCAGCCCCATCGCGTCGAACCCCGGGCCCAGGTTGGCGATCGTCGCGGGCACCCGCACCCGGATCCGCATGCCACCTCCCATGACGGAGAGCTCGAACGGTTCCCGTAGGATATCCGAAGGGCCGGCCGCATGCCAGCCGGCGGATCTTCTCTTCATCAGCCCCGCTCGGCCTCCGCGATGGCGCGGAAGCGTTCCCAGATGATGGGCGCATGCGCCCGGGCCTCGGCGGCGATCCGCTCCTCGTCGAGGGTGAGCAGCTGCCGATCCTTCATCAGGATCCGCCCTCCGCAGATCGTCGTGGTGACATGGGAGCCGTCGATCCCGAAGATCAGATGCCAGGGGAGGTTCGCCGCCGTCAGCGGCGTGTAAGGCCGGTAATCCAAGAGGATGAGGTCCGCGTAGGCGCCGGGGGCGATGACCCCCAAAGGATGCGGCCAGAAGAGGGCGGCGATGCGAGCGTTCTCCCGATAGGCCATGGCCAGCACCTCCTCCGCCCCCATCGCCCGCGGGTCCCGGGCGTGGACCTTGTGCACCAGGTAGGCGGCCTTCATCTCCGCGAACATGTTGTTGGAGAACCCGTCGTTGCCCAGCCCGACCGTCACCCCGGCGGCCCGCATCGCGCCCACCGGCGCCACTCCGACGGCGTTGTTCATGTTCGAACGGGGCTGATGGCTCACCTTGCTCCGGGTGCGGGCCAGAAGGTCGATCTCCCTTGTGTCGACGTGCACGCAGTGCGCGCACAGGGTTTGGGGGCCCAGCACTCCCTCCCGCGCCAGCCGCTCCACCGTGCGGACCCCATAGATCGTCAGGCTGTGGCCCTCGTCGGCCGCGTCCTCCGCCACGTGGATGTGGAAGCCGACCCCCAGGGCCTGGGCCTCGGCCACGGCCTGCGCCATGGTCTCCGGGCCCACGGTGAAGGAGGCGTGGAGTCCGAAGGAGGCCGCCAGCAAGTCTCCCCGGGGATCCCCCGTCGCCCGCCATCTCTGGACCTGGCGGATGAACCGCGTGTTCTCCCGGATCCCGGCCCGCGCCCCTTCCGGGCCGTTGCGATCGGTGACCTCATAGCACAGGCAGGCCCGCAGGCCGGCTTCCAACACGGCCTCGGCGATGATATCCAAGGAGCCATCGATGCACGAGGGGCTGGCGTGATGATCGATCAGGGTGGTCGTGCCGTGGCGGATGGCGTCGATCAGGCAGACCAGGGTCGAGAGGCGCACGGCCTTCTCATCCAGCGCGCGGTCCAATCGCCACCACAGGCGGCGCAGGATATGGGGGAAGTTGGTCGGGGGCTCGTCGTGCAGGGGCATGCCCCGGGCGAAGGCCCCGTAAAAATGCGTGTGGGCGCAGATGCTGCCCGGGAGGACCAACTGACCCCTCGCGTCCAGGACCTCCGCCTCGGGGTAGCGCGCCCGCACCTCCGCCGTGGGCCCTACCATCGCGATCCGATCCCCCTCCACCGCCACCGCTCCGTCCTCGATCACCCGGGGCGGATCCTCCATCGTGCACACGATGCCATGCGCAATCAGCCACGCCATCCCAGCCTCCTATGGGGTGGAATCCTCCCTGGGGGAGGGCTTTCGCCCTGAACCCCTGTTTTCGATGCCGCAGAGATCGCGGCGAAAGCTGCTCTTGCAAGAGGAAAGCCATCCACGAATGCCGCCTTCGGAGCGAAGGAAGTCGCGCCTGAAGCCGCTCGGACAACTCCAAACCGCCGGGTTTTCGATGACACAAGGGTCGCGGCGGAAGCCGCTCCTACCAAACATTGATCTTCCTGCAGGAGGGGCTTTAGCCCTGAACCTCCCTCTTCAATGATGCCAAGGTCGCGGTGGAAGCCGCTTCTCCGGAAGGGAAAGCCGGCCACCGAATGCGGCTCTGGCGGTCTCCGCCCATCGATTCGTGTATTCGTGTTCCCTTCGCGGATGGCCTGTCCTCTTGCTCGAACCACCCGCGGCGGAGTCGGTTCCTGCATTCCCAACCCCACAAGGCATTGCGCCAGAGTTGCTTTTTCCACAAGTTTACACTACAACAAAACCGATCCCGGGGCATTGACCTGAACACGAGGACGGACGGGATGGCCAGAGAGCCGGTGGCGATTAAAGGCGTGGGGGATGCGTTGTGGTTCTCCTTCGGGCCGGAGCCATGGCCCGAGGCCCTGCGGGCGCTGGAGGCCCGGCTGTCGGCCAACCCGAGCTTCTTCATCGGCGGCCGGGCGGTCCTCGCCTTAGGGGATCGGATCCTGGAGGAGGCGGACCTGTTGGCCGCTCTGGCTTTGCTGAACCGCTTCGGCCTCACCCTGACTGGCATATGGACGGAACATCCGGTCACGCAGGCCCTGGTGCGACGGCTGGGGCTGCCCCTCCAGAGCCCCCCGGCCCCGGAGCGTGCCCCCGAAACCCGGGAGCTCCCCCTGGAGCCGGCATGGGTGGTCCGCCGGACCCTGCGGGCGGGCCATTACCTGCAGGTGGAAGGGCATCTCTGCGTGATCGGGGATGTGCATCCGGGGGCGGAGATCGCCGCCACCGGCGACATCGTGATCTGGGGACGCTTGCTGGGGACGGCCCACGCCGGCTGTGAGGGGAACGATGAGGCGGCGGTCTACGCCCTGGAGCTCCGCCCGGTCCAGCTGCGCATCGGGCGCCACATCGCCCGCTCGCCGGAGGAGCCCCGACGGCCCATCCCCGAGCAAGCGGTGGTTCAGGAGGGCCGGATCGTGGTGGAGCCGTGGCGTCCCTTATCGTGGATGGAACGATGGTTCGGGCGCTTTCTGTGAACCAGAGGAGTTTTCTCTCCCTTCGCATTGGTAAAGCGGGAGGTTCGCCATGAGCGCGCAGGTGATCACGGTCACCTCCGGCAAGGGCGGGGTGGGCAAGACGACGGTGACGGCAAACGTGGGGATGGCCCTGGCCCTGGCCGGCAAGAAGGTGGTGTGCATCGACGCGGACATCGGCTTGAGAAACCTGGATGTGGTCCTGGGGCTGGAGAACCGCATCGTCTACGACATCGTCCACGTGGTGGAAGGCCGCTGCCGCACCCGCCAGGCCCTCATCCGCGACAAGCGGGTTCCCGACCTCTACCTGATGCCCGCCGCTCAGAGCCGGGATAAATCGGCCGTCAGGCCGGAGGACATGGTCCGCATCTGCGAGGAGCTGCGGCCCGACTTCGATTACATCCTCATCGACTCCGCCGCCGGCATCGAGGAGGGCTTCCGCACCGCCCTGGCCCCCGCCGATCTCATCCTCCTGGTCACCAACCCGGAGGTGGCCGCGGTGCGGGATGCGGACCGCGTGATCGGGCTGGTGGAGGCCATGGGCAAGCCGACCCCCAAACTGATCGTCAACCGCCTGAAGCCGGACATGGTCCGCCGGGGCGACATGCTGGATACCTCGGATGTGCTGGAGATCCTGGCCATCGAGCTGCTGGGGGTGATCCCCGAGGACGAACAGGTCATCGTCGCCACCAACCGGGGGACCCCGGTGGTGCTGGAGGAGCGGTCGCCGGCGGGCCAAGCCTTCCGGGCCATCGCCCGGCGCCTGATGGGGGAGAACGTCCCTCTCTTCCCCTCCGAGGATGGACAGGGGGTTCTGAGCTGGTTGCGCCGGCTGGTGCGCAGCGGAGGTGGCCGATGAGCTGGCTGGATCGACTGCGAGGACAGCCCTCGCCCCGGGAGACCGCCAAGCAACGCCTGCAGGTGATCCTGGTTCATGACCGCAGCGACCTCTCCCCGGGGTTGCTGGAGGTCATCAAGGACGAGATCATCGCCGTCCTCTCCCGCCACGTGCCCATCATCGCCGAAGAGGTGCGGGTGACCGTGACCCAGGATGCGCGGGAGTGCCGCCTGGTGGCGGACATCCCGCTGGGGAACCGGCCGAGCCGATCATGATCGGGTGGCTGCAGGAACGTCTGGGGGAATGGCGTCGCTTCGATGTCGGGCTGCTCCTAGGGGTGATGGCCTTGATGGCCATCAGCATCCCGACCATCGCCAGCGCCGTGTTGCGCTCCCCGGATCTCGCAGACGTCCCCCGGCGGCAGGCGACCTTCGCCCTGATCGGGATCGCCCTCATCCTCGCCACATCCTCGGTGAACTACCGGGTTTGGGGAACCTTCCACCAGGGGCTCTATCTGCTCCTCGTCGGCCTGCTGCTGCTCGCCCTGATCGCCGGCCGCAGCCAGATCGCCCCGGTCCGCCGCTGGCTGGAGGTGGCCTCGGTGAACATCCAGCCGGCAGAGCTGGCCAAGCTCCTCCTGATCCTCAGCCTGGGCCGTTTCCTGGCGGACCGTGAGGAACAGCTGGACTCCTTCCGAACGGTGCTGCTGGCCTTCGGCTACCTCCTGCTGCCGGCGGCGTTGATCTTCCTCCAGCCCAATCTGAGCACAGCGGTGGTGCTCGCCGTCATCGGGCTGGCCATGCTGTTCGTCTGGGGGATCCGTCCCCGGCATCTCCTGGCCGTGGGGGTCTTGAGCCTTCCCCTGGCCCTTGGGGCGTGGACGATGATGCTGCCTTACATGCGGGGGCGCCTGCTGCACTTCCTGGGCCTGCAGCCGGATCCGAACACCGCCTACAACCTCACCCAGGCCCTGATCACCATCGGCAGCGGAGGGCTGTGGGGGACCGGCTGGGGGCAGAGCCCCCAGAACGTCTGGGGCTTCCTGCGGGTCCGCCACACGGACTTCCTCTTCGCCGTCCTGGCGGGCGAGTTCGGCCTGGTGGGGGCCCTGGGGGTCATCGCCCTTTACCTGTGGGTCCTCGGGCGCATCCTTCGGATCGCCTGGACGGCGGAGGATACCTACGGCCGGCTGATCGCCGTCGGGGTGGGGACCTGGATCGCCTTCCAGGCTCTGGCCAACATCGGGATGAACGTGGGGCTGACGCCGGTGGCCGGCCTCCCCCTCCCCTTCCTGAGCTACGGCGGGAGCGCCCTCCTCTCCCTATGCCTCGGGATCGGTCTCGTCCAGAGCGTGCAGATCCACCGCCTGGCCTTCTCGATACGCGGGTGAATTCCTCTTTGAAAGAGGCCGTCCTCCCCCCGTCGTGCTAAAATGTTAAAGAAAGCCAGGGATCGGGCGATCCGCGCAGGGAGCATCCCGCCAAACGCCCGCTGAGGCTTATCCTCTGATGAAAACCCCGTTCCGCCCTTACCGGATCGCCCGCAACGGCGGATCAGGAGGCGGCGATGGGCAAGACCGGGCGGCCCTTGCGATCCCGCGTGCAGCGGATCCTGACACGCGGCTGGCACTGGTGGTGGCGTCGGGGGATCTGGATCGTCGGCCTGGGCGGATTGGGTTACTGGGCCTACGTGGAGCCGGTGGTCCTGAACGCACTGATCCTGCTGCTACGCTTCGCCCTCCAGCTCCTCTTCGCCATCACCTTCGTCATCATCCAATTCGTGGCGCTCTTCTGGTTCATGTCCCGCAGCCGGGTGGAGGTCATCAAGCCTGGTGATCCCAAACAGGTCACCTTGGCGGATTACTGGGGCCAAGAGAACCTGGTGCGCCTGGTCCGGCAGTGGATCGATCTGCTCTCGAACCGGGAGCGCTTCGTGAAGATGGGCGGGCAGTTCATCAACGGCATCCTGCTGGCCGGCCCTCCCGGCACCGGCAAGACCATGCTGGCCAAGGCCATCGCCGGCGAGGCGGGCATCCCCTTCATCTCCATCGAGGGCTCCAGCTTCCGCTCGATGTTCTGGGGAGTGGATGTGCTCAAGATGATGTGGTTCGTGGGGAAGGCCCGCAAGCTCGCCCGGGAATACGGAGCCTGCATCGCCTACATCGATGAGATCGACGCCGTCGGTGCCAGCCGGGGTGGGGTGATGGGGGGCGAGCGCGTCGGCCCCCTGGGCTGGTTCGGCTGGGGGGGCACCGGAGCCCTGACCCGACTTCTGTACGAGATGGACGGCATCACCCAGCTCACCCGCTGGGAACGCATCAAAGGGCGGATCTATCGGCTTCTGGGGAAACGCCCTCCGCCCCGCAACTGGCACGTGCTCTTCATGGGCGCCACCAACCGCCCCGACGCCCTGGACCCGGCCCTGGTGCGCCCGGGGCGGTTCGACCGCATCATCTACGTGGATCTGCCCGATCGAGCGGGGCGGCGGGAGATCATCAAAGGCTATCTGTCCAAGGTCAAGCATGACCCGAACATCGATATCGAATCCCTGGTGGCCGACACCGCCTGGGCCACCCCGGCCAAGATCATGGCCGCCATCACCAAGGATGCGGTGCGCATCGCCCTGTTCAACGGGCGGGATTACATCACCCAACGGGACATCGAGCTGGCCCTCCAAGAGCAGGCCATGGGCCTGGAGAACCCCATCGCCGAGATGGATCCGATCCAGCGGCGCCAAGTGGCCTATCACGAAGCCGGCCACGCCGTCGCCCAGTATTATTTGCTGCCGGACGAGCGCATCATCCGCGCCTCCCTGATCCGCCGCACCAACATGCCCGGCGCCCTGGGCTACGTCCACAGCGCCCCCAAACAGGAGCTCTACACTGTCCCCCTGCGGCGCCTGGTGGCGGAGATCATGGTCTCCCTGGCCGGGCACGTGGCCACCAAGATCTTCATGGGCGAATACTGGACCGGCGCCAGCGCCGATTTCCAGCACGTCCGCCGGCGGATCCTGACCCTGCTGGATCTGGGCTATTTCGGGTTCCATCCGCTGAAGCCGGAGGAGCCGGAGCGCTATCAAGAGATCATCGAGCGGTTCTGGGCGGAGTGCGAGGAGAAAGTGGAACGTCTGTTGCGGGAGCACGCCGCTGAGGTGGAGGCAGTGGCCCAGGCCCTGCTGGAGCGCCACGATCTCTCCGGGAACGAGGTGATCGCGGTCATCGAAGCCGCCCGCGCCGGTCAGCCCATCGCCCTCCCCGTCCCGATCCCGGCTTCCCCCTCTTCGGGCGCCTGAGAACGGTCAGCGAGGGGACCAGAAGGCCAGCACTCCATCCCCCAGCCGGCGGGGCTCCAGCCAGCCCGAGGCATGGAGCGCGTAGATCCCCGCCTCCCCGCCCGGCTCCAGCGCCGCGATCAGAACGAACCGATCGTCCGGCGACCAGAGGGAAGCGGAGGACTGGAAGACGTCGAAGAAAGCGAGGACCTCCAGGAAGGAACGGGTGGGGATGAACGCCCCCAGCTCCCGCGCCCCCTTCCCCGGAGGCTCATAGACGCGGGCCTGCAACAGGACCTGCCCCGAAGCCGGGTCGGCTTCCAGGAGGCGGAACGCCAGCAACCGCCGGCCGTCATGGGACCAGAAGAGCGCCAGGTTGGACTGATCGTCCAGCCGGATCTGCTGACCCGATTCCGCATCGTAGAGATCCAACGGTCCGATGCGCGGGAGAGTCGTGGTCGGATCCGTGATGAGGGCAAGATAGCGGCCTGTCGGGGACCAGGCGAAGGCCACCCCGCCGGTGAAGGTGAGGACCGTGCGGGAGGTCGGCGGATCGACCCCCTCCAGCCGAAGGACGCTGATATCCCCTTCCCGCTCCGCCCAGACCAGCCAGCGACCGTCCGGGGACCAGGCCGGCGCGTTGAACGCCGCTGTGCGGTCGGAGCGCCGCTCGATCTCCTCGCGGTCGAGGGCTCGAAGCTCCAGATAACGCCCCTCCCGATGCAGCGCCATCGTCCGCCGCACGGGGTTCCAGCTGAAGAACAGCGGCGTCCCCCGGGCCAGGACGACCGGGCTGCCCTCCGCCTCCAGGACCCGCAGGGCGTAGCCGGCGCGCGCGCCGGTCCCGGTTCGGCTCAAGGCGAGCAGCGATCGGGAGTCCAGCCAACGCAGGAGCGCTGGCTCCTCCCCCCTCCACTCCCCCCACACCTGGCGAACGGGCGGATGTCCGGCTGGGAGCTCCAGTCCGATCACCCGCGTGGTCGTCGTCTCCGCGCTCAGGACCTCGAAAACCGCCAGGCGCTGTCCGTCTGGAGACCAAGCGGGGAGCCGGTAAGCCCGGCGGCCCTCGGCCGTCGGTCCCGCGTCCTCCGTCAGGGCCTGGCGGCGCAGGCCGCTCTGATCCGTTAGATACAGGTTCCCATCTCCCCCCACGATGACGATGCGACCCACCCGCCGCCCCAGGACGCGCGCCATGGGATCATCAGGCAGCTGGAAACCGGAGGGGGGCGCGCAGGCCGCCGCGAGGCCGATCAGGAGGAGCATCACCCACCACCCACACCCCCTGCCCATCTCCTATCCCCAGGCCCATTTGTTAAAATTTTACGCCGCTTCTTCCATACCTTCCCGGGATGCTTTCCCCGCACGGGCCGGGCGCCGACGGAAAAATGAACCTCCGGAAGGCGATCTGGGCCTTCCCGGCCCCGTCCCGCGATTTGAGTTAAATTAAGAGGCGGAAATCATCGATCCACGGTTCGGGGAGGGAGCATGCCTGCCCGGCATATGGACTGGTTCCGACAGGCGGAGCGGGATCTGGAGCAGGCGGAGGATTCGATGCGGGCCGGCCGTCACGAGTGGGCGTGCTTCGCGGCCCATCAGGCGGCGGAGAAAGCGGTGAAGGCCCTTCACCTCTACTGGGGACAGGAGGCATGGGGACGCGTCATCGCCCGGCTGCTCCGCGAGCTCCCCTCCTCCCTCCAGGTCCCGCCCCTGTTAATCGAAAGGGCCCGCGTGCTGGACGGTTACTACATCCCTCCCCGCTATCCGAACAGCCATCCCGAGGGCGCGCCCTTTGAACATTACGGGCCCCTTCAGAGCGAGGAGGCCATCCGCTATGCCCGTGAAATCCTTGAGTTCGTCCGTGCGCACCTGGCCGGACGCCCGGGAGGTTGAGGCAGCGGTGCGGGCCTGGAGCCGTCGGATCGCCGCCGCCCACCCCGAGGTCCTCCGGGTGGGCTACTTCGGCTCCTACGCCCGGGGCGACTGGGGGGTGGGCAGCGATCTGGACGTGGTGATCATCGTGGCGCGCTCCGACCAGCCCTTCATATCCCGGGCCGCCCAGTGGCCGATCGAGGAGCTCCCTGTGCCCGCCGATATCCTGGTTTATACGCAGGAGGAATGGGAGCGCATCGATCCGGACAGCCGCTTCGGCCGCATCCTGCGGGAGGAAGTTCGGTGGGTGTGGGAACGGGAGAAAGCCCTCCCGGAAGGGTCCTCGCCAGGGACACAGGGATCAGATCCTCAAGCATAAGGAGGTGACCGGTGGAGTTCGAGCCGGTGATCGGCCTGGAGATCCACGCGGAGCTGCAGACCCGCTCCAAGATGTTCTGCCCGTGCCCGGTGGTGGACAGCACCACGGCGGAGCCGAACCGCTATGTCTGCCCGGTCTGCGCCGGGATGCCCGGCACGCTCCCTGTCCCCAACCAGCGGGCCATCGAGTGGACCATCCTCACCGGCCTGGCCCTGAACTGCGAGATCGCTGAATACAGCCTGTTCTATCGGAAGAACTATTTCTACCCGGACCTCCCCTCCGAGTATCAGCGCTCCATGTATGATTACCCCCTCTGCCTGAACGGCTATCTGGAGATCGACACACCGACGGGGACGAAGCGGGTGCGCATCCGCCGGGTTCACATCGAGGAGGACACCGGGAAGCTGATCCACGTGGGCGGCGCCACCCTGGTGGACTTCAACCGCGCCGGCGTCCCCCTGATGGAGATCGTCACGGAGCCCGACATGCACTCGGTGGAGGAAGTTAAGGCCTTCGCCATCGCTCTGCGCACGCTGCTCCGCTACCTCCGGGTGAACTCCGGAGATATGGAGAAGGGCGTCATCCGCTTCGAGGCCAACGTCTCGGTGCGCCCGAAAGGGGAGACGCGGCTGGGGACACGCACCGAGATCAAGAACCTGAACAGCTTCCGGGCCCTGGTGCGGGCGGTGGAATATGAGATCCGGCGGCAGATCGAGATCGTGCGCGCCGGCGGGCAGGTGGAGCAGGAGACCATGGGCTGGGACGAGGCCCGCGGGGTCACCGTCCCCCAGCGCGGCAAGGAGCACGCCCACGATTACCGCTACTTCCCCGAGCCGGACATCCCTCCGCTGGCGATCTCCCGGGAGTGGGTGGAGCGGATCCGGGCCATGCTCCCGGAGCTGCCCCGGGCGCGCCGGGAGCGCTTCGAACGGGAATACGGCCTCACCCGCTACGAGGCCGACCTGCTCACCGAGGATCACGCCGTGGCGGATTACTTTGAGGAGGCTGTGCGCCATGCCCGCCAGGGAGATCCTCCCCTCGAGCCCCGAACCCTGGCGACCTGGATCACCGGCGAGCTCTTCCGCCTGATGAACGAGGCGGGCGTGGAGATCGGGGAAGTGCGCGTCCCTCCCACCGCCCTGGTGGACCTGATCCGCATGGTCCAGCGGGGGGAGATCAACCTGAACACCGGGAAGATGGTCCTTCGGGAGGCCTTTGAGACCGGCGAGGCCCCTCGTCGGATCGTGGAAGCCAGGGGGCTCACCCAAATCCGGGATGTGGAAGCCCTGCGGGCGATCGTCCTCCGGGTCATCGAGGAGAACCCCCGGGAGGTGGAGAGCTACCTGCGGGGCAAGGAGGGCGTGCTGAAGTGGTTCGTCGGCCAGGTGATGCGCGCCACCCGCGGCCAAGCCGATCCCCAGCGGGTCAACGAGCTGGTCCGCGAAGCCCTGGAGGCGCGCCGGTCCGCAGGACCTTCTTAGCGTCCATCCTCCGGCAGAAGGGAACTTCCGCCCGGAGCCCTGAACTCGAGAACGCAAAGGGTCGCGATGGGAGCCCCTCCTACGAAAGGCGGTTTTTGTAGGAGGGGCTT
Organism: Thermoflexus hugenholtzii JAD2; assembly: GCF_900187885.1. Taxonomy (NCBI): domain Bacteria; kingdom Bacillati; phylum Chloroflexota; class Thermoflexia; order Thermoflexales; family Thermoflexaceae; genus Thermoflexus; species Thermoflexus hugenholtzii. The sequence continues at coordinate 20,552 of NZ_FYEK01000015.1, read as the reverse complement.
TAGCCCCGAACCTCCGCCTTCGACGACGCAAGGGCCGCAGCAAAAGCGGCTCTGACAACTTCGAACCACTGGGTTTTCGATCACGCAAGGGTCGCGGCGGAAGCCGCTCCGATACATCCATCGATCCTTCGGTGAAGGACACATCGAGGAACAACCTGGCATCCAGGGCCGGTGCCTCCGACGCGCACGCTTGCCTACGGATGTCCGAGCCCCACCACATCCCCTACAATAGAGACGCGCGATCGCCGTTCGGATTCGGAGGACGCTGCACATCCTGCCCGGGAGGTTGGGATGGCCTGGCGGCGAGGGGGTCGTTTTGAAGGAAGACGGCTAGAGATCGAATGGGCGCGGCTCCCCTACGAGCGGTGGCTCCGGTGGGGGCTGGGGCTCTTCGGGGCGGGAGTTCTTTTCCTGTTCCTCCCCGATCGCCTGCTGCACCTGTGGGTGACGTGGGAGTGGTTCCGGGACCTGGGCTACGAGTCGATCCTGTGGACGCAGTGGCAGGCCCGGGCGGCTCTTTTTGGGATCGGATGGGGCGCCGCCCTCCTCTTCCTGGGGCTGAACGCCTTCCTCGCGGCCCGGGCGGCGGGCCGCTCCCCTCGGCTCTGGCTGGGGCTGGCCGCCGCCGTCGGCTTCCTCTTCGGCCTCGCCCTCCAGGGGGAATGGGAGAGGGTCCTGCTGGCCTTGAACGCGGAGTCCTTCGGTGTCCGCGATCCCCTCTTCGGCCTCGACGTCGGCTGGTATGTGTTCCGGTGGCCCCTCTGGACATCCCTGCAGGAGACCGCCCAGTGGGGTCTGGTCCCTCTCGCCGCCCTCTTCCCGCTGGTCCTTCCGGTCCCCCGGCGGTGGCGATGGGCCCATCTCTCGGTCCTCGCCGCCCTTTTCTTCCTGTTGATGGCGGTAGGGTATCGCTTCGACGCCTACCGGCTGCTTTACGCGGAGCGGCCGGTGGCCTTCGGGGCGGGCTACGCGGAGGTCCACGCCCGCCTGCCCGTCCTGAATCTCCTGAGCGGCCTGATGGTCCTCCTCGCGGCCGGGATGCTGCTCAACCTGCGGCTGCGCCGGCCGGCCCTTCTGGCCCTGGGGTTCGGGGTGTGGCTTGCCCTGGCCTTCCTCGGGCTGGAGGTTTACCCGGGTCTGATCCAGGCCCTGGTGGTGCGGCCCAACGAGCTGGCCCGGGAGAGCCCTTACATCGCCCACAGCATCGCCTTCACCCGGGGCGCCTATGGGCTGGAGCGCTTCCATGAACAGGTCTTCTCCCCGCGTGAGGCTCCCACCCCGGAGGAGATCCGGGCCAACGCCGAAATCCTGGAGGGGATCCGTTTGTGGGATTACCGGCCGTTGTTGCAGACCCTGCAGCAGCTGCAAAGCATCCGCCCCTACTACGTGTTCGTCGACGTGGATGTCGATCGCTATCGCATCGATGGCACGTATCGCCAGGTCATGCTGAGCGTGCGGGAGCTGGACCTGGACGCCCTTCCGCCTCAGGCCCGCACCTGGGTCAACCGGCACCTGGTGTTCACCCACGGCTACGGCGCGGTGGTCGTGCCGGTGCGAGCTTTCACTCCGGAAGGCCTCCCGGTGTTCCTGCTGAAGGACATCCCGCCGGCGGGCGCCATCCCCCTGACCCGCCCGCAGATTTACTTTGGGGAGCGGACGGTGGACTTCGCCCTGGTGAACACCGCCGTGCCGGAGTTCGACTATCCGCGCGGGGAAGAGAACGTCACCACGACGTATCAGGGCCGCACCGGCGTCCGCCTGGGCGGGCTGGCGCGGCGGGCCCTTTTCGCTCTCTACTTCGGGGACCCCAATCTGATCCTGAGCGGCGCCCTCACCGCCGAGAGCCGCATCCTGTTCTGGCGGGACATCCGCACCCGGCTCCGCACCCTGGCTCCCTTCCTGCGCTTCGATCCGGATCCCTACGCCGTGATCCTGGACGGCCGGATCGTCTGGGTGGCGGACGCGTATACGTGGACGGATCGTTACCCGTATAGCCAGCCTCACGGGGACCTCAACTACATCCGGAACAGCGTGAAGGCGGTGATCGACGCCTACGATGGGACGGTGACCTTCTACGTGGTGGAGGACGAGCCCCTGATCCGGGCGTGGCGGCGGATCTTCCCGGCCCTCTGGCGGGACTTCTCGGAGATGCCGGAGGGCCTCAAGGCCCATCTGCGCTACCCGGAGGGCCTCTTCCGGATCCAGGCGGACGTCCTCCGGACGTATCACGTGCAGGATCCCCGCACCTTTTACAACAAGGAGGACGTGTGGGCGATCCCGACGGAGATCTTCGGCTCCGAGCCCCAGCCGATGGAGCCCTACTACGTGCTCACCCGGGTGGATCCAGAGGGACCGGTGGAGTTCGCCCTCATCTTCCCCTTCACGCCCTCCGGGCGGCAGAACATGATCGCCTGGATGGCGGCCCGTTCGGATCCGGGGCGATATGGGGAGGTGATCCTGTATCGGCTGACCAAGGAGCGGCTGATCTTCGGCCCGCAGCAGATCGAGGCGCGGATCGATCAGGAGCCAGCCATCTCGGCGCAGCTCACCCTGTGGAGCCAGCGGGGCAGCCAGGTCATCCGGGGGAACCTCCTGGTGATCCCCATCGGGGAGGCCTTCCTGTATGTGGAGCCGCTGTATCTCCTGGCCGAGCAGGGGCAGATCCCGGAGCTGAAGCAGGTGATCGTGGCCACCGAGCAGCGGGTGGCGATGGCCCCCACCCTGGAGCAGGCGCTGGCTCAGGCCATCGGCGGAGCGGAGGTCTTGGGACCCTCAGGCCCTTCAGCCCCTCCGGGCGGGGATGTGGCCGCCCTGATCCGGGAGGCCTACGCGCACTATCAGCGGGCCCAGGAAGCCATCCGCCGGGGGGACTGGGCGGCCTACGGTGCCGAGATCGAGGCCTTGGGCCGCGTCCTGGAAGCCCTGCGGCAGGCCGCGGGCGGGCCCTAACCTGGGAGACATCGTTCCGCGTTAAAATATAAACATGGGCCGCGTCAGAAGGCCGGGCGGTCGCGGGCCGGGAAATCCCGGCCTGAGGAAAGTCCGGGCTCCAGCGGGGCAGGGTGCCGGGTAACACCCGGACGGGGCGACCCGTGGACAGGGCCACAGAAAACAGACCGCCGATCCGCCCGGGAACTCCCGGGGTCATGGAGGCAAGGGTGAAAAGGTGGGGTAAGAGCCCACCGGCCGGGCGGCAACGCGCCGGCGCATGGCAACCCCCACCCGGAGCAAGGCCAAGCAGCGGGCGCGGCGCCCTTCGGGGCGCCGGGGCGGCCCCGCGCCCAATGCCCGCGGGTAGGCCGCTTGAGGCGGCGGGCAACCGCCGTCCCAGAGAGATGACCGCCACCCCGTGGCGCCCCACGGGGGACAGAACCCGGCTTACAGGCCCTCTGGCGCGGCCCTCACGCGTTCCTGCGGAGGAGACTTGCAAATGGCCGCGGAGATCGCCCCCCTGAATGCTAGTCGATCCAAGGGCAAAACCCGGCGCGGCCCTCATGGCCCTCCTCCGGAGAACGGTCCCCCACTCAGGCCCCGGAGACCCCTCCCCTGTCCATCCACCTCGTCAACTTGTGAAAAATATCACTGTCCGGAACCCGGAAGAGGGGTTATAAGATTTTTGAGAGATCTGAGAGGGGCGTTCCTTGAAGCGCTTCCCCACCCCATCCCTTGAAACCGGGGTATACTTTCAGAAAAGCGCGATCCCCAAATCGCTGAGGAGGGAAATCCGATGGCGGTCAAAGTGGGCATTAACGGGTTCGGTCGAATCGGGCGCCAGGTCTTCCGGGCCATCCGCGAGAAATACCGCGGCCAGCTGGAGGTGGTGGCCGTCAACGACATCACCGACGCCCCTACCCTGGCGCATCTGCTGAAATACGACTCCAACTACGGACGCTACCCGGAGCCGGTCGCTGCCCGGGACTCCTACCTGATCGTCGGCGAGGATGAGATCCGGGTCTTCGCGGAGAAGGATCCGGCCAACCTCCCCTGGAAGGACCTGGGCGTGCAGATCGTCATCGAGTCCACCGGCCTCTTCACCGATGGCCGCAAGGCCGCCGTGCACCGCACCGTCGGCGGCGCCCAGAAGGTGATCATCACCGCCCCCGCCTCCCCTTCGGACAGCGTGGATCTCACGGTGGTGCTGGGGGTGAACGACCATCGCTATGATCCGGCCCAGCACCATATCGTCTCCAACGCCTCCTGCACCACCAACTGCCTGGCCCCCGTGGTGAAGGTCCTCCACGAGGCCTTCGGCGTGAGGCGCGGGCTGATGGTCACCGTCCACGCTTACACCAACGATCAGCGCATCCTGGACCTGCCCCACAAGGACCTGCGGCGGGCGCGGGCGGCGGCCCTCAACATCATCCCCACCACCACCGGCGCGGCGCGGGCCATCGGCCTGGTGATCCCCGAGCTCAAGGGCAAGCTCGACGGCTACGCCCTGCGTGTCCCCACCTCCACCGTCTCCGTCATCGACCTCACCGCCGAGCTGGCCCGACCGGTGACCAAGGAGGAGGTCAACGCCGCCTTCCGCGCGGCCGCCGAGGGCGCGCTCCGCGGGATCCTGGATTACACCGAGGAGCCCCTGGTCTCCATCGATTTCAAGGGCGACCCCCACTCGGCCATCGTGGACGGACTGTCCACGATGGTGATCGACGGGAACTTCGTGAAGGTGGTGGCCTGGTATGACAACGAGTGGGGCTACTCGGTGCGGGTGGCGGACCTGGCCGCGAAGATGGCGGCCTCCCTGTCCTGATCGCCAACCGGGGGGATGGGGCGCTCCCATCCCCCCTTCCCCAGCCACCACCCCCCATGTTAAAATCAAACCGCGTGGGGTGATTCCCCTGTTCTTCTATTCCCCTATCCGGAAAGGAGGGTGCCATGGAAGGCCTGATGATGGACTGGCCGCTCACCCTGCATCATTTCCTGGACCGCGCCGCCCGTCTCTTCCCCCGCAAGGAGATCGCCACCCGCACCGCCGCCGGCATGCATCGCTACACCTACGCCGACTTCCATCGACGGGTTCACCGCCTGGCCCACGCCCTGACCCGGCTGGGGATCGGGCGGGGCGATCGGGTGGCCACCTTCGCCTGGAACACCTACCGCCACCTGGAAATCTACTTCGCCGCCCCATGTATGGGCGCCGTCCTTCATACCCTCAACATCCGCCTGGCCCCCGATCAGCTGATCTACATCATCAACCACGCCGAGGACCGCGTGATCTTTGTCGACGCCTCCCTCGTTCCCCTCTTGGAGCGCATCCGGGATCAGATCCCCACGGTGAAGGCCTTCGTGATCATGAGCGACGCCGGGCCGGTCCAGACCTCCCTTTCGCCAGCCCTCGACTACGAGGCGCTGCTCGCCGAATCCCCGGAGGCTCCCTATCCCTGGCCGCGCCTGGACGAGAACGCGGCCGCCGGCATGTGCTACACCTCAGGGACGACGGGGAACCCCAAGGGCGTGGTCTACAGCCATCGGGCGATCTTCTTGCACTCCCTGGCCCTCTGTCTGGCTGATACCTTCGGCATCTGCGAGCGGGACGTGCTGATGCCCGTGGTCCCCATGTTCCACGCCAACGCCTGGGGGATGCCCTTCGCCGGGGTGATGGTCGGCGCCAAGCTGGTCTTCCCCGGTCCCCATCTGCAGCCTCGGGACATCGCGGAGCTGATCCAGAACGAACGGGTGACGGTGACCGCCGGCGTGCCCACCATCTGGATCGGCCTCTACGCCCTGCTGGAGCGGGAGCGCTACGACCTCTCCAGCCTCCGGGTGATGCCCGTGGGCGGATCCGCCATGCCGCGGGCTTTGATCGAGGCCTTCGAGAAGCGCTTCGGCATCCGCATCGCCCACGCCTGGGGCATGACCGAGATGACCCCCCTGGGCACCGTGGCCAACCTCAAAAGCTATATGGAAAGCTGGCCCGACGAGGAGCGCTTCGCCGTCCGCGCCAAGCAGGGGATGCCCGTCGTGGGCGTGGAGATCCGCGCGGTGGACGACCAGGGGCGCGAGGTGCCGTGGGACGGTAAAACCATGGGCGAGCTCCAGGTCCGCGGCCCCTGGGTGATCCGCGCTTACTACAACGACCCCCGCACCGCCGAGGCCTTCCAGGACGGGTGGTTCCGCACCGGGGACGTGGTGACCATCGACCCGGAGGGCTACATCCAGATCGTGGACCGAACCAAGGATCTGATCAAGAGCGGCGGGGAGTGGATCTCCTCGGTGGACCTGGAGAACGCCCTGATGGCCCACCCCAAGGTCCTGGAGGCGGCGGTCATCGCCGTGCCGCATCCCAAGTGGCAGGAGCGCCCGCTGGCCGTGGTGGTCCCCCGCCCCGAGTTCAAGGAGGACCTCACCAAGGAGGAGCTGCTGGAGTTCCTGCGGCCGCGCTTCGCCAAGTGGTGGCTCCCGGACGATATCGTATTCGTGGAGGCGATCCCCAAGACCAGCGTGGGGAAGTTCGACAAAAAGGTGCTGCGGGAGCAGTTCAAAGACTACCGTCTTCCTGAAACCCCCGCCTGATCGCTCCCCTTCCGGGGTGGGGACTGCCCTCGGCGGTCCCCATCCCCAGGCCTCCTGGAGAAAGAAGCCTCGTTCGATGTCTGGAGGGCCCCTCAGGCGCGGATCCAGCGGGTGAAGGCCTCGAGGGGCCGGCGCTCCTTCACCCGGGGCGGCCCCGCCGGGAACCCCACCAGAATCATCCCCTGGGGCTCCCAGTCCGCGGGCAACCCCAGCGTCTCGCGGACCGTATCCGGGCAGAACAGCGGGGCGCAGATCCAGCAGGCCCCCAGGCCCAGGGCGTGAGCCATCAGCAGGAGGTTCTGCCCGGCCATAGCCACGCTCTGGACGGCCATCGTCCGCTCCGCGGCCTGGCGCCGCGTATCGGGATAGCGGTCCATCTCGACCATCGAGAGACAGACCACGAGGGCCAGGGGAGCGGCGGTGATCCGCGCCACCGAGCGGGCGACCTCCTCGGCGATCCGCTCCGCCGGTACGCCATCGCGCCGCAGGTCCTCCGCCAGCCGCTCTCCCATCGCCTCTGCCAGGCGGGCCTTGACCCCGGGGTCCTCCACCACCGCGAAGCGCCAGGGCTGCCGGTTGTGGGCCGAGGGGGCCCAGCGGGCGGCCTCCAGCAAGGCCTCCACCCACTCCCGGGGGATGGGATCCGGCCGGTAACGGCGGACAGAGCGCCGGGAGCGGATCTGCTCCAGCAGCGCCTGAGCATGAGCCGGCAACACTGCCATCACGGCCTCCATGGGATGTCCTCCACCCCGTGCGCCGCGTTGGCCCAGCGGGCCAGCATGAACAGCAGGTCGGAGAGACGGTTGAGGTAGGCCAGGATCCAGGAGGGAACCGGCTCTCCTCGGTGGAGGGTCACCACGGCCCGCTCCGCCCGTCGGCAGACGGTGCGGGCGATGTGCAGCGCGGCGCTCAGGGGATGCCCGCCCGGCAGGATGAAGACGCGGGTCGGCCCGGCCACCGCCTCGCACTCGTCGATCCACTCTTCCATCTGGGGGATCCGCTCCTCCGGCGGAGGAGGCAGGGCGGCCGCCCGATCCGCCACGGTGGGATCCAGGGCCAGGTAACTGCCGATGACGAAGAGGTCTCGCTGGATCTCCTGCAGCCGCTCCGCCCATGGAGGGGGGAGCCCCATGGCGTGCAGGTAACCCAGCCAGGCGTTCAGTTCGTCCACCGCCCCGTAGGCCGCCACCCGGGGGTGATCCTTGGGGACCCGGGTCGGGCCCATCAGCTGGGTGGTCCCGTCGTCGCCGGTGCGGGTGTAGATCTTCATCCCTCTCCCCTCAGGGCGCGAGCTGCCACCAGATCCACGCGATGGCGATCCCCAGCAGCGCCCCCACCACCACCTCCATCGGGGTGTGGCCGATGAGCTCCTTCACGCGCTGCTCGCTCAGGGGACGGCCCGCGAACACCTCGTCCAGGATCTGATTGAGGAGGCGCGCCTGGATGCTGGCTGCGCGGCGGACCCCCGCCGCGTCATACATCACGATGAGGGCGACGATCAGGCTGACGGCGAAGGCGGTGGAGGTGAAACCCTCCCGCAGCCCCACGGCGGTCGCCATGGCCGAGACCAGGGCGGCGTGGGAGCTAGGCATCCCGCCGGCGCTGAACCACAGCCTCAGGTCCAACCGTCGCCGCCGCGCCCACTCCACCGGGACCTTGGAGAGCTGGGCAGCCGTCCAGGCCAGGAAGGCCGGGATCAGGATCGGGTTCCGGAAGAGATCCGCCGGCTCCATCCGTCACCCTTCTTCGAAGGGCGAGAGGCGGAGCGCCCCGGATTCGTCCCGCTCCAGGATCCGGACGCGGAGCCGGGCCTCCTGCAGCAGCCGCTGACAGCGCTCCGCCAGGGCCTGTCCCCGCTCATAGAGGGCCAGGGCCTCCTCCAGGGGGAGACCGCCCCCTTCCAGAGCCCGCACGATCCGCTCCAGCTCCGCCAGCGCCTCCTCAAAGGTCAGCTCGTGAACCGGTTTGTCCATCCGCCCCTCCGCGTCCGGGTTCAAAGGCCAACCGTCGGGCCCTTCAGATCGTGGAGGAGACCACGCGCAGCCCGGGGGTTGCCTCCTCAATGGCCTGAGCGATGCGCTGGACGCCCATCTTAAGGGCCAGGGTGGGCCGGAGCCCTCCGATCTCCGCCGGCTTGAGGATCCAGAGCCCTGGGCCATGGGGACGGAAGATCAGGGCCACCGTCTCCACCCAGGATCCCTCGGCCATCAGCAGTTCGATCAGTAACCCCTCCCCCTCCACGGCCCGATACAGGCCCTTCACCCGCCAGATGGTCTCCCCGTCCTGCCACAGGCGTCCCCGCAGCTGCGCCGCCACCTGAGAGAGATCCGGATCCCCCTCCCAGATCCGATGGGGCATGGACGCCTCCCCTCGCATGATCCGCGGCAACACCGGCGCCGGGACCGCTCCGGATCGCCGCCAGACGAAATAAAAGCATGGCCGTCCGGCCGCCAGGGCCTTGCGTTCATATCGCGTGGGCTCCCGCCCCGGCAGGGCGTGCACCCAGGGCGTCTCAAAGACGCTCTCCAGACCGGGGGTGTCCCGGAGCGCCTCCGCGATCCAGAGGGCGTAATCAGGATCATCGGTAGCGATGGTCAGGAGGCCGCCGGGCTGGAGGCGATGGGCGGCCAGATGAAGGAAGCCCGGCGTCAGCAGGCGTCGATGATGATGACGGGCCTTCGGCCAGGGATCCGGGAAGTTGACATAAAGCCCTTCGATGGACCCCGGCTCGAACAGGAAGGCCAGGGCGGCGAAGGCGTCCCCCAGCACCAGCCGGACGTTCTCGACTCCCTCTCGGCGCATGCGCCGGAGGGCCCAGCGGGTCGGCTCCAGGGCCCGCTCCACCCCGACCAGGTTGGCGGCCGGCATCCGGCGGGCCAGGGCGGCCAGGAAGGCCCCATCGCCGAAGCCCAGCTCCACATGGAGCGGCCCCGGGCGGCCGAAACAGGCCGCCCACGCCACCGGCCACGGCAGGTATCGCAGCTCCAGCACCCACCGCGGGTCCCCCAGCTGAAACCGCGGCGGCGGGATCCGATCCACATCGCCCATCGGCGTGGACACCGGCCGGAGATCCGGAGAAAGTAAACCGTTCACGGGTGGAATTATAGTAGAGACCAAAGCCCGGGGGCCTTCGGCTCCCTGCGCGGAGGGATGGGATGAGAGGCGGGGTCCTTCTCGGCGGGATGATCGGCATCATGCTGCTCGCGGGCTGCCGTGCGCCCGCCCCGGCGCGTTACGCCGCGGACTTCCGCGAGGGCGCGCCGGGGTGGCTCCTCCCTCGGGATCCGCGCTTCCAGGCCCGGGTGGAGGACGGGCGCCTGATCCTCACGCTGCAACCGGCGCGGACCGTCGCCTGGGCGCTCTCTCCCTTCGCATTCCGGGAGGGCCAAGTCGAGGTGGAGGCCACCCTGCTCGAGGGCCCCATGTCCGCGGATTACGGCCTAATCCTGGAGGCCGGGCCGGGGCGCCTTTACCGGTTCGCCGTCAGCGCCGACGGCTACTATGGGATCTTCGTCTATGAGCGAGGAGCATGGCGGATACGCATGGATTGGACCCCTCACGAGGCGATCCGGGTTGGGCGGACCACCAATCACCTACGGGTTCGCCGCGAAGGGGGCGCGATGGTCTTTTGGATCAACGGGATCGAGGCCACCCGGATCCCCCGGGATCCCGGGGAGGAGGGCGGACGGGTGGGGGTGAGCATAGGAACGATGGCGGTGGGTGAGGCACAGGTGGGCTTCGATCGTTTCCTCGCCAGCCGAGCTCAGTAAAACAAGGGGGCTGAGGCGCTCACGCCCTCAGCTCCCCCTTCCCCCTCCATGGGGGAAACTCACAGGATCCCCCGTGCGAGTTACCGGATCGCCCGCTCGGTCTCCGCGTCGAAGAGGTGCATGCGGTCCATATCGAAGAGGACGCGGATGGTGTTCCCGACCAGGGCGTGGGTTCGCGGATCGACACGGGCGACGAAGATCTGGCGGTCGGCCACCAGGTGCAGATGGACCTCGCTGCCCATCAGCTCCCGCACGTCCACCCGAGCCTGCACCTCCGCCGGATGGTTGAGGGGCGGCGCGAACTCGGGGTCGTAGATGTGCTCCGGCCGCAGCCCGAAGATCACCCGCCGGCCCACATGGGGCCGATAGACGGGCACCCGATCCGGCGGGACCGGGACGCGGAAAGCCCCCGTGTCCACCCACAGGCCTTCGCCCTCCGGCACCAGGCGGGCCTCGAAGAAGTTCATGGGCGGCGAGCCGATGAACCCGGCCACGAACAGGTTGTCGGGCCGCTCGTAAAGGTTCTGGGGCGTGTCGACCTGCTGGAGCACCCCATCCTTCATCACCGCGATGCGGGTGCCCATGGTCATGGCCTCGACCTGATCGTGGGTCACATACACAAAGGTGGTCCCCAGCCGCTGGTGCAGCTTGATCAGCTCCGCCCGCGTCTGGACCCGGAGCTTGGCGTCCAGGTTGGAGAGGGGCTCGTCGAAGAGGAAAACCGCCGGGTCGCGGACGATGGCCCGGGCCACGGCCACCCGCTGGCGCTGCCCACCGGAGAGCTGCCGCGGCTTGCGGTCCAGCAGATGCTCGATCTCCAGCATGCGGGCCGCCTCCCGCACCCGGCGCTCGATCTCCGGCTTGGGGACCTTGCGCATGCGCAGGCCGAAGGCGATGTTGTCGTAGACGTTCATGTGGGGATAGAGGGCGTAGGACTGAAAGACCATGGCGATGTTGCGATCTTTGGGGGGAACCTCCGTCACGTCCCGATCCCCGATGTAAATCCGCCCCTGGGTGACCTCCTCCAACCCAGCCAGCAGCCGCAGGGTGGTCGTCTTGCCGCAACCGGAGGGGCCGACCAGCACCAGGAACTCGCCGTCCGGGATGTAAAGGGTCAGGTCCTTCACCGCGACCACGTTCCCGAACTGCTTAGTGACATGCTCAAAGGCCACGCTCGCCATGGGATCTTCCCCCTGCTCAGCAAAGTTCAACCTGCCCGGATCCTCTCTGATTTCTTTACATTGTAGCACAATTCGGGGGAGCGTGTCCTCCTGAGCGGAGCTCCGGCGAAGGGCCCCTGCGCGGCCGACGGCGGCTGCCGGCGATCGCGCCCGCTGTGAGGACGGATCTTTGTCCGGATATACGTGGGGAGCGCTAAAATGAGTAAAATGTCCGATTTCGGAAGCGACCCGCTTGAAAGCCGCCACGGAGGTGATGCGGGATGCGGTGCATTGGGGTGATGACCAGCGGAGGGGATGCGCCGGGCATGAACGCCTGCATCCGGGCGGTGGTGCGCACCGCCGCCTATCACGGCCTGCGGGTCATGGGGATCCGTCGGGGGTTCCAGGGCCTGATCGAGGGGGAGATCGTGGAGCTCCGCCCTCGGGACGTGGGCGGCATCATCCAGCGCGGCGGGACCATTCTTCAGACCGCCCGCTCGAAGGAGTTTATGACGGAGGAGGGGCAACGCAAGGCCCTGCGGCGCCTGAACCAGCATGGGATCGAGGGGCTGGTGGTGATCGGCGGCGACGGCTCCATGCGCGGCGCCCTGGCCCTCCACCAGCGTGGCTTCCCCGTGGTCGGCGTCCCCGCCAGCATCGACAACGACATCTGGGGCACGAACATGAGCATCGGGGTGGACACCGCCCTCAACACCATCATCGACGCCATCGACCGGCTGCGGGACACCGCCTCCTCCATCGGGCGGGCGTTCCTGGTGGAGACCATGGGGCGGGATTGCGGGTATCTGGCGCTGATCGCCGGGGTGATCGGCGGGGCGGAGATGGTGCTGATCCCGGAGCGGGAGACCCGCCTGGAGGAGGTGGCCCGGGCGGTGATGGACGCTTACGAGCGGGGCAAAACCCACGCCCTGATCGTCATCGCGGAGGGTTCCCCCTATCGCACCACGGAGGTCGCCAAATTCCTGGAGAGCCATCCCATCGGCTTCGATGTGCGGATCACGATCCTGGGCCATATCCAGCGGGGCGGGAGCCCCACGGCCTTCGATCGCCTGCTGGCCACCCGCATGGGGGTGAAGGCCGTGGAGGCGCTGCTGGGAGGCGAGCGCGGGGTGATGACCGCCCTGCAGGGTCGGGATATCGTCACGATTCCCTTGGAGGAGGTGGTCCAGCGTCGGCGGGAGGCCAACCTGGCCTACTACGATATGGTGTTGATGCTGGCCCGCTGAGCCGTTTCACGCCCGCAGGGTGTGGGCAGCCGCCGGGCCGCTTTCCCCCCGCGTCAAGGCCAGGGCATGGGGGAGCACAGGGACCAGGACCTCCATGGCCTCCTGCACCGCCCGAGGACTCCCCGGCAGGTTGATGATCAGGGTCCGCCCGCGGAGGCCAGCCACGCCCCGGGAGAGCATGGCGAAAGGCGTGCGCTGCAGCCCGTAGAACCGCAGCGCCTCCGCGATCCCCGGTGCCTCCCGCTCCAGCAGGGGCCGCGTCGCCTCCGGGGTGAGATCCCGGGGGCCCAGCCCCGTCCCCCCGGTGGTGAGGATCAGATCCAGCCCCTCCTCATCGCACCAGGCCCGCAGGGTTTGCTGGATCGCCTCGACCTCATCGGGGACCACGCGATAGTGGGCCACGGTCCAGCCCAGCCGCTCGGCGACCTGCTGCCGCAGGAGGGCCCCGCTCTCATCCGCATAGATCCCCTGGGCCGCTCGATCACTGATGGTCAGGATGCCCACCCGCACCGGTTGTCCTGTGGAAGCCACGGGGCCTCCTTCATCCGGAAGGATCCGTGCGGCCGTCCCGCGCGGCGGCCTTCAGGGCGGACAGGATCGGAGGGATGACTTCCTCCAGCGGGCCGGGGACTAAGCAGCCGGCGGCCGGGGGATGACCGCCGCCGCCGAAGGCGAGGGCGACGCGGGCCACATCGTAGCCGGGTCGGGCCCGCATGCTCACCTCCACCTTGCCATCGTCCCGCTCGGTGAAGACCGCGGCGATCCGTGCCTCCTCGGCGCTGATCAGGAAGCTGGAGAGGCTGAGGTCGTTGGCCTGGCCCAGCCCCAAGGTCTGTCGCATCTCCCGCGTGACCACCGTCCAGATCACGCCGTCCTCCAGCCGGACCCCCGCGAGGGCCTGGCCGAAGAGACGGATGGCCGCGAAGGAGCGCCGGTTGAAAAGGACATCGACCAGGGTCGGCAGGGAGGCCCCCGCCTCCATCAGGCGGATGACCTCCCGCAGGACCTGGGGGGTGACGTTGGGCGTGCGCAGTCCCATGGTGTCCCCCAAGATCCCGGCCAGCAGGATCGAAGCCAGCTCCCGATCCAGCGGCACCCCCAGGTCGTCCGCCAGCCACAACACCATCTCCGCCGTGGCCACGGCGGAGGGATCCACCCAGTTCACCGTTCCGAAGCCGGTGTTGGTGATGTGGTGATCGATGTTCAGCAAAGGAGCTTCTCCAACCTCCGCGAAGGCTCGGCCCAGGCGGGCGGGGTCGCTGGCGTCCAGGCTGACCAGGAGGTCGAAGGAGCCATGGGCGACGCGGGAGATCTCCTCGGCATGGGGGATCGCCCGCAGGCGCGGGGGCAGCTCATCATCGCAGAACGGCTCCGCCTCCTTCCCCAGACGGCGGAGGATCTGCGTCAGCCCGATGAGGCTGCTGATGGCATCCGCATCCGGGGTGATGTGCGTGGCCACCGCCACGCGGCGCGCCCGCTCCAGGGCCTGTCGGGCCTGCTCACGACTCATCCGAGGGCTGCTCCTTCTCACCGTGGAGCCGGGAGATCAGGCGCTCGATGCGATCCGCGCGATCGAAGGTGTCGTCCCATTTGAACACCAAATCGGGGATGCGGCGCAGGATGACGCGGCCGGCCAGCTCGTGCTTCAGGTAACCCTTCGCGTGCTCCAGGCCGGCCAGCACCTCCTCCCGTCGGGCGGGATCCGCCGGCCAGGTCGTCACATAGACCTTGGCGATGGTCAAATCCGGCGCCGGCTCCACCGCGGTGACCGTCACCCCGGCCACCCGGGGGTCCTTCAGCTCCCCGATCAAGGCGCTCAACTCCTCCCGCAACAGCTCCCCGATCCGTCGCTGTCGTCGCTCTCCCATGGTGAACCTCCAGGGTGCTCCATCGTAGCACAGGAGCGCCGCCCCGTCAAAAAGGGAGGCTCGGCGTGTGAGGTCATTCTCCAGAACGGGCGCTCTCTTCCGGCCATCGGACGAACGGGTGATGGCTCGCAGCAACCCTGCAGCGGTAATACAATTGAAAGTTGAAATCTGCAGGCGATTTCGCGGCGTTCCCCTGGCCTTTCCGGGAGATACGGGGATGCAACCATGCCCTTCCACTGGGCCCCCAGATGGGGATCCGGGTTGGGGATCAGGAGGCCCGGGAAATCGCGGCGCGCTACGGGGGTCCCTCCAGGGGAGGCAAGCATGCTGCGGAGAGGCAGAATCGGGGCATGGCTGGGGCTGCTCCTCGTCGGGCTTCTGAGCGGGATCGGATGGCTCCGCTGGGCGAAGATCCCCGGGTTCCTGTTCGCCCTCTGGCTCCTCGCGATGATCCTGTATGGGGTTTTCCTTTTCTTCTTCCTCCTCCCTGCCTTAGCTCCCGCTGCGCCGCACGAGGCCGGCCTTGTGCGGCGGGCGTTCGCCGCCTGGATCTTCGGCCGGCTGCGCAGCCTGGGGGTGGTGGACGCGGGCCAGGCGCGCGCTTCCATGGAGCCCCGGCAGGGGCCCGGGCTCTGGCTGATGGACGCCCGGAGCGCCCTGGCCGTGGAGGGGGGAGTCGGCTTCCTCCACATCGCCGGCCCCGGGCTGACGTGGGTGCGAGAGGGAGAGCAGATCACCGCCTTCATAGATCTCCGCCCGCAGCGCTATCCCCGAAGCGACCCGGATCCGGTGACGGTCCGCACCCAGGACGGGCTCTCCCTTGGATTCCAGATCCGCACCGTCACCGCCTTCGCCGCCCAGCGTCCCCCTCCCGTCGAGCGGGGATTGTCCCCCTATTTCTATCCGGCCCCGCGCGTCGCCCGGTCCATCGCCCAGGCCCTCCGGGCCGCCCGCGTCGATGAGGATCGGATGCTCCACTGGTTCGAGCTGGCCGCCCACCGGGCCCGGGAGGAGCTTGCCCTCCAAATCGGCAACCGCCTCTTCGATGAGCTGTTCGGGCTGGCTCGGGAAGGAACAGAGCGGCCGGATCCGCCCCTCGCCCGGCTGGCCCAAGAGATCCAGAGGACGCTGGTCCCGGAGCTGCGCCGGGCCGGGATCCGGCTGGACCGACTGCGTCTCGCCCTGACGGAGGTGCCCGAGGAAGCCCGGCGCCAGCGGGTGGAGGTCTGGCGCAGCCAGTGGGCCGCCCGGCTGGCCCGCTGGATCGGCCTGGCAGAATCCGAGCTGCTGCTGGAATACGCCCGCGCCCGTCATGCCGCCCAGATGGAGACCCTCCAGGCCCTCCGGGAGGTGCTGAGCGGCCGCGACGCCCTCTCCCCCAATCTCATCCTCCTGCACTTCCTGGAGACGCTGGACACGGCGGTCCGCAAGAGCGGGTTGCTGCTGCCGGAGGAATTGAACCACCTCCGCACGTATCTGCAAGGAGGGAGCCCGTGAGGGCGCTGATGGAGCTCCTCCTTCGGGTGGCCATCGTCTTCGCCGCCGGCCTGCCCGGCCTGCTTCTGATCCCCCTCCTGATCGGCGCATGCCTGATCGGCGCATGGCGGGGGGAGCGGATCGGGGAGATCTTGGGGCTCGGCTGCGGGCTGGGCCTTCTGATGGAAGGAGCGATCGCCGCCTTCATGCTGGTTCAGGCCTCCAACTTCGTCGCGCGGATGTATCAGGTCCGCTGGGGTGAGGCCCTCGGCTTCCTCCTGCGGGCGCTGTTCTTCCCCCACGCGCGAACCCCGGTGGGCCACGCGCGGGACGGGGACCTCACCGCAGCGACCCGCACGTCCCCCCTGGTCCGGATCGGCGGCCCGGGCACTCTGGTCGTGCACGAGAGCTGCCTGGTCCTGCTGGAGCGGGGCGGTGTCTTCGTCCGGCTGATCGGTCCGGGGGAACATCGCCTGAGGCCCTTCGAACGCCCGGCCCTGGTCCTGGATCTTCGTCCGCAGATCCGCCGCCGGCAGGTGAACGCATGGACCCAGGATGGGCTGCCGGTGCAGGCGCGGCTGGAGCTCGGCGCGCGGCTGCGCTGGGAGCCCGGGGACGCGGCCGGGGAGGCCCGGTTGATCCGCATGGCCTACGCCCTGGACACCGGCTCCCGGGACCGGGGCTATGGCGTGGATTGGGCCGGCGAGCTGGCCGACGAGGCCCGAAACCGCCTGGCCCGCCGGCTGGGCACCCTGTGGTTCGATGAGCTGTGGTCCCCTTACACCAGCCCGGAAGGTGCCCAGGCCCAGCCGCCCCGGTTCGCCGGGGAGCCTGCAGAGCAGCGAAACACGCGGGGGATCCCGGAGCGACCCCCGGAGGACGCGCCGATCCCGGTGCGCTGGGAGCAGATCCGGGAGGAGATCCGCGCCGAGCTGGAGGAGCAGGCGGCGCGGTGGAACGCGCAGATCCTGCACTTCGCCTTCACCCCGCCCATGCCCCGGCCGGAAGTGGAGCCGCTGATCCGCCAGGCGTGGTTGGAGCACTGGCAGGTGCCCTGGCGGGGGTGGGTGGTGCACATGCAATCCCGGGCGGTGCGGGAGCAGCTGCGCCAGCGGGAGCTGGCCCGGGCCATGGGCCAGCGGGAGCTGCTGGAGGCCATCACCGCGGTGGTCCGCGAGGAGTGGTCCGCGGAGGACCCCCAGCGGGGGCTTCATCGCCTGCTCCTGCGGCTGGTGGAGCTGGTGCAGCACTGGGCCCAGCCGGAGATGGCCCTGCTGACCCCCAAGGAGTTGCTGGAGCTGTTCCATCACCTGCAGCGGATCATACAGAGCCCCCAGGGCGACACAGGAGGCGCGTCCGGTGGAGCAGGAGCGTCGCCTGCTTTCCCATCTGATTCGGACCTTGAATGAAGGCGGGCATCCGGCCCTGCAGGCGCTCCGGGCGCTGCTGGATCAGGACCCGCTGGATCCGGAGCGGCTGCGCGCCCTCTGCCATCTCCTGCTGTCCGTGCCGGTGGACTCCCTGGCCGGGCCGGGGGCGGCCATGCCCGGTCGGATCGGGGCGCAGCTGGTCGGGATGGCCCTGGACCGGTGGGCGGGGTATCTGCCCCCGGGCGCCCTGCGGCAGCCCCTGACGGAGATCCTCCGCGCCCTTCGGTTTCACGGCCCGGCCCTGGCGGAGGCGCTCGCGGCGCTGTTGGGGGCCTTCTGGCTGCGCAGAGAGGATCCGGCATGGGCCCTGGAGCTGGCGCGGCGGGCGGAGCGGCTGCTGCAGGACCGGCAGCGGGCGGCCGCGCTGCAGGGCATGACATCGCCGGAGCTGGCGGAATGGCTCCGTTGGGCGCGGGAGATCATCGGGGAGATCCTCCGCGATCGACACCTCGCTGCCGCGGAGCCTCCACGGGAGGAGGCTCCGGAAAGGACGCCGGCGGAGCCCATCTCGACGCCGGGAGGCCCGCTCCGGCCCGCCCGCCTGGCCCTGCTCTCCCTCATCCTGCTCCCGGACACCCATCCTCAAGCGGGGGACCTTCAGTTCCTGGACCCTCAGACCGCGGAGCGCCTTTCGGATTCGGCGGAGGTTCAAATCGAGCGACTGTGCGTGGGGGAGCAGGTGTATCGGGTGTATGTGGAGGCGGATATGGCGCCGATAGTGGTGGCGCGTCGGGAGGAGCTGATCGTGCTCCGGGTGGAGGGGGAGAGCATGCGGGGTGCGGGCATCGAGCCCGGGGACCTGATCCTGGCGCGGCGGATCCCGGGGCCGGCGGCGCGGGACCCGAACGAGTGGCGCGCGTGGCGGGGGAGGCTGGTGCTGGCCGTCCTGGTGGAGGATTACCACACCCAGGCCCACCGGGCCTTCCTGATCAAGCGACTGAACTACCGCAACGGGAAATGGTTTCTCTCGCCGGAGAACCCGGCCTTCGAGGAGATCGCCATCGAGCCCGGTCGCCCGGAGCTCTACCCCGTCCTGGCCATCCTCAAGCCAGAGCCCCCCGCATCGCTATAATCGCCATGGGAAGGGGGCGTCCGCCCGATCCGACGAGCCGCATCGGATGGAAAGGGGCCAAGGAGGCATGGGCGCACAATCCCTGAACGACCTGATCGCGCGTTACCGGCGCGCCGTCGCGGAGGAATGGCGATACCTGACAGTCACCGTGCACGGCGAGGAACGCCGCCTGCCGCTGGAGCGCGTCTTCTTCATGCTCCAGGCGCGGGAGCGACCCGAACCGAAGGGGACCGAGCCGCCGCGTCCCGACCTCGACCCGGCCGAGTTGCGCTTTCAGCACGCCGGCGTGCCCCCTTCCCCCCAGCCGCCCCCGCCGCCGGTCCCGCTGGAGGAGGTGCTGGAGAAGAGAGAAAACCTGGCCCTGCTGGGCGAGCCGGGGGCGGGGAAATCCACCGCCCTGCGGTTCATCGGGCTGTGCTTCGCCCGCGCGGAGGAAAACTGGCACATCGCGCGGCTGAGGGTCCAGCGTCCCTACGTCCCGATCCTGCTGAACCTGCAAGCCCGGGCCCACCCCATCGCCGAGAAGGAGACCCTGTGGGACGCCCTGCGCATGGAGGTGCGCGAATGGCTACAATGCCCCGAGGACGAAGCGGAGGCGCTGCTGCGCGCCGGGCAACAAGACCTCGGCCTGCTCGTCCTGCTGGACGGGCTGGACGAGGTGCCGGAGGGCCTCCGCGGGGCCGTGCGCGAGCGCATCCAGCGCTTCGCCGACAGCGGGGCCGGATGGGTGATCCTGGCCTCCCGCCCGGCCGGGTTTCAACCCCTGCGAGGGCTGCGCGAATACACCCTCAAGCCCTTTGAGCACCCCGAAGGCGAAGCCCTGCCCTACCTGCGCGGCTGGCTGGCTGCCCTGAAACCCGAGTGGACCGATGAGGAGGCCGAGGCGCAGGCGCGGCGGTTGCTGGAGCAGATGCGGGCCCACCCGGCCCTGGGCCGCCTGCTGGATAACCCCCTGCTCCTGCGCCTGAGCGCCCAGCATTACGCCCAAACCGGCGAGGTCGCCCGGGGCCGCGCCGACCTCTACCGCCTGTGGGTGGAGGAGGCCTGGGAGCGCGCCAAACGGCGCGGCGCGAAGGAGGAGGAAAAGCCGCGCTTCCTTCAGGCCCTCCAGGCGCTGGCATGGCACCTGCATATCGGCGGGGGGAACGAAGAGGCGGATCTGCGCGAGGCGCTGCAAGCCTTCCGGGTGGCGCAGGACGATAAGGAGGCGGCCGAGGGGCTGCGCCGCCTGCGGGAGCAGACCGGCCTCCTCGCCCGCCTGCCGGAGGCGGAAGATGGAAGGGTGCGTTACCGCTACGTCTTCAGCCACCAGACGCTGCGGGAGTATTTCGTGGCCCTGCGCCTGAAGGAGGCATGGGAGCGGGACGCCCGGCGGGCGTGGCGCTTCCTGCGGCCGCGCCTGCATCTTCCGGAGTGGCGCGAGCCGCTGGCCTTGCTGGTCGGCTCGCTGCCCGAAGCGGAGGCCCTGGGCCTGCTGCGCAGGATCCTGCGCGCCCGCTCGCCGGAAGAGCGCTTCCTGCGCCGCGACCTGTTCCTAACCGCCGAGCTGGCCGCGGAGAGCGGCTACGCCAAGGGGATATGGGAGCACCTGGGCCCTGAGCTGCGCAGGGCCCTCCAGGATAAGGATGCGGACGTGCGCCGGGCGGCGGTGCAGGCCCTGGAGAAGATGGGCCCCCCGGTCCTCCCCGCCCTCCTCCAAGCCCTCCAAGATGAGGATGCGGACGTGCGCCGGGCGGCAGCCGAGGCCCTGGGGAACATCGGCGACCCCCCGGCCCTCCCCGCCCTCACCCAGGCCCTCCAGGATGAGGACGGGGGGGTGCGCCGGGCGGCAGCCGAGGTCCTGGAGAAGATGGGCCCCCCGGCCCTCCCCGCCCTCCTCCGAGCCCTCCAAGATGAGGATGCGGAAGTGCGCCGGGCGGCAGCCGAGGCCCTGGGGAACATCGGCGACCCCCCGGCCCTCCCCGCCCTCACCCAGGCCCTCCAGGACAAGGACGGGATGGTGCGCCGGGTGGC
>NZ_FYEK01000014.1 GCF_900187885.1 Thermoflexus hugenholtzii JAD2 | reverse complement strand
CCAACACCCCCAGGCCTTCCTCCCCAACCTGGCGCTGAGCCTCCACAACCTGGGCGCCGGGCTCTCCGAGTTGGGCCGGCGGGAGGAGGCCCTAACGGCCACCCAGGAAGCGGTGGAACTCTACCGCCAGCTGGCCGTCCAACACCCCCAGGCCTTCCTCCC
>NZ_FYEK01000013.1 GCF_900187885.1 Thermoflexus hugenholtzii JAD2 | reverse complement strand
ATCCCGGATCTTTTCGTCGTGGGTTACGGGATCGACTGGGCGGAGCACTACCGCCACCTGCCCTACATCGGGGCGGTGCGCTTCCTGTGAAGCAGCGAGAGCGGGATTCCCTGCGTGGGGATGGGGTCCTTTGTCTCTTCTCCGTTCGTTGTGCTATGCTGAACACGAGCAATCGCGCAGCCGGGTCATTGGATCCGCTTAGGCCCGACTGCCAGGAGGAAGTGATGGACCACACTGGTATTCGGGAGCTCATCCTCCAGGAATTGGAAGGACTGGCGGAGGATCGCATCCTGGAGGTCCTGGACTTCATCCGTTTTCTGAAGTCCAGGCAGGGGGAACATCCGCCGCTTCCGGGCCGCCGACTGACCCCTCAACCCGAAGCGCTTCGGATCCTGGCTGAACTGGACCGCATCCGAGCCGAGGCAGAAGCTCGCTATGGAATCTATCCGGGCGATCCGGTGCGGGAGGTTCGAGAAGCCCACGAGCGTCGGATGGAGGAAGCGTGGAAACCGTCGTCATAGATGCCAACATCGGGGTGGCATTGGTCTGCCCGCTGTTGTATTCCCGCGCATGCCGGGACCGCATGGAAGAATGGTTGCGACAGGGGGTGAACTTAGTGGTCCCTGCGCTCTGGGACTATGAGATTGCCGCAGCGCTGCGCAAGCAGTGGGCCCAGAATCTGTTGTCACGAGAGGCCGCCCTGGAGGGATTGATTCACCGTTTCGGCTTGCCGATCCAACGGGTGTCCGCAAGCCCGGAGCTGCTGGCTCAGGCCCTGATATGGGCGGAGCGCCTGGGGCAAATGACGACCTATGATGCTCAATATCTGGCGCTCAGCGAGCAGCTTGGCGCTCCCTTCTGGACCGCTGATCGAAAACTTTATCGCCGTTGTAAGGACATCGGCGTGGATTGGGTGAACTTAGTTGGATAGAGGTGACAACCTTTCGGGACGTGTTGCTGGTGGAGGACATCGTGGACGCGGGGCTGACGTTGCGGTATTTGCAGGCCCATCTGCGGAGCCAGGGCCCGCGCAGCCTGCGCACCGCCGTGCTCTTGGACA